>JBMNTI010000111.1:0-8043 GCA_050945655.1 Acetivibrionales bacterium | reverse complement strand
TTGCAACCGCATATCATATGCTGAAGGAGTAAGGTAGAATACCTAATGCTTAGTCAGATGTCATATACTTTGAAATCATTATGAAAGAACTATCAAACAATGGCTACTATGGCACCTGCTTTTTGCTCCTGAATCCAAAATAGAATACCAGTGCGGCGATAGTCCAGAAATACACTACCATATAGGGTACTTCGAATATGTTCTCCATAAGATTATGGAACAGGACACCGCAAAGGCCGGCGAAACCTCCCGCTGTTACAAGACTTGTGTCGTAATCTTTGCTTTGCTTAATTGCACGAATAGACCAAAACACCAGAAATGCTATTAATACCGCGAAAGCCGCCACACCCAAGATGCCCATCTCCACGGCAGTCTTTAACCAGAAATTATCCATATAAAACGTATCGGGCACAAGTCTCCTATTATTCATTGCCACCGCTCCGCCAAAGTGTCCCAAACCTACACCGGTCCATTTGCGCCGCGTGAATAAATCCCAACCTATTTGATAACGGAGAAGCCTGCCTCCTGTCATACTGTTTATCTTATATTGCGGAGACAGCATATATGTTATCCTATCCATCACCGGTGGAAACAGAAGCATTGCTCCTCCCCCGGCGCCAAGGAGGAATAGCCAGCGAGGATTTATGGCAAGACAGAATATGAACATCGCTATAGCAGCTCCTAACCACGCACCTCTGGATAGGGTAAGGACTAAGCTTAAACTCATGGCTCCAAGCAGTACAAAAAATATTAATCTATCTGCGAAGCCCCTGTCTCTTTGAAGAACCAGAGCCAGACACAGAGGAATCATTAAAATCAGTATACTGCCAAGGATATTGGGGCTTTCAACTATTGAAAAAACCCTCGTACCCGTGCTGCCCTCGGCAAAATCGGTCCAGTGTGCGGGAGTGGGAACTTTCAGAATAAATTGGATAAGTCCATGAATACCCATGATTCCCCCGGCATATACCAGGAGTCTGGTTACCAGATATGCCTTCTTGTCCTCCGACAAAAAGCTGTTTAGAACAAAAAACCATAACATGTACTGGGTGACTAAACGAAACCCTTCAAAGCCCATCTGCGGGAATGTGGAGTACCTGAAACATAGAAATAAGGATACCGCCATAAGAAACAGCATTGGAGAACCTACAGGGGTGCTGACAAGAGGTTTTTCTCTTTTATCAAAAAACCATACCATAAAAACATATATTACGGATATCAAAAGATATGCCTCATCCCATAATCCGAACAAAGAAAACCAGCCCAATAAATCCCTGCCTATCTCATCAATAAATGGATAGAACGCAACCATCGGAATTAAGAACAAGTTAATTAAAAAGAAGGCTTTTGAGTTGCTGAGCAAGGCATAGATTCTGCTTTCCTTTAAAATGACAAGCATTCTTCCTCTGAATCCGGCACTCTTTTTATTGATGCTTTCTAATAGCCGATAAAAAAATGAGCTTTCGGGTTTAAATGCACGAGTGGCAATAAAACGCAAACAGGAAGAAACCTTGCTGTTAACAATGATTTCTCCGGTTCTTTCCACCAGTCTGCCGATAAAGCTTTGTTTTATTATTTCCAGAAAGGCTAAAGTAAAGCGATATGTTAGGCTTTCCATAAACCATAATTCCAACATGGATATACCTCTGTTTTATTTTTTTCTGATGTCCATTACTACGCTGTCCATACCCATTGCATAAATAGTCTTTAAAGTAAACTTTCCTCCTACTGCAACTGCATAACGACCTATCCTTATATCAGGTAAGTCGTGCTTGTCGGCTACCTCTAGATCAATAGTAACATCCACAAGATTAGGGCTCTGGGTTTCTATAAGGTTGCCGTCGGCTGTTTGAACCGTTATCATGGCAGGTTCTTCTCTTACATCAATTATTTTTGCATTTACAAACCCGTCGTTGTCAAAATAAATCCTATCATCCATTTTGAGAGCTTCGGTATAAGAAGGAGGCATTGCGAAACTCTTAACCGTAACAATATAGTTTGTTACAGGAACCTTTCCCGAAGCTTTGATTTTGTCGGTAACCACCTTATAGCCGACAGCACCGATCAATACTATTAATGTAAGCAGAACAATCAAGTCAAAAATATTGATTTTGCCAAAAATACGTCCTTTCTCATCAACAACCTTCATTTCGCATCCTCCCTTTTAGGATATTTATTCCGATTTATTTAAGAGTTCGGCAAGGCTCCCGGTAAGAGCCTTTCTATCATAGCGGGCAATTTCTTCATTATTGGGTTCTATGATGTGCTCATCTTTTTCCCAGCTATTATACATATCAAGAAACCCTTTTTCAATAGCTTTTACATCAGACCAATCGCATACTAGGCCTGTCCCTGTGCTGCGTATGAGTCCGGCAGCCGCACCATTTTCAGGTATTACCGCCAATATGGGATTGCCGGTTTGTATATATTCAAAAACTTTACCTGTGTAAAAGGCCTCCGAACCCGGACCTCCTCCTTCAATCAGCAACAGGGCATCCGAAGCCATCATGTTTTTAAGACATTCACCGTGCTCCATGTAGCCTATTGTGTCGACTGTTCCCGTAAGTCCGTTTAACCGGATAAGTCCTTGCAGTACATCACGCTTGAAGCTTCCAATAAAGCGAATCAAAATTCTCTCTTTTTGTATTTTCTCCACTCTCACTAAATTCCCTACTGCTTCTAAGAACAAATCGGGCTTTCTGCGGCCGTATAAAGCCCCTGTATAAGTTAATGTAAATCTTGAATTTTTAATCTTTTTCTGTCCCAGATGCTCAAAGTCCTCGGTATCAAATCCATTGGGAATAACATGCATTCTTGTTTCCAGATCAAGGCCCGGATTCAGCCTGACAAAGTTTTCCTTCATAACGGGAGTATTGGTCACCAGAACATCTGCTTTTTTTAATACTTCCCTCTCCATCTCTCTTTCTTTTTTCATTCGGGAAAGCCTGTGGGGTTTGTCGATCAAATACGGGTTATTGGTCCACTCGTCTCTGAAATCAGCTACCCACCATAGCTGCGGATAATGCTTTTTTATTTCCAGACCGAACAGATGGTCGCTATATGGTGCCGAAGTAGTATAAACAGCATCTATATCTCCTTTTTTGATTCGTTGGAGACAAGTTCCGACAGCTTTTTTCATCCAAAGCACTTCACCGTCGGGTATCAGTATTTTCCAGGCTACAAATTTTCCAACCTTGTTAAATACCCAGGGAAGAACTGTCAAATCATAAGCGGGAGTTCTGATAATCTCTATATTCTCCGGAAGTTCTTTCAGCATAGATTCGTCTCTAAGAACCATTTTTTTATTGTCTCTGGTAAACACCACCGATTCCCACCCATAAAGAGGCAGATATTTTGCAAATTTGGCACTCCGCTGCACTCCCGACCCGCCAACCGGGGGAAACTGATGGGCAACCATCAGAACTTTCTTCACAACTTATTCCTCCCCCAACCGAGAAGATGATATTCCAGCCCGGCCTTCTCAACTGTGTCAGCATCCCAGAAATTCCTCATATCAAAAACCACCGGACATTTCATATTGTTTTTAAGTCTTGCAAAATCAAGTTCTTTAAATTCATTGTGATTGACGGCCAACACAAGAAGGTGGGCATTTTGCGCGGCCGCATACAAATCTCTTTCCTTTGAACCGTCAAAGTCGGCATGATTGTCTACCACAACCAATTCAAAATTGCCTTGTTTTTTCAGAAGGTGTATGAGCTCAATAATCGGACTCTCTCTCATATCATCCACATTAGGCTTATATGTGACACCTAATATGCACATCTTTATTCTACCTTCAACTTCTTTTGTCAAATCATTTATTCTTTGAAAAACATACTCGGGCATGGCGTCATTGGTACTTCGCGCCAGATTTATCATCTTTGCTTTTTCAGGCTGTTTTTCAACAATGAACCAGGGGTCTACCGCAATGCAATGGCCTCCAACACCGGGTCCGGGCATGTGTAAATTCACACGGGGGTGCTTATTTGCATATTTAATTACTTCCCATGCATTGACTCCCAGCTCCTCACAAAGCACAGCCAGTTCATTTGCAAGAGCAATATTGACATCCCGGTAAGTGTTTTCCATGAGTTTGCACATCTCTGCGGTGGTAGCCTCGGAAATATATATTTCACCTTTTACGAAGCTCTTATATAATTCTTTTACAACACGACCGGATTCTTCATTTATTCCGCCGACAACACGGCTGTTTTCCTCAAGCTCGGTTAAGATGCGTCCCGGAAGAACTCTTTCGGGGCAGTAGGCCAAATAGACATCTTCGCCTGGGATAAAACCGGCTTCCCGCAAAATCGACCCGATAAAATCTCTGGTTGTTCCCGGAGGTGATGTTGATTCCAATATAATAATATTCCCCTTTTTTAAGTAGGGAATAATCTTGCGAATTCCGCTTTCCACATAGGTAAGATCGGCAGTTTTGTCGGGTTTTATAGGTGTAGGCACACAAATGATAAATGCGTCTGATTCTTCCGGTTCCAGGGCTGCGCTCAGAAAGCCGGATTTAACGGCGGCATTGACAGTATCCTCAAGGTTAGGTTCCTCAATAATAATCTTTCCTTTATTTAAAGCATCGATAACTTTTTTATTTACATCAACACCTAAAACGCGATGGCCATGAGTTGCGAACATAGCAGCGGTTGGAAGGCCGATATAGCCCAATCCGATAATGCAGATATTCATACGATTCCACTCCTAAAATTTTTCTTATCGGCTAATTGATTGTATCACAATGAATAAATTCCGGTCAATAAAACCGTTATTTAGCCGGTTCCCGCTAACAAATAATAAATTTCTTTCTTTATGCGAATTCCATCAACAATTTTTGCGCCTAAAGTATATTCTTTTCAAACTCAGGCGATTCTAGTATAATCATTGACAGATGTATTAAAGGCAAAACAGGGGGAAACTATGCCTGGAAAAGTAAATGTACACGGTGTCATGATAGATAATGTCACCATGAACGAAGCTCTGGATAAAGTATTGTGCATGTTAAACGGTCAGGTTCCGAATAAGATTTTTACACCAAATTCGGAGATCATCATGCAAGCCAACAGGGAACCTGAGCTTAAAAATATATTAAATAGCGCACAGCTTGTCGTGCCTGACGGCGCTGGGGTGGTATTTGCCTCCGGATTGCTTGGAAACAAGCTTAAAGAAAAAGTTTCAGGCATAGATTTGGTTAAGAGGATTCTAATAAACACAAAAATAAGGCCAACCGGCTTTTTTATTTTCGGAGGCAAGCCGGGTGTTGCCGAGAAAGCTTCGATAAATATACTCTCGGACTACCCTAATGCAAAGATAATGGGCTTTAGAAACGGTTATTTTGATGAAAGTGATATTCCAAAAATAATAAAGCAAATCAATGAATCCAAGGCAGAAATACTTCTGGTAGGTTTAGGCGCGCCTAAACAGGAAAAGTGGATCCATAAATATTCGTCAGAACTAAATTGCAAGGTTTTAATGGGTATCGGCGGTTCTATTGATATTTTTGCCGGGACAGCAAAGTTGGCTCCGGAATTTATGAGAAAATCAGGCTTTGAATGGCTGTACAGGCTTATAAAAGAACCGAAGCGGGTTAAGCGTATGCTTGATTTGCCTCGGTTCATTCTCCTGACACTGAAAAAGATAATTAAAGGGCGCCTTTAACCGCTTCAATGACCAGTGCATATACTGTTTCAAGCTTTACTTTCTCTCCCAAAGATAACCGATCGGTAATGTGAGAAGGAATAATACCGGAGTTTTTTAGTGTAGTAAGAGCGTTCCCTTTCTCATACGGAAGAAAAAGCGCCTCCAAAATAATTTCGGCTGCCTTGTCACCCGTTAGCAGTTCATGGGTTTCATAAGGTTTCAAAACCTGATTGACCGATGCATCGTATTTATCGGGAGCTATCTTAAGCATTGCGTTCTTAATGAGAACTGCCATTACATCCTGGCTGACTTCAAAATCTAGTTTAAAGTCGTTTTCTGTTCCACCTGAGATCAGTCCGTATTCGGCCAGTTCTTTAATATACTGATATGCCCAGTGTTCGGACAGTATTTCCTCTGTTTCAGGTATTAAAATTCTCTCATAGAAATCAGAAAGCTCTACTCCTCCCCTTTTTATATAGTTTTTCAATGCTTTCAATTCATTGTCGTTAGCGGTAAGCAGCTGTGCCGGAATATTATTTCTTGTTATGCTGAATGCCGATACCAGACCGGCGGCCTCTCCCACTGTTATTCGGGTCGGTATACTTCCAGCACTTGTAGCGGCTAATGATGTAAATCCGGCCTTCGAACCCAGCATTAATACGTTCTGGAGATTTATGGGAACAATGCTTCCAAGGGGAATAGCATAGACATTGGGTTTTGTTACTATATATTTTACATTGCCACTTACAAATTTGCTTGCATCCACCGCCTGGGAGCATAATCCCACTTTATCCTTGAAATCCGTGTTTTCAAGAATATCGGCTACTTGCAATGTATAGCGGCCTTTATAATGCTTATATTCAGGAATATAAAAGTTTTCGGGTCCATTTTTATAAGTGCAGTCTTTAAATGAAACTAATATATTTTTCAAGAAGGCCGTCAGCATCCTGGCCTCTTCTTCGGCCTCCTGATAAGCGTTTTTTAAGTCCTCTTCATCTTCCACATCCACATTATAAATCTGTAATCCGGATATCACCAGATCGTTGTCATTATAAATAATAAAGGACGGTGTTACGATTTTAGTCCTCGGATTAGCATTTTGATAGGCCAAAAGAACAAGCTTGAATTCATCGATAAAATTCGTCGTTTTTCGGCCCTTTTTCAATGCATCGACATCCACTCCCGTTATGCGGAAATTGAAATGCAACGGAGAATAAAAATTTGAAATCCCCAGATCATCGGAACCTTTAAAGTAAGGTGTGCCGCACAATTCCAGAAGGTCACCGTTTTGTGTCGCATCAATAAAAACACGTGCTTCGTAATATTTCTTTTCCTCACCTTGTTTAACATGGATACCTTTTATAATCTGTCCCTCCGAATTGATTTCGGTAAGAACGCTGTTATATAGGACATGCAGATTTTTCTCTTTTTCAACAAGCTTATTAATTGAATTTTCATAATCGGTTCCACTGAATCCTACTGTAAACTTGCCGAATATTTCCTGATATATGCCCTGATTCAGTAGTACCTTTTTCCCGCCTATAGTTCCCTGTTGGGGATTCATTTCGGAAATCATGCTCCGTGTAATATAACTCCCAAGGCCTTCATCTTCAGTAATAAGCAAGGTTTTTAATCCCGTACGGGAGCAGGCCAGAGCAGCGGCTATCCCCTCGGGTTCGGAGCCGATCACAATGGTTGCATACTCATTTTCGGCAAAATCAAATTCCCCGGTACGAATTTTTTTATATCCTCCGCCTGTTTGCCGTGAGATAATCGGCCTTACTCCAAACCATAAGGTTATAAAAATAAGAACCACGATAATTAAATTTTTTGTAAGGTTATTTTTCTTCATTTTCACCCCTCAATAACTATATCGTAATAATATAAAAAAATAAAAAGAGGCTAATTTTATGTTTACCTGCCTCATAACGTTAAACATCAATAGGAACCGCTGCCGATATCATGTGTGAAGCAAAGCAGGATTGCGTAGATTATTTATACCGGCAGGTGACATGGCTCCGACTCGCGCTCCGCCATGTCCCGATGCGCGGTCTTTTGCTCACGGGTAGCCCATACTTTTCCAATATGGTTATCATGCGGCGGTCGCTCTCATAAGCATCGGTAGACTGTGCGAAAACTGTTTTAACGTGCAGGTTATGCTGTTTGATCATACAATTGCAAATAAGCGGCGTGGTTGCTGCGATTTAAAGCGAAGCATGGCTCGGCTTCCTCTTGCTCCCTGTCCACAGGGTTACATGTAACGATGCGGCAGAATTCACTTTATGTTACGGTCTGCACTTTTGCTTGCCTGCTATTACATCAGGCCATCCCGCTTAGTACCCCGCATTACTGCGACGCACCGGGACTTGCTACCCGGCTCCTTGGCGATTACCGGGA
>JBMNTI010000110.1:0-8089 GCA_050945655.1 Acetivibrionales bacterium | reverse complement strand
CTCTTGTTTTCATGCCCGTTTCTTTATGTTTTTTAATTTTACCGCTCGTTATATAGCTAGTGAACAAGCTGGAATTATATTACCAATTTATGTTATCGTTAAAAAGTCACATTTCGCAATCGGCTATGAGTAATATTAATTTATTAAAATTATAGCAATTGCATATATCCCGATATAGACACCTATGTTTCTTTTTGCCATAATAATTTATGGAGGGTTTAATAAATGCATATAAATAGCCTTAAACAAATACCACTTCTGGCAGATGTTGACGAAAACATGTTATCAGAGCTTATCAAGTCACGCGAAATATATGAAAGGAAGTATAAGAGAAACACTACTATTCATTCTCGTGACGATAAATGCACAATGATCGATGTGGTTATGTCAGGGTCTCTTGTGGCGTATTCTCTTGCGCAAAATGGTTCGGAAAGCATAATGACCGAATTTAAGACAGGAAGCATTATTGCTGCGAATTTGCTTTTTGGTGATAACAACGTATTTCCTTTCAACATCTATTGTATGACTGATAGCCACTTATTGCATCTGACAAAATCAGCAGTTTGTATGTTGCTTAAGGATTATAATTTTGTCATGCGATTTATTAAATCCATTTCACAGAATTCTCAGGGAATGAACCGTAAAATAGTCATGTTTTCACAAAAATCCTTACGTAAAAATATTCTTGATTATCTTTTTGCGTTATCAATAAAACAGCGATCTGATATAGTTTTGCTTCCCTTAACGAAAAAGCAGCTTGCTGATTATTTTGGAGTACAGCGCCCTTCACTATTTAGAGTACTTAAAGAATTAAAAGACGAAGGATTAATTGAAGTATATAACAGAAAGATTAAGATTAAGTTTGAAGTTTAAACTGAGGACGGCAGATTGTGCGAAAACTTTTCTAACATTCAAGTTATTATATTTGATTATGCAATTGTAAAAAAGCGGCGAGGTTGCTGCGATTTAAAGCGAAGCATGGATTGCGCAGCGAGCGCGACTAGAAACAGGATGTTGTAACGGAGCGCTAAATTGCAGCAATCTACAGCCGCTAAACTTGCATAGATTTAATACTACTGACAGTTTTCGCACAGTCTGACGGGGATAGATTTATATAGTAAGAGTAAACACAGCGAAGTGGTTCTCTGGAAATATTTCCAGGGTTACCGCTTTTTATTGTCAAAATTATATAACATAAAACAGGTGCAGTTAAATTCTAAAGATTAAAATTTATATTATGATAGCTTATACTAAAACAAGTATACTTTGCATATGTTTGAAACAGCCAAGAATATCAAGACGAAAGCTTGTATATTTGTGGAAAATGAATAGGAGGGTGTGGACGTATGGGCAAGTATGTCATGGCATTAGATTCAGGAACAACAAGCAATCGTTGTATCCTGTTCAATGCAAAGGGAGAGTTATGCAGTGTAGCGCAGAAGGAATTTACTCAATACTATCCAAAGCCGGGATGGGTGGAACATGATGCTAACGAAATCTGGGCTTCGCAACTGGGTGTTGCAACTGAGGCAATGCGTAAGATCGGTGCAACCGCAGAAGATATTGCTGCCATTGGTATAACAAATCAGCGGGAAACGACAGTAGTTTGGGACAAAGAGACAGGGGAGCCGATATATCATGCTATTGTCTGGCAATGCAGAAGAACATCCGAATACTGCGATTTATTAAAGGAAAAGGGATTGGTTGACACAATAAGGCAGAAGACGGGACTTGTCATTGATGCCTATTTTTCAGGCACAAAGGTAAAGTGGATCCTTGACAATGTGGAAGGTGCAAGAGAAAAAGCCGAAGCAGGAAAATTATTATTCGGCACCATCGAGACTTGGTTAATCTGGAAGCTAACTAATGGACGAGTCCATGTAACAGATTATTCCAATGCCTCAAGAACGCTGCTTTTTAATATTATTAACCTTGATTGGGATGATGAGATCCTTGCGGAGCTTAATATTCCAAGATCAATGTTGCCAAAGGCAATGCCATCCAGCTATATCTATGGTGATACTGACCCTTCCTACTTTGGTGGAGCAATACCTATTGCCGGAGCTGCCGGTGACCAGCAATCCGCATTATTCGGACAAACATGCTACAATCCGGGTGAAGCAAAAAACACATATGGAACGGGTTGCTTTATGCTCATGAATACTGGGGAAACTCCGGTATTTTCTAAAAACGGTCTTGTTACAACCATTGCCTGGGGCTTGGACGGAAAAGTCAATTATGCCCTTGAAGGGTCCATTTTTATTGCAGGCGCAGCTATTCAATGGCTTCGGGATGAAATGAGGCTAATTGATTCCTCGCCGGATTCCGAGTACATGGCAAGAAAAGTGTCTGATACAAACGGGTGTTATGTAGTCCCCGCATTTACAGGCCTTGGGGCGCCACATTGGGAACAGTATGCAAGAGGAACCATAGTCGGATTGACGAGAGGCTGCAATAAGTATCATGTTATCCGCGCGACTCTGGAGTCTTTGGCTTATCAGACAAATGATGTTTTAAAAGCAATGGAAGAGGATTCCGGCATTAAGCTAAGCGCCCTTAAGGTGGATGGCGGAGCATGTGCCAATGATTTCTTAATGCAATTCCAGTCGGATATAATAAACGCGCCGGTTCTCAGACCTGAATGCGTTGAAACCACAGCAATGGGTGCGGCTTATTTGGCAGGGCTTGCTGTAGGGTACTGGGATACCAAGGAAGATGTTATTAAGAACTGGAGAATCTCAAAGATTTTTGAACCGACTATGGATGATGAAGTCAGGAAACAAAAAGTAAAAGGCTGGAACAAAGCAGTAAAATGTTCCTTCGGATGGGCAAAAGAAGAATAAATAAGGAGGGGTCATATTTTTTTGGAGGTGTCAGTATGTTGTTAATATTCATAGCAGAATTAATAGGTACTGCGATGCTCATCCTGTTAGGCGACGGCGTAGTAGCTAACGTTACTCTGAATAAATCCGGCATGAAGGGTGCAGGTTCCATACAAATAACATTGGCATGGGGTCTTGCGGTGCTGTTGCCTGCATTTGTATTTGGTTCATCTTCCGGGGCGCATTTGAATCCCGCATTGACCTTGGCACTGGCTGTAGGTGGTTCCACGCCCTGGTCTCAGGTTCCTGTATATATTCTTGGAGAATTTGCAGGAGCAATTCTAGGTGCTATTATCGTTTATATTCTGTTCAAAGGCCAATTCGATGCTACGGAGGATCCAAAAACAAAGCTTGGCGTATTTTCCACCGGACCCAGTATTCCTAATGTCGGGCTTAACCTTTTTAGTGAAATAGTCGGTACATTTGTGTTGGTTTTTGCAATCCTTGGTATTGGTAATGTCGTAGGTATTGCCTCAGGAGTTGAGAAACTATTGGTATTTGGAGTTATTGTTTCAATCGGTATGTCATTGGGTGGATTGACCGGTTATGCAATAAATCCGGCTCGTGATCTAGGTCCCCGTATTGCCCATGCAATTCTCCCTATTAAAGGAAAAGGGAGTTCTAACTGGGGCTACTCATGGATACCTGTAACAGGTCCTATAATAGGAGGTATTCTTGCCCAGCTTCTGTATTTGTCAATACCTTGGCAATGAGAAATCATTTTGGTACTCATTAGCCAAATCGCTGTCTTAGCTGCGGAACTTACATAGCTTTATACTATTGACAGTATTCACGCAATCTGTTCAATAAGGGAAGAAAATGCTTAACTAAATCAGTTTGCACAGTCACATAAACCGTTGAATGACGAGCAAGCCTTATTAAATATAAGTTTTTAATGCGGTAAAGCCCTATTTAAGCGCATGGTGATATGCTATTCATAAAATTGAAGTGCACTTGCCATGCGTGTATTTTCAAAGACTATAAGGTGAAGCAGGAAATGATTCTTAGCAAAGTAAATAATTTTTTTGACAATCGGCAGACATATACCTCCGCAGAAACATTAACTGCAGCCCGCCACCTGAAAGGCTGGGGTAATCTTTGCTCTTGTTAAAAGAAAAGAAGGTGATTTGCCATGTATGATGTGATAATAATTGGTGCAGGCGTTACTGGTTCTGCAATAGCCAGGGAACTTTCAAAAAACAAAGTGAACGCTTGTGTTCTGGAAAAGGAAGAGGATGTTTGCTGCGGAACAACCAAGGCCAACAGTGCTATTATCCATGCCGGATTTGATGCGGCACACGGTAGTTTGATGGCGAAAATGAATGTATCTGGAAATCTGATGATGGATGAATTAGTAAAGGATCTGGACATTCCATACCGTAAAAACGGTTCGCTTGTTATCTGCCTGAGCGAAGAAGACCGGCCGAAACTTCAAGAGCTTTACGAGAGAGGAATGGCCAACGGTGTAAAAGAACTAAGAATACTGACAAGAGAAGAAGTTTTGCAAATCGAACCCAATCTTTCAGAAAGTGTAACAGGTGCGCTGTATGCACCCACAGCAGGAATCATATGTCCGTTTGATATGACTGTTGCATTAGCCGAAAACGCTTTCCAAAACGGCATAACGTTTTTTTTCAATACGGAGGTTTTGGATGTTGTTAAAATTGAGGAGGGCTATCTGGTAAAGACAAACAAGAAAGAGTATACGGCAAGATGTTTAGTGAATGCCGCAGGTGTCTATGCTGACAAAATACATAATATGGTAAGTAACCGCAAAATAACAATCACTCCGAGAAGGGGAGATTATATCATTCTAGACAAGGCTGTCGGCACTTATGTTGATAAGACGATATTCACCGTGCCTGGTAAACTGGGTAAGGGCGTTCTCATATCACCTACTGTTCACGGAAATCTCATTGTGGGACCTACCGCCATAGATATTGATGATAAAGAGGCTACCGCTACAACGAAAGAAGGGCTTGATGAGGTTATTATAAAGGCAGGCATGATAGTGAAGCAATTTCCGATTAGGCAGGTTATCACTTCTTTTGCCGGATTAAGAGCGCATGAAGCCGGCCATGAATTTATTATCGGCGAAGCAGAGGACGCACAAGGATTTATCGACGCCGCCGGAATTGAATCACCCGGACTTACGAGCGCTCCGGCTATTGGTGTTATGGTAGCCGATTTATTAAAAGAAAAAATGGATTTAGTGAAAAAAGATAATTTTATTGCAACCAGAAAAGGTATATTAAATCCCCAAGAGCTTTCATTGGAAGACCGAAAAAGGCTCATTAAGGAAAAACCTGAATATGGTACGGTGATTTGCAGATGCGAAACAGTTACCGAAGGTGAAATCCTGGACGCTATACATCGCCCTCTTGGTGCGAAGTCATTAGACGGTGTAAAGAGAAGAACAAGGGCAGGTATGGGGAGATGCCAATCCGGCTTTTGTTTGCCAAAGGTAATGGGAATACTGGCAAGAGAGCTTGATTTATCATGGCAGGACATTACAAAGTCAGGCGGCGCTTCCACCATAATTACGGCACGAACAAAATAACGAGAGGGTGAGTTATATGGATTCGTATGATGTGGCTGTTATAGGCGGAGGCCCGGCAGGTCTTGCGGCAGCGGTGTCTGCCAGTGAATACGGAGCGGAAAAGGTTTTGATACTTGAAAGGGACAGGGAGCTTGGCGGTATACTGAACCAATGCATACATAATGGTTTTGGTCTTCAGCTTTTTAAAGAAGAACTTACAGGCCCGGAATATGCGAAACGTTTTATTAACAGAGTTGAGGAGCTTAAGTTGGAATATAGGCTAAATACCATGGTGCTTAATATTAGCGGGGATAAAATGGTTACGGCGGTCAATAGGGAAGATGGGCTTTTTGAGCTACAAGCAAAATCTATTATTTTAGCAATGGGCTGCAGAGAAAGATCGAGAGGGGCACTCAATATTCCGGGTTATCGTCCGTCGGGGATTTTTTCTGCCGGTACGGCACAACGCTTAGTTAATATGGAAAACTACATGCCGGGCAAAGAAGTGGTTATTTTAGGCTCGGGTGATATTGGCTTAATCATGGCAAGAAGAATGACACTGGAGGGAGCAAAGGTTAAAGTTGTCGCAGAGCTGCTTCCATATTCGGGAGGGCTTAAAAGAAATATTGTGCAATGCCTGAACGATTATGATATACCTTTGAAATTGAGCCATACGGTAGTGGATATCCATGGCAGGGAAAGAGTATCGGGGGTCACTATCGCCAAAGTGGACGAGAAAGGCAAACCCATTAATGGAACAGAAGAGTATTATTCCTGCGATACGCTGCTTTTATCGGTAGGTCTTATTCCTGAAAATGAGCTGTCCAAAGGAATCGGAATAGAAATAAATCCTGCGACAAACGGCCCGAGAGTGAATGAAAGCCTGGAGACCACTGTTGAAGGAGTATTCGCTTGCGGAAATGTTCTGCATGTCCATGACCTGGTTGATTACGTAACTCTCGAGGCTCAGAATGCGGGCAAAAATGCGGCCGAGTATGTTAAAAAGCTTAATAATAATATTTCAAGTGAAGTTAAAGGTGCAGAAATTCGTATTATTGCCGGAGATGGGATACGGTATACTGTTCCAGAAAAAATTAATATAAATCGCATGGACGATAGCATTCAGGTGAGATTCCGCGCAATAGACATTTACAAGGATTCGTATGTCAGTGTTTATCTGGATGGTGAAAGAATTGTACATAAAAAACGGCTCATTATGGTTCCAAGCGAAATGGAAGAAATAAAGCTGGAGAAGTCTAAATTAGCCATCCATAACCAACTGAAAACCATAACAATTCAGATTAAAAAGGAGTAGAGGGATCTATGGAAATAAAGGAACTCATCTGTATCGGCTGTCCTATGGGGTGCCTGGTTAATGTGGAATTAGAAAATGGTGTGATAAAAAATATATCCGGATATAACTGCAAACGCGGTGTAACATATGCTCAGAAAGAAATAACAAATCCGGTGAGGATCATAACCTCCACTATTAAGGTGAATGGAGGAGAAAAACCTCTGGTTTCGGTAAAGACAAAGCAGGGTATACCAAAATATAAGATATCCCGGTGCATGGATGAAATTCGGCGTACCATAGTAAATGCCCCAGTGTCTGCAGGTGATGTCCTCATTAAAAATGCTGCCGAAACAGGTGTTGAAGTGGTTGCTACAAAGGATGTCGGCATAGTTTCCGGAATGTAGGTAGACATGGGGACGGTTCTTAGACACGGGGACGGTTCTTCTGTCTGCTTAAGCCGCTGTTATACTCTGAAAAAAGTCAGCAAATATAATACGAGAAGTCAGCAGACGCCTGAGCATTCTATGAAAACTCCCGCCGTATCAGTTGATATTACGGCGGGAGTATATGAAGTCTCTTGCGAACAAAAACTATTATTTGCTAATCATTAACAGATTGATATTAAACATAAAATAAACTCTATTCATAAATATACTTATCTCTGTAGTTATATGCCTTAACCAGGAAAATAAAAGTCTGTTGACGCAGGCAATCATCATTTGGGTTAAAGTTGCCTTGACCATCTCCGACAGTAATCTCATATTTTGCCATGAATTTGGCCGGAGTTATTGCATAGCTCGCAAAATCTTTCTGATCCTTGAAATCCGGCTGACCAAGTGTATTGATCACTATGTTGGGATAACAAGCCTTGAGAGTTCTTTCTATCATTGCAGCCATCTGCTGTCTTGAAAGCTTGGCATTAGGCTCAAATGTTGATCCATCCCCCGTTCCGTATTCCGCGGGGAAAACAACGGGGTAAATTTTCGTTTGGATGTAAAATCATTGCATTGAACTTTAAGAAACTCTTCAACTTCATGAAGGGGTGGGGTAATTATGCTCCAAATCCAGTAATAGCGTAAGAAATTGCAAGGAGCAGGTGTCTTCTGCAATGAGAAATACCTTAAATCACTACAAAATATGAATTTTTCAAGGTGCTATATAAATGGGGACATTTAAACCATTAGTTTTGACCCCAGTATCATTAGATTAATATAAACAATAAATAAATGTTAGTGTAAAATAATTGTTGGGTTTTTAAAGAATAAAATATAGAGGTTGACCTTCTATGATAAAATTTTTGTTAACTAGACAAAAAACATAAGAAAGAAGGAACCTCTATGAATACTAGATTATCACGGATCATTGAAAATTTCA
>JBMNTI010000109.1:0-8144 GCA_050945655.1 Acetivibrionales bacterium | reverse complement strand
ACGATCTCCTTTCGTTTGGTTTCTCTCAATTCTCAAACTACAGGAAAATCGTGATTATGGGAAGACCTATTTTGGGTTCTTCCCTTATCTTTTTATTAAATTGCCTACGATAATTTTACTCTAAGTGGCCAGCGACATTTACCGCTTAGATTTTATTACCTGCAATACTTTTTCCAGATTCCTGAGTTGTTCTATGCTTAGTTCAGTATTCATCTTTGTTTTGATATGCAGATATTGTATATTGCCATACAAAACATTCTTCTTTGTTTTTTGCTCAATGCTTACTATATCGCTATGCAAAAGATCAAAGGATTCGCTTCCTGTATTGCCGAATATTCTGTTCTCTGTAACAGAAAGTCTTCTATTTCTATTAAGTGACACTTCTTTTACAGATAAAGCCAGGAAATACGCCGAGGTAATTAAAATAATGTAATCAAAACCTGCTAAAGTATTTTCTTTTCCTCTGGAAAGACTTATCAGTGAAGTAATTATGCATAATGCCGACAAAACTATTCCTATTATAAAAACCTTATTATTGAATTCTCCTTCTATTAGCACTGCTTCTTCTTGATCATTCGGGGACCCGGTATATGGCCCATTGCTGATTTTATCCATTATGTCTTATTTCTCCTTCCCAAAAAGGTATAAACAGAATATAGCCGCCAAACATGCCTGATATTATTCCTGATATTATTATACTACCAATATTTTTAACACAGTCCGGCGTGTTATACGATAAGATATTCTATCATAAAACAATATATTATTCACTTTTTAACAGACCTTACTCTGCAAAATTGTTTGTTTTTTTTATGCACAGCTTTTAATCCATATTATTATTTAACTCTATACCGTTATCCGAAGAGTTCATTTTCCATACCTTTGAGGCAATAGCGGCAAAGGAAGCAGCCAATATATATATAACGGCTAAAACTATCCACATGCTGGGCACATATTTTGCCAGTATTACAGCAAACGCGTTAACAACAGTATGCAGCAGTATTGCAAGAGGGTATAACCGGAAATTCTTCCCTCTGTTTTTCACAGCAAACCACACTAAAACTGACAAAGATAAGTGAATCACCACAGCGGCCAGGCGCTCGATTGCGGCCATTAAAAAATCTCCGGAGGGGGTTTTGGCAAGCGTTTCAAATGCATTATACAGTATCTGCAGCTGTGCCTCGTCGGTAATCCCGGAAATCAATTGCTCCGCCATATTCTTGTTCAGCATTACCGACATTACAATATTAGATATCATACTGAATACAAGAATTATCAGTGCCTCAATTCCACCGTGCCCTGCCCCGTACATCAGAGAGTTCATATCGTTGCCACTATTGTTTTTAAGTAAATTTTTAAACGCAATAAAGCGGCCTGTTTCTTCGAAAAATCCGGCCATCAGTCCGCCATAAATACCGTAAAGCCAGATATTGCTTTGGATTACCTTGCCGGCTCCGGAAGCCAAAATAATGGAGTGAAAAATACGCTCAAGAATAAGAGCAAATACAATAAACACCACACAGCCCATAAAAAATGGTTTTATATCAGCCTTATATTTTTTCCTGAAAATAAAGAACAGCACAATAGGTATAGCAATACCAATAAAGGCTGTAACCACCATAAAGACAATTGACAATGTAGGAACAGAATATACCATAAATCTATCCTCCCTCTAAGTTGCTTTAATTGTATGATATATAATCATTCTTTTCAATATTTCGGTTGGATTTATGTGATAAGCTTTTAATCGGCTGCAAAAATAATATTTTTATTAAAAAATATTCGTTCATGGATCAGCTTCCTTACAAATACATTTATACGTATTTGATTTTTTTCATAAAATATTATGTTTATTTTTATCAAAACTCACTTCATTTAATAACATACATATCTTTCATTCATAAGTAAAAAATTTATTTTTGATAATTTTCGTGTTATAACGCAAAAACTAAAGAAAATATTAATGCACTTTCATATGAAAGTAAAAAATATTGAACTAGTAACCCATCTATAATATAATTTAATTATTAAAGTGTTGGAAAGTATTGGGAGGTCAAGAAGCATGAATAAAAGAGCCAATTTGATTTTAGAATTATTAATAAAAAAGAAAAAAATAGAAGTATCCGCTCTTGCTGAAAAACTCGGTGTATCCCAGGTTACTATGAGAAAAGATCTTGACGAATTGGAACAAAACGGGCTTATTGCCCGGGAGCATGGATATGCTTTGCTTGGTAGTATGGATAATATTAGAGGAAGAATTGCATACCACTATGAAGCAAAAAAAGAAATTGCAAAAAAAGCTGCTCTTCTTGTATCCGATGGTTCAACTTTAATGATTGAAAGCGGCAGTTGCTGTGCACTCCTTGCCGATGAATTATGCACCTCCAGGAAAGACTTGACCATCATTACTAACAGCGCCTTTATCGCCGACTATATTCGCGGTAAATCCAGTTTTCAAATTATCTTGCTGGGCGGTATTTACCATCCTGAATCTCAGGTTCTTGTTGGTCCTATGGTTCGACGGTGTGCTGAAAATTTTTATGTTGATTTATTATTCATCGGAACAGATGGTTACTCTTCAAAAACAGGGTTCACAAATCGTGATCAAATGCGTGCCCAGGCTGTTCGGGATATGGCTCGACAGGCAGAAAAAATTGTGATACTTACTGAAAGTGAAAAATTTAATAAACACGGAGTTGTTCCCTTAAACTTAAATGATTATAAGTTTACTGTAATTACAGATTCTAATATTGAACCCTACATAAAAGCTGAATTAGAGTCAAACAATATTAATGTGTTTACAGCTTAAATGCCGCCAAAGCTAATATTCACCCATAAATCGGATCGGTGTTTAAAGTCTTGATAATATGTTTTAGAATGTCTTATTCCAAATCACCGATTCAACAGTTCATCAGATCTTATTTATATGATTAAATTAACATAATAAATATGGCCTATGGGAGGCTTACCATGAATAAGAAAATTGATTTTATATTAGGGATGTTCTTTGCAGCTGCTACTATAATTTTTATCGTATTGTTTATGACTAATGATATGTTTTTTAATTGGGCATTTGAAAGACATCATAATATATTAAGCTGGTATATTAGGCCATTATTTATAATACCAATGGTTATATTCGCATTTAAGAAAAGTTTTACAGGTATATTCGCTTCAATATTTGCTCTATTTACAAGTATGTTCTGGTTTCCTGTTCCGGCTTCAAACAATCCTCAGGTCTTAGAATTCTTAGCTTTTGAAATGGAATACCTGAAAGGTACATGGACCGCTCCAAAGATAATAATAAGTTTAGCTGTACCCCTATTTTTCTTTATGCTTCTTATAGCGGCATGGAAAAGAAACTGGAGATGGCTATTAGGTGTTATTTATAGGGGCGGCTGTTCTGAAATTTATTTGGAGTATTGCATTTAGTGGCGAAGCAGGTATGTCTATTCTAAAACCCGCATTATTTGGCTTGATTGTCTGTATTGGCGGACTTAGCTATTTTCTTAAGAAGTATAAACGTGCAAATAAGAATTAATGAATCAGCCTTTTCTGTTTCTAATACATCTCTTATTGGTCTTCTGCAATATGTAGGTTTCTTCCCCAAATATGTGGTAGAAAATATCACAAATTTCTTTAAACCTACCGGCGCATTTTTAGACTTTTATATTGCATCACTGATTTCCGGTTCGATACTGGGTATGAACCGCAAGTTGCTTGTTAAAGCTGCCGCAAGGTATTTCCCTGCCATTTTCGGAGCAGTCATCGTATCATTTGCTTTTGCCGCAATTATTGGTGTAGTAACCGGTTTTGACCTTGTAAAAACTATACTTCTCATAGCCCTTCCAATCATGGGCGGCGGCATGGGTGCCGAAGCGGTACCTCTTTCCAAGATTTTTGAAAGTACCGGAACTATGTCGGCAGCCGAAGCCATATCTATAATGACACCAGCTGTTGCAATAGGAAACGCTGTTTCGATCGTGCTTGGGGGCATTGTCGTTAAACTGCTTACAAGCAAATATATGAACGGACAGGGCCAGCTTATCTCCAAGGGTGTTGATCCAAAAGAATTGGAAATATCCCCCGAAATGCAGGCTAAGCGCGACAAAATAGATATAAAGAATCTTGGCATCGGACTATTTGCTTCAGTTTCTTTCTTTGCTTTCGGATTCAAAAAAGTGGTAATTTTCCTTGACCACTATGCTCCTGCCTCAACCATAAGACAAGCTGAAAACCAAAAGCAATTCCGCCAATTCGCTAAAGGACAGGGAATTAAAGGTCTTATGGATGTTGAACAAGGAGTATGTCATCAAATCCTTGCCGACAAAGGCTACTCTGCTCCAGGCAGACTTATGGTCGTAACGGACAGTCATACAACTACTCATGGCGCTTTTGGCGCTTTTTCAACCGGAGTAGGCGCAACCGACATTGCATGTATATTAAAAACCGGTCAGCTCTGGTTCCGGGTACCGGAAATAATAAAGATCAATCTTGAAGGAGAATTGCCTGCAGGGGTTTATGCAAAAGATGTTATTCTTCGGGTTATAGGTGAGCTTGGTGCTGATTATGCCATTTACCGGGGAGTAGAATTTGCCGGTTCTCTTATACCAAGACTAAGCATCGCAGAACGCATGACCATATGCAACATGACTACTGAAATGGGTGCAAAAGCTGCGTATATACAACCTGACAGTATTACCATTGCTTTTTTGAAAGAAAAGAATATTACCGATTACACGATTTATGAAACTGATTCTGATTTTGTTTATTATTCTGAGCATACATTTGATGTTTCTGAGATGACTCCGCAAATCGCGGCGCCTTTTAGTGTGGATAATGTTTATGATATAAAGGAGTATCTCGGTACACCTATAAAGAATATAAGCTGATTCCTGAAATCGCTAAAGAGGTAAGAGATATAGCAATGGGGCATTTCGGTTCTATGCCTTCAAAGGACTGTATGGAACCCGGTTAGATTTTTATTATTATAAAATAAGCAGTAAATATTCACTCACTGGGAATTATATTTTCATGCAGTTGGTTGTGAAAGGAGTACTGGTATGATTCTGGCCTCCAAAAAAAAGCATACCTTTTCAATACGCCAAAAGCTTCTGTTAGTTAATATCTTATCTATTATCCTTGTCATGCTGCTCTCGACAATGCTTAACTTAAGAACCAGCACTGATATGCATGAAGAATATACTGAAACAAATTTAAGAAACATGGCTTTCTCTCTATCAAAAAATAATATGGTCATTTCAGCATTAAAAGATAAATTGCCAAGTGATGAGTTAAACGTTTTTATTGATGCTATTGTATTTGAGAATAACGGTATTGATGTTATCACAATTGCTGATATGGAGGGTAAACGAATTTATCACATTGACAAAATGCTTATAGGCAAGCACTTTGTCGGTGGTAACGAAAAAGATGTATATAGCGGCAAAAGCTACGCTTCAAGAGCCGTAGGGACAAAAGGATATCAATTTCGCTACTTCTACCCTATTTATGACCGCAATGGTGAACAGCAGCTGGGATTTGTTATGACCTCAACTTTAATGTCCAATTTTACGTCTTTTCACTATTTCCAAAACAATTGTAGAACGCATAGAAAATCGGATGCTTGCGGCCTTAATATTAGGTAAGATTAGCCGGGCTCAGGAATATAATATTGAGTTAAATCTGGTTCCTTCAAGTTATGTACCGATACACAGCAAATTTTTATCCTCCTATTCTCTGGTTACAATTGTCGGAAACCTTGTGGAAAACGCTATAGATGCCATAAATGCACTTGAAGATGAATCCGCACCTCGCGAAATAACGCTTAGTATTGTTGAAAAGGAGGACAGCATTTTAATAACTGTTGATGATACCGGTATTGGAATGTCGGAGGAAACAACTTTAAAGCTCTTACAGGGAAGATATTCTACTAAGGGTATTAATCATGGTACAGGCATGGCACTCATTAAACAAATTGTGAATGACAGCGGAGGGCATATTTCCATTGAGTCCGAAGAAGACATCGGTACCTGTATAAGTATAATAATTGAGAAAAAGCGCAATAATGGAGAGGAGGTTAAATAATGATCCGTACAATCATTGTCGAAGATGACCCGATGGTAGCCCAGATAAATCAGCATTACCTTCAGGCATTTGAAAACATTAAAGTTGAGGGAATATTCAATAATGGCAGAGACGCTTTTGCATACGCTATGGCTCATCGTGTGGATTTGATGATTATAGACCTCACCATGCCGGTCATGAGCGGGTCCAAACTGGTAGAGGAACTTCGAATAGCAGGGGTAAACAGTGATATCATTGTTGTAACTGCAGCTAATGATGTAACGCATATTAGTGAAATGCTCAAATATGGTATTATTGATTACCTTGTGAAGTCATTCAATAATGCCAGATTTAATGAGGCTATCCAAAAGTATTTAAATAAAAAAAATCTTTTATCGGAAAAGGGTTACTTTAAGTAAGAAGATATTGATGCACTGCTGAATATTCATTCTATGTCACATAGTGCCTCAAGAAAGGGAATACAGCCTGCGACTCTTGAAAAAATTATTTCTTACCTCAATAAATCCAGGGAAATTAACCATACCTGTGAATCTCTTTCCTCCGAACTTTCGCTCTCGCGCGTTACAATTAGGCGCTACCTTAATTATCTTGTTGAGTTTAATTTTCTTACCAATTCAATCGATTATAGTACAGGTGGCAGACCTTCAATCATTTATCATTTGATAAAAAAATAAATATACACTCATTTGAAAGTATTAACCGTCCAATTTTTGACTTTCATCCTGATTCTTTGTTCTTTTTT
Source organism: Acetivibrionales bacterium (assembly GCA_050945655.1). Classification (GTDB taxonomy): domain Bacteria; phylum Bacillota; class Clostridia; order DSM-8532; family DSM-8532; genus DTU059. The sequence continues at coordinate 1,315 of JBMNTI010000109.1, read as the reverse complement.
CTCAAATATTAATCCTTTACCAATGCATACATTTTCATGTCCAGTATTTTTCCGTTTTTAACAGCATTTTTTCTTAGTCTTCCCTCTAATATAAACCCCGCTTTTTCCAGTACCCGGCATGAGGGAATATTGTAAGCGAAGGGCTCGGCAAAAATGCGTATGATGTCTGTGTTTTTAAAAATAATACTACATGCTTCTTTAACCGCAATTGTGCAAATACCTTTGCCCCACCATGGTTCTGCGACAAAATAACCCATTTCGGCAGTATATCTGTGAATATTGTCTTTACGAAAAACACCGATGCTGCCAACAGCCTTATTATCTACCGTAATAGCCCAGCCATATTGACTGTCTTTTTCCGCTTTCAACATAGAAGATATATACATCTCGGCGTCAGCAACGGTATATGGGTACGGTATACCGTCCCTTAAATTGTCCTGCACTTTTTTATTGTTTAAAGCAGCCGCAATATCAATAGCATCCTTCATTTCCCACGTGCGAATTTTAACATCCATCCTTGAATATCCCCTTTGAAACATGAAAGTTTCTTATAAATAATATGGGCATAGTATATCAGAAAAAGCCGGAAAACAAAAGGTGTGCCACAGATACACCTTGCGAGTCGCTCCAGAGTGGCAAGGTGTCTATCATCCCTCCCATATGTTTCTGGTATGATGATTTAAAGTGCGGTACATTGTTGGTGATTTCTTTTCCGGTAAACGTACCGCGGTCTTGACGACAGACTGTACCATGTGGTGGCGCATTAAGGGAATTATGATAAATACGCCGTGGTTCAAAGAGATTTCTATCTCATGGAGGGAACAGAAATGAGGCTGGAGAGCAGCAAATTGCACGAGCATGTGGAAATGTTTGCAGATGCCGTCACATCGAATGGTAAATGGAAGCACACAAAGTTTTTTATCGGAAAATACATACCGGAGAAGAAACTGAAAAATGCGATGGCGTCTTACGCACAACTATCGAATGACGAGGTTCCGCTTCTTCTGATTGACGATACGCTCTTCGGCAGTGCAAAGGATGGCCTGCTGATGACGACATCAAATTTATATTACAGTACCTTACTGAAGCCTGGCGAGACTCCCGAAACAGGAAAAGGCTGCATCCCTTTATCGGATATTCAGAGCATATACTTTGATTCAGACGATAATAAGATAAGTTCGATAGCCGCTTCCGGTACGATCGTCCATATTAATTCAGCACCCTTTGCATATTTATCAAATAAACCCTTTACCGAGATTACTGCTTTAAACGATCTTTTCAGCAAGCTCAGTACGGTCGGTCACGTGGATGAAAT
>JBMNTI010000108.1:0-8190 GCA_050945655.1 Acetivibrionales bacterium | reverse complement strand
CCCCATTCAAGTCTCAATGGGTTAACACCTGCTCAAGTTGCTGGGGCAAAATGTTCGGAAAAAGAACAGCTCTTTTGGTTTTTGGTAGCTTGAGTAATATTCAGATTTCAAGGTTCATTCCGTCCTGCTCTGTGCCAGGACTATTTGCGTTGCCCTAATTATTTCGTTAAGGCTTGCACATCACTTTTTTTCATGTTACTTTGTTCTTAGTCATTTCCATTTGTAGGTTTTTCCCTTTTTAAAACCTACCAGAGGTCTTTTAGGTCTCATTTCTTCATACTTAGTTAACAGAGCCATATTTTTACTCTTTATATACACTTATTATATTTAAATAGCTACTATAATTCAATTGCGGAGAAAATATCTCTTTCCCATACTATTTTTTGAAGCGTTACTTTTTTCCCTTTGAGATATTCCAAATGTCCCGAAGGAGAACTGAACCGGAATGTAATTTCTTTTGCCCATAGTGCTTGCCATTTAAGTTTAAAAGCTTTGTTGACAGCGTTTATGCCGTATTTGCCGTCGCCCAGAAGAGGATGACCTATATAGGCCAATTGGGCGCGGATCTGATGGGTTTTTCCTGTCACCAGGTCCACCTCGAGAAGTGAAAATTTATCTGTTTTTTTCAGTATCCGGTAACGGGTGATAATCAGTTCGGAACCCTTTACGGGACAATCAAAAATAAATACCCTGCTTTTTTTGCTGTCCTTCCGAAGATAGCCATGAAGCTCCTGAGCATTCTTTTCAGGTACTCCGTTTACAATGCACAGATACTTTTTACCTATTTCATGCATATGGAACTTATCTTCTAAAACTTTTAATGTTTTCGGGTCCTTGGCAAACAAAACCAGGCCTCCCGTATTTCTGTCAATACGATGGCAAAGAGCCGGAAAACCCTCTTCATACAATACAACGTTCTGTGTCCTGTAATAATTCTGCAACCAGCTGTCCAGAACCAGCATTTCTTTGTTCCTGTCCTTATTAACAGGCATTCCCTGCGGCTTTGACACTATAACTATATGATCGTCTTCATATACAATTTCCGGCCAATCGGTGCCAAAGCCATTATTATCGAAGGATTGGCTCAGATAGTGGTCGGGGATATAGACCTGTACCTTGTCGTTAACCGACAGCAAATAGGACTGGGGAACTCTTTTATTATTCACCTTTATATTTCTTTTCCGAAATGCTTTAAATATGACTGAAGAATTAACATTTGGAAGCATATCGAACAGGAAGCTGTCTATTCGTTTTTTGTCATAGCCGGTAGTAACCGAAAATTCTCTCATATTAAACCTCACGGTTTATTCAATAATCTCTGCCGCCGGGGAATTACCTCGGATAATTTTTCTTGGGTACATCTGGTAAACACTTCTATGCAGTTTTTCTTCCCTTATAAGAGTATCACCGTTGTATACCCGGATATATGTATCAACGACATAGCCCTCCATACCTTTTTCAACCACCGTTTCAGTTCCTTGGGGCAGGGTGGGGTCATCTATGTAGACAGTTTTTATCGGGGTGGTACTGATGGTTTTTGTGGCGAGCTTGACCGAAAGGCTCGGATAATCATTAGTAGATTTGATTTTAAAGGTAATTGAATTGCCTGGTGAAACTTCGGCGCATATTTGAAGAGGGTAGTCCGTCGTGTTTGCAAATACCAGATCCGCATAGCCGTAAGAAACAGCCGCATCGTGTCCCAAAGGCACATAGCCTACCGTGAACATATGGTTATGCCTTTCTTTAATTTCAAGATTAGCTCTTAATACCGCGTTATAAAGGGTTGTGGACACCTGGCATACCCCTCCGCCGGTGCCGTCCTGAATCTGTCCGGCAACAAAGACATGAGCTGTTTTGTAACCTTTCTGAGCAGTACGGGGACCAACTACCTTATTGAAGGAAAATTCCTCACCGGGCAGAAGTAATGTACCGTTTATACTTTCTGCCGCAATACCTATATTAATACTGCGATTATAATTGTTTTTACTGTTTGTGTTAAAGTAAGTGGTATAAGAAGCCAAAGTATCTCTGAAAAGCCGGGATTTAAGAGTACCCTCGGTTATTTCGGGGACAATAAACTCAACAGGAAGAATAATTTCCTCATATTCGTTTTTGTCACGGTTTTCAACATAAGATAGGATCTCCATAAGCTTGGTGCGATCCAGTGCAAGACCCATTTGGTGTGGTTTAATATTATAGGTTGTTCTTGAGGTTCGCTCAAATTCCGCGTTAACAGGTGGCCTGTTAAGAGTGGCTAAAGTAGTTTCCACATCAAGAGGAGGGGGAGATTTTTCAATAACATGCAATTTGATGGTAGATGATTCAAGCTGTTTTATTGCATTGATTATTTCGTTCTTAAGATGTTCTTCATCAATTTCCTGTCCCGGAAGACCTGTACAAAGAATGACCTGATCATCCATTATGACTATGTTTGAAGGTATTATCTCTCTATATGTATTTTCACGGATGTCCTCTAATAGATCGTTGAAGTTTTCCGATTCCAAATCCAAAATGAGTTCGACGGATACGGGATTCATCTGAAGCTTGGCTATTTTCGCCAGGCGTGCTGCAATATTTCCCTCTCTGCCGATTCCGTATGCTTTTTCGGTCATTGCTCCAATATCCAGTTTTATACCCATTTCAGAGATACTGACGGTTCTCTCAAACTGTGACCCGGAAAATGTTATAAAAGTGTGATGGAAGTTTTTTTCGAAAAGGTTTTGAAGGTATGCAAAAAGACTTTCTTTTGTGTGACCCCCGACATCTTTGTTACCGATAAGCACGCCATGATATATTTTGGATGAATTTAACAATAAACCTAAAATGACAAGAATAATAACCAGAACCGAAAAAACCGATATAAAAAGTATCGGTAGCTTTTTCCCGGACTGGATTTTCTCATCTGTATCGGGCGGAAGCGTGTTTGCAAGCTGCTCTGTTTCCATAATTGAACACCTGGTTTATTATTTTCTATCCCGTTAATTCTGCTATTATTATCTCAGTTTCTAAAAACATTGACAACCTGGCTATGCTTAATATAATCAAATTATCGGGATGATAATTAAAAGAAAATTCTCCCATGCTATGATATACTATTGGTATTGGTGTTTTAGAAGAATAATTTTACAATGTTTTTCCTGAGAGGGGTCATAAATATGCTGCAATTCTTAAAGCGTATGCTAAAAGCCGATTTACAGGTGAATGAGCAGGCAGAGGCAGGTAATGTTAACGTTATCTTTGATTCTTCTATACTGAGAAAAAATAATATAACCAGACTGTCTATAGATGAAAGATGGACTAAGCTTTTTGTCAAAATAAAAATTACCCCTGAACTTGAGGAAGCCGAAAAAGAAATGAATGAGCTTATCAAGGAAGAAGCCATGCTAAAAAACGAGCAGGATAATCTGGAGCCTCAGAAAAGGAAATGCTTGAATAAAATTATAAACCTGACTAAAGAGGCATTTGAAAATGATAACGATGAGGCAAAGCAAAAACTGAAAGAGTGCAAAAAAGAAATTGAAAAAATAAATAATCGCATAAACAATATATTGGAGGATATTGAGAGGATCGAGGAAGAACTGCGGGAAGCAAATTTGCAGCTTCTTAATAATTCTATAAACTATATTTTTTCAACCTTGAAGACTAATAATGACAGAGCTCTTGAAATAAAGAAAGAGCTTGCACAGATAGAAGAAAGAAAGAAACTGCTAAGTGAGGAACTGGAAGAGATATCCCTTGATTGGACAAAATATGCCATTGACCTTACCGAGCTTATTGGTACCGACCCGGTCAAAGAATTTGAAGAAGCTTATAAGTTGGAGGGGTTAAAAGATGAAGCTGTTGACACCTCGTCAAATGAAAGCGATTGATGAGATAGCCATTCATACTCTGGGCATTCCCGGAATCGTTCTTATGGAGAATGCGGCGATTCAAGTAGCATTCAAAGCTTCCAGCATGCTTGAAGGCAAGGAAGAGCCAAATATCACGGTCATAGCGGGGCGCGGGAATAACGGCGGTGATGCTTTAGCAGTAACAAGGCATTTATTGACCATGGGATATTCTGTTTCCGTATTCTCACTGACAGATGTTGATGAGCTTTCAGGGGATGCGTTCATAAACGGTAGAATTCTCAAAAATCTGGGAGTAAATATCCCTGTTATATCCGGTGAAGAGAGCCTGGAAAGGCTTAAGCTTGCCTGTCGTGACAGCGATCTTGTAATTGAAGGTATTTTTGGTACCGGCCTGAATCGTAATGTACAGGGGATTGTTTCAGACATTATCGATATAATCAATGATTTTGCTCCTAAGGTATTATCAATTGATATTCCCTCAGGTATAGACGGCTTGTCCGGAAAGGTCATGGGAAACTGTATTAAGGCTGATGCCACCGTAACTTTCTATCTGCCCAAGGTAGGTATGGTTCAGCATCCGGGGGCATCCTTCATAGGTGAACTATCAGTAGTCGATATTGGAATTCCGTATGCACTGTCGGAGCAATTGGACACACCCCTATTAACAGAGCAGGACGATGTAAAGAGAATGCTTCCCATACGCCCTGCCGACGGGCATAAAGGAACCTTTGGGAAATTGCTGATGCTCGCGGGCTCGGAATCAATGACAGGAGCAGCATATTTAAGTGCTTTTTCGGCATATAAAGCAGGGTCGGGTTTAGTAAGACTTGCAGCACCGCGAGCCTGCATAAACACTTTATCGATACTATTGCCCGAGGCTGTCTGTATCGGGTTGACCGGGTACGGCAATACCGGATCCAATAATCATATTAAGAGTCTTATTGATGACTCCGACGCTGTTTTGATCGGGCCGGGGCTATCCTGCTCCGATGAGGCTTTAAATCTTTTGGAAACCGTAATAGAGTATTGCGATAAACCAATGGTAATGGATGCCGATGCTCTTAATCTTCTGTCAAAGAAAAAGTCGTTACTGGAAGACCTTCGTTGTGAGACAGTTATTACCCCTCACCCGGCCGAAATGTCCAGATTGGCAGGAAAGCCGGTGACCAGGATACAGGAGGATCGGATCAATATTGCAAGATCATTTGCCGATGAATTCGGTCTGACCGTAGTATTAAAGGGAGCGGGAACCATAATTGCCGCAAACGACGGAAGGATTTCCATAAATCCTACCGGAAACCACGGAATGGCTACCGCAGGTTCCGGAGATGTGCTGGCGGGGGTAATAACATCATTGTTGGGGCAAGGCTTATCTCCCTATGAAGCAGCCATTGCGGGCACCTACCTTCATGGATTGGCCGGAGATTTTGCTGCTTCCGAAAAGGGAGCTGTGGGCGTTATGGCATCGGATATAGCTGAAAACATACCAAAGGCTTTTATTCATATTCAGTCGTAGAGCTACGGCATAAAGCGAAGAATGGATTGCGCGGCGAGCGCGACTGGAAACAGGATATCAGGTGTTTTGCTGTTTGCAAAATCATATGAATTTTGGGCAAAGCCCATATTGAAATCAGGTGAAAAAATGGATTATAAATTTACACGAACCTGGGCAGAAATAAATCTGGACAATATTGCTCATAATGTAAAGGAGATTCAAATAAAGGCGGGAAAACGGACTGAAATAATGGCTGTCGTTAAGGCCGATGCCTATGGGCACGGGGTTCTAGAAACTGTTAATACGCTGATTAAAAGCGGTTGTACGCGCCTTGCAGTATCGATGCTTGATGAAGCTATCCAACTCAGGCAGATTGGTGTCGATATACCCATTCTGGTGCTCAGCCATACCAACCCGTCGAGAGCCGACGAATTAATAAAATATAATATAACCCAGACCGTCTATAGCCATGATATGGCTAGTTTTCTGTCCGATGAAGCTGTCAGACATGGGACAAAGGCAAGAGTACACATAAAGATCGATACCGGTATGAACAGAGTCGGGTTCCCTCCCGGATACAGCGCCGTAAAGGCTGTTAAAGAAATACAGAGCCTGCCGGGGATAATTGTGGAAGGTATATTTACACATTTTGCGACAGCCGACGAAAAGGACGACGATTATACCGCCCGGCAAACCGAGCTTTTTAACAGCATAATAAGTGAGTTAAACCGGATAGGTATACTTATTCCCATCCGTCATGTTGCAAACAGTGCGGCAATTATCCAATATCCGGAGCTTGCTATGGAGTTGGTAAGGCCGGGAATCATCCTTTACGGTATTTATCCGTCTAAAGAAGTGGACAGATCTGTCCTGGATCTGAAACCGGCAATGGCATTAAAAACAAATATTTCAATGATCAAATGGGTGGAGAAAAACACTTCGGTCAGCTATGGAAGAAAGTTCGTGACAAAAAGAAAGTCACAAATTGCAACTATTCCGGCAGGCTACGCAGATGGGTATTCAAGACTCCTCACCGGAAAGAGCAGAGTATTGGTGAACGGGCAATTTGCACCGATTGTGGGAAGTATTTGCATGGACCAGTGTATGGTGGATGTAACCGATGTTAAAGGAGATATAAAAATTGGCGATGAAGTGGTTATGCTCGGCAAACAGGGGGATTGCGAAATAACTGCGGAAGAACTGGCCGGTTATATGGGCACTATTCCATATGAAATAGTATGTATAATCGGAAAACGTGTCCCGAGAGTTTACTTTAAAAACGGTCAGATTGTAAATGTTTTGAATTATTTAATATAGTCGGATGTATACGCAATAAGGAAATGTGTAACAATAATAATGCATGCGTAACCTAATTTTAATTTGCCCTATTAATGGGTCTTTTCTATAATAGAAATAAGAAGAATAATGGGGTCAGGCATTGTAGGTCAATACTTTTTACAGGAGTGATCGGATATGCTGGTAAGAAGAGGAGACATTTACTATGCCGACTTGAGTCCTGTTGTGGGCTCCGAACAGGGTGGCATACGTCCCGTATTGGTTATACAAAACGATATAGGGAACAAATTCAGTCCTACAATAATCGTTTCGGCGATTACTTCCCAATTGGACAAAGCCCGCCTCCCCACACATATTGAAATATCAGGCGAGAATTATGGTCTTAACAAAAACTCGGTGGTACTACTCGAACAAATAAGAACCATTGATAAAAGAAGATTAAGGGAAAAGGCGGGACATCTGGACGATCGCCTGATGAGGAGAGTTGACAATGCGCTTCATACGAGCTTTGGCCTGAGCGTTACATACGTGCAGTAAAGCGAATATGAAAGCGCCTCCCAAAGGAGGAAAGAAAAATGATATTCAAAAGAAAAAGCAAAATAGCATTGATGGTATGTACCATTCTATCGTGTGTGTTACTCGTGGTATCCTCGGCGGCAGGAGCCGGTCAGCCGGGAAGTGACGCCGATCCCCTGGTAACAAAAAGCTATGTTGATCAGAAAATCGCCCAATTATCAGCTCAAATAGGCACCGGCTCTGGCTCCGGTACAGGTACAATCGATGATGAGGTCATTGCCCAGCTTAGGACAGACGTAGGAGATCTCACTAAATTCATAATTGATGCCCTGACAGAAATTGAAACACTAAAGGCTAAAGTGGCAAGCCTTGAAAGCGGATATGCAGTCGTTGAGGCAAAGGCCGGGCAGAAAGTAATTCTCTCGGGCGGCAGTGAAGCTCTCCTGAGGAGCGGTTCGGCTGTGGCAATTAAGGGCATAAACGGAGTTTTGGTTGACGCAAGCGCAGGAAAAGACTTAAACGACGGAGTAAATGTTCCTGTCCAGCATCTGTTGATATCATCGAGAACAGATGGCAGGGGGCTATTGATCAAGTCAAATGCTTTTCTTCTGATCCGGGGTGCCTATACAATTCAATAAGCTGTCGGATATTTTTTAGATTCAAAAAACGGGGTTGTTGACACATAAAATTCAACAACCCCGTTATCTAATTATGACTCTGGAACCTTTAATCGATCCAATGTGCTTAATACTATAATCGGGTTCAAGGTTCTTGGCGAGATAAGCCGGCAGACTGTGCGAAAACTATTAATAGTATTAAATCTATACAAGTTTAGCGGCTGTAGCTGACATTTGTCGTTCTGGTGTGTCCAGTAAGCTAGATTATGCTAGCCGGTGAAAGTCCGGTCCCGGTAATCGCCAAGGAGCCGGGTAGCAAGTCCCGGTGCGTCGCAGTAATGCGGGGTACTAAGCGGGATGGCCTGATGTAATAGCAGGCAAGCAAAAGTGCAGACCGTAACATAAAGTGAATTCT
>JBMNTI010000107.1:0-8346 GCA_050945655.1 Acetivibrionales bacterium | reverse complement strand
GATCTCCTTTCGTTTGGTTTGTTTTGTTAATTCTCAAACTACAGGAAAATCGTGATTATGGGAAGACCTATTTTGGGGTTCTTCCCTTATTTTTTATTAAATTGCCTACGATAATTTTACTCTAAGGACATCACTCAAGGTTACCACAGATGATAAAAATAAACCAAAAAAGTCCTGCTATTTCTATTAGCTCCCATCATAAGATTTGTATGTTAATGCGATTCGAAAACCAGTTTCTTTATTTTTTTAGTTTTTTTAAGCTGTAATAATATGTTGAATTATAGCGGAAAATGTCGCAAACCATGTTTACATGAGGCTTTTGTTGACTTGCTGTAGAATTTATGCTATAGTTTGTTGTAGAAACTTGTCCTTTCAAAAAGAAGGAGGGCGTTACCAATGAAAAATATTGAAAAGGTTAGAAGCAGACTTAACAGGGCAATATCTTCCGGCTACAGCAAAAGCACCATACTTAATATCAGCAGACATCTTGATAACCTCATTGTAGAACATATGAAGCTACAGTTGAAAAAGAGTTATAAAATAGGGTGATAGTACATATCACCCTTTTTTTTGTATTTTTTCAGACATAAAATCCCGGCAGTAGGGGATCTCATCAGTTTTTTAAGCTGTCCAAAAACCGTTTAATGCGCACCATGGCCTCTCTTATATTATCAATAGAAGTAGCGTAGGTAGCCCTTACAAATCCCTCTCCGCAATTCCCGAAGGCATTTCCGGGCACCATTAACACTTTCTCCTCCATCAGCAGGCGTTCGCAGAATTCGTCGGAGCACAGACCTGAGCTCCGTATATCAGGGAACACATAAAAAGCTCCAATCGGTTCGAAGCAGTTTAATCCGACTTTTCTGAATCCATCCACCATTATAAGGCGACGACGGTTGTACTCCTTCACCATGCTCCTTACTTCAGGCTCCCCGTTCCTTAAAGCTTCAATAGCCGCATACTGAGCTGTTGTAGGACTGCACATCAAGGCATACTGATGAATCTTCTTCATCTCATCTAAAGCATGGTGGTGTCCGCAGGTAAACCCGATTCTCCAGCCTGTCATAGCAAATGCCTTAGAAAAACCGTTTATTAAAATTGTTTTGTCCTTCATCTCGGGGAATTGTGCAATAGAAACATGAACTCCCCTATAGGTCAATTCGGCATACAACTCGTCTGAGATGACAATAATATCCTTATCCTTCAATACATCCACAATGGCTTTATAATCTTCATAATCCATAGTGGCTCCTGTCGGGTTATTCGGATACCCGATTATTATTGCCTTAGTTTTGTCTGTTATGGCATTAATGATTTGCTCAGGTTTAAGCTTGAAGCGATCCTCAGCCTTTAATTCAATCGTTACAGGAGTAGCACCGGCAAACATCACACAACCCTTATAAGCAACAAAGGACGGTTCCGGAACAATAACCTCATCTCCCGGACCGGCGAAGGTTCGTATAGCAATGTCTATAGCTTCACTTCCGCCAACGGTGACCAGAATTTCATTCTTTGGGTTATACTCCAAACCAAACTTGTTTTTCATATAATTTGATATTTCCTCGCGCAGTTCAATAAAACCGGCATTTGAAGAATAATGGGTCTTGCCCTTTTCCAGAGAGTATATTCCTTCTTCCCGTATAGCCCAGGGGGTTTCAAAATCAGGTTCACCTATGCCCAGCGATATAACGCCTTTCATTTCATTAACCAAATCAAAGTATTTCCTTATTCCCGATGGTGGAGTATCGAGAATGTTTTTCTTGACCATAGCCTTTATATTCATAATACAACAGCCTCTCTATCATCCTTTTGCACTTTGTTGAAAACAACTCCGTTGTCCTTGTATTTTCTTAATACAAAATGAGTTGCACAACTTATTACCGAATCTATCGGAGCCAGTTTCTCGGCCACGAAGAGGGCTACCTCTTTCATTGTCTTTCCTTCCACTACAACAAAAAGGTCAAATCCTCCAGATATAAGGCTGCAGGCGGATACCTGAGGAAACTTATAAATTCTTTCCGCAACCTTGTCATATCCTTGCCCCCTTTGAGGTGTAACCCTTACTTCTATATAAGCGGTCACATATTGATTGTCTAACTTTTCCCAATCAATCAGTGCATTATATCCAACGATTATCCCTTTCTCTTCAAGACTTTCCATTGTATCTCTTACCGCATCTGCGGTTGTTCCCAGCATTACGGCCATTTCTTCGCATGACAGTCTGCAGTTTTTTCTCAGAATCTCTAATAATTCTTTTTCCATTTAATCGAACTCCTTTCATGTTTTTACTATACCCTCTTATATTCAAATTAGAACAAAAAGGAAGTTTGTCGGACAACTTTTTGTATCAACAAAGCCCTGCTGACAGCAGGGCTATTTGGTTCTTTTGTTTAATCTAAGAGTCAGATGCAAACCCGGTTTCAATTAAACATATGTACCCTGATCCTCATTATCCTTATTTTCATTATCCGTATTTTCGTTATTATTCGCATACTCCGCGTCTTTGCTTTCCACAAGATTTTCCGCCTCATTCAGAAGACCCTGATATTTATTGAGCATATCGATTATATATACCTTAATAGCCTTAACATCGCGCTTGATATCAATAATTTTTTCCCTTTCATTTTCAAGAGCAGCTTCAAGCCTGTTCTGTTCCTCAGCCGCTCGTTTCTTTGCCTCCTCCATAATAGAATCAGCTGTCTCCTGTGCTGTAATAAGTGCACTAGCAATTCTTTCTTTCTCCTTTGAAAGAGACAGATTATTATGGGCAGCAGATTCATAACGAGTTTTCATCTCGCGGATCTGAAGCTTCAAATTAGAAATCTCATCATCCTTTTCTTTCAAACGAAGATCAAATTCATAAAGTATCTTTTCAATATAGGCATTAACATCTGACTTGTTAAAACCGAAGACAGAGGTGCCAAATTTTTTTTCACCTGACATAACCGACACTCCTTTAACAATAAAATTCTATATGAGAATTAAATATACTTTTCAATTAATGCTTTTAAGTCTGTTTTTGAACGCGCACCTATAACCTTTTCTACTTGATTCCCGTCTTTAAAGGCAATCATAGTAGGTATACTCATAATATTATAATTGCTGACCAATGAAATTTCCTCATCCACATTGACCTTTCCTATTTTAAAGCGTCCTTCGTATTCATTTGCAAGTTCGTCAATAGTAGGAGCGATAGCTCTGCAGGGACCGCACCAGTTAGCCCAGAAGTCCACAAGCACAGGAATAGAAGACTTTAAGACAAGCTCTTCAAAATTGTCGCTTTTAATTTGTAACACTTTTTCCGAAGCCATGTTGTTATTCCTTTCTTTCGTATCAGAATATTACAATAATATCGTTTTATCTAGTTTATAATAGATTTCATTTATTTACAATATTATTTTTACCCATAAAGTGTCAATAAATTATACTTATGTCTTATATCGGCATACTTTTATTTCACGTTACTTAAAGATATATTTTATTGGTTTATTGTGCAGAATATATAAACACTATGTATAATATTCTTTATAACAGGAGGATTCATGCATTGTTATTTCTCAGTAAAAACATATAATTATATTTGTCACAGTCAGAATTAAAACTCACCGTATTATTAGTCAAAAAATTTGGGTATATATAATCCTGTATATCCAAAAACCGGAGGTTTTCTTTATATGTATAAGTATGGAAAGATAAAAGTAACTACGGCATTACCCGAAAAACTGCTTGGACTGCGCGATATATCTAAGAATCTTTGGTGGTCATGGAATAATGAAGCTATTGACCTTTTTCGTGGGATAGATTTAGCCCTTTGGGAAAAATTAAACCGAAATCCGGTTCGTTTTCTTCAGGAGGTCAGTGTAAGAAAGCTTGAAGAAAAGCTCTCGGACAGTGTTTTTATGGAGCATTATGATAAAGTGCTTAATGATTTTCGTAATTATATGAACCAAGAGGATACCTGGTTTAATAAGAACTATCCTGATTATAAAAACGAACAAATAATTTATTTCTCGGCCGAGTATGGGCTTCATGAGGTTCTGCCCGTATATTCAGGCGGTCTTGGTGTTTTATCGGGGGACCATTGCAAAACAGCCAGTGACTTAGGTTTACCTTTTACTGCCATAGGCCTTTTCTACAAGCAGGGATATTTTGATCAGCATATCAATGCTGAAGGCTGGCAGGAAACACATTTCACAACCCTTAATTACTCTCAGCTTCCCGTATGGCCTGTTTATAACTCAAACGGGCATCCTCTCACCATATACGTTGAATTGGCCGGACGCGTAGTGTATGCCCGTATCTGGTGCATTAACATTGGACGCGTAAAGCTTTATCTCATGGATACCGACGTACCCGAAAACAACCAATATGACCGGGCCCTTACCGACAGGCTCTATGGCGGAGACAAAGAAACCCGTATTCAGCAGGAGATCTTACTAGGAATCGGCGGGATTCGGACTTTGGATGCGCTGGGCATCAAAGGCACCGTATTTCACATGAACGAAGGGCATTCATCCTTTATGGCACTTGAGCTTGCCCGCAAGCTGGTTATGGAGAAAAACATACCGTTTAGAGAGGCAAAAGAAATAGTATACTCTTCATCGGTATTTACTACTCACACCCCAGTTCCCGCAGGGAACGATATATTCCCCTTGGATATGATAGACCGCTTTTTCAGCAATTATTGGGGCCAACTGGGGCTGCAGCGCAACGAATTCATTAGTCTGGGTCTCAAACCCGGCGAGCCTAATGTTTTTAACATGGCTGTTTTAGCCTTAAATATGTCAGGCCGTAAAAACGGTGTAAGTAAGCTTCATGGAGCCGTTTCCCGGAATATCTTCAATATGGTCTGGCCTGAAATCCCCGAAGAAGAAGTACCTATAACCCATGTCACTAATGGTATACATACCATTACCTGGTTGGCGCCCGGCTTCAAATATCTTTTTGATAAGTATCTTCCATCCGATTGGAAGAACAGACTTTATGATCCTTCAGTATGGGAGCAAATAAGTGATATCCCCGATGAGGAAATCTGGAAGACTCATATTGCATTAAAAACTAAGATGATTCGGTTTATAACCGACAGACTGAAAAAACAATACCTTCAAAACGGTATCCCTTTACATGAGGTGAACGAGCTTGACAGCCTGTTCGATACTCAGGCGCTTACAATTGGTTTTGCAAGGCGTTTCGCCACATATAAAAGGGCAAACCTTATTTTCAGAGATCTTGCCAGAATAGAAAAAATACTGAACAATAAGAGTATGCCGGTTCAGATAATATTCGCCGGAAAGGCTCACCCTGCAGATCACCCCGCACATCAGGTAATCAAGAACATTCATGATATTGCCAGACGCGAAGGATTTAAAGGTAAAATATTCCTGGTTGAAAACTATAACATGACTGTGGCTCGTCACCTTGTCCAGGGAGTCGACATATGGATGAATAACCCCCGCCGGCCATTAGAAGCAAGCGGAACAAGTGGACAGAAGGCATGTATAAACGGCGTGTTAAACTTCAGTATACTGGACGGCTGGTGGTGTGAGGGCTACAACGGCATGAACGGATGGATAATCGGCGACGATACACATTTTGATAATGAACAGCACCAAGATGATTCCGACAGTAAATCTCTTTATGATACTCTGGAACGTGAAATTGTACCTCTTTTCTATAAACGTGAAAATGGTATCCCCGTGGGCTGGGTCAGCCGGATGAAGGAATCTATCAAATCTCTGGCGCCGGTATACAGCACTCATCGCATGGTTAAGGATTATACTGAAAAAATGTATGTCCCTGCTATTATAAGAAATATAAAAATTCGGGAATCCCGGTATGAATTCATTTATACTCTTGCCGACTGGAAGCAGTATGTTGAACGCGGATGGCCACAGGTAAGCATAATGGCGAATCAGGATATTCACGGTCTTGTAGACCATAGTATGCTCTCCGGGCAGGAACTCAACTTAAATGTGACAGTACAACTTTCTTCTTTAAAACCGGAAGATATTCGGGTAGAGGTGTATTACGGGCCTTTGGTACAAGGCAGCATCGTTAACTCTTCGGCAGTTGAAATGAAAGTGGTTCGTCAAACCGACGCCTCAACCTATTTATATGAAGCCACAGTATGTCTTTTAGACGGCGGTGAGTACGGCTACTCATTTAGAGTACTGCCGCATCACCCTAACCTGATGAATAAGTTTGATTTGCCTCTAATCAAATGGGCGAATTCATAGTGAGATGCGCGATGTGAGATATGAGGTTAGAGGTTAGAAGTTAGTAACGTAATTAAGCGGGGGCAAGGTTCTCGGCAAGATAAGCTGGCCGCTTCGGAGGAAAGACCACCGCAAAATAACTCTGTTGGAAAGTATGAGCGACCCGCGAGAAAAAGACCTCACGCCGGAACATGGCGGAGCGAAGACGGAGCCATGTCGCTTACCGGGATAAATAATCTGTTTGATCAGGGTGTTTAGAAGCGTTCGCAGCGAGAACCTTGCACCCGCACACTTGTTAACGCAATAAAGAGGGGCAAGGTTCTCGGCAAGACCTCACTTAATACAATCATGTCAGCTTGGGAAATGAATTAGAATAGTTATGCCGGATTTTTATAGTTTGTCTTAATTGACACAGTAAAGCGGTATGTTATAATTAAATATTGCCCTGCCAATTAACGGGCTCTGATAAAAATACATATTTCATCAGGGAAGTTTTAGGATGAAAAAATGGCTGCGCTACAGTATCATATTTTTGCTTGTTGCATCGCTTGCCACTTGGATACAAGCATTATCGCCTGAAAATAAGGCATTTGCACTTGAGGAATCAAACAAACCTAAGACAGATGCAGTTTCAGCGATACTTTTTGATGCCCGCAGGGGTCAGATTCTTTTTTCAAAAATCTCTGACGAACAATCCTTTTCACCTTTGGCAAGCCGCATCATGACTGCACTGATCGTTCTCGAAAAGGTCGATACGGAGGCTATGATAATAGCCAGTAAAGAGGCTGCCGCCACAGAAGGAGGAACCCTTAAGCTTACGGTTGGGGGAAAATATGTTACAAAAAATCTTCTCACCGCACTTTTGCTCACCGGGGCACCCGATGCCGCCATAACTCTGGCCGAGTATGTCGGCGGAAGTGAGGACGGCTTTGTAGACATTATGAACGAATATGCCGTTAACCTTGGTCTGTCGGATACCAAATTCACCAATTGCGTTGGCAAATATGACGAAAAACAATACACCACCACCGATGATATTTTGATCCTCATGAAATATGCACTATCCAACAGCAGCTTCAACCGGTTGTTTTCAACACAGGCCAAGCCTTGGTATGATGAACATAAGACTATGGTTCTTACAAATACAAATTATATGTTCTGGAGTTATCCCGGCACCGACGGAGGGATCACCGCAGGCTATGATGCAGATTTCCAAAGCATTGTAACTACTGCCACCAAGAATAATATGCGCCTGGTGTGTGTTTTATTGGATGTCCCCACCGAAAGTATGTATAACGACTCTATTGATATCTTGAATTACGGCTTTGATAACTTTCTCTACGGCACCCTTGTTGCGGCGGGAAGCAGCCAGCGAGCAATAACAGTTGAAGGCCAGTCATTGAACCTCATAGTTGCATCAGATGTTGAGTATGTATATCCAAAAGGTCAGGATTATATAAAGGATATTGCCATCAATATTGACCAATCAAAACTAAAATTGCCCATAACGAAAAATACTGTAGTAGGAATGCTGACATTTATACTTGAGGATGACACTGCTATAAATGTAGAACTCTTTCCCGACCGTGAAATTTTACCTCAGAAAACAAAAAGCCAGATTATAAAGGAGCGGCTTTCCGAAAGCCGGGAACTCATTTATGTAATAATCGGGCTAATTATTATCGAGCTCATTATAGGTTTTTATAAGATATTCAACTTTATAAAGAAAAAATATATAAAGTATAAGGTGCAAAAGTACCGGGGGCATGTAAGTTCCAGGAACAGCAGAAAGTGATTTAACAGGCAGTAAGCTTCTTAATAATTTTTATTTGGTTTTTTCCTCGATCATCCTTACAAATTCTCCAACAACCATGGGGTCAAATTGTGTTCCGGAACCATCCTTGATTTCCTGAACAGCTTTCTCTTTGCTTTGGGGGTTTGAGGTCGCCTCTCTCCTTAGTATTCGTTCATAGGTTTCCGCAACCGATATTATTCTGGAAATCAACGGAATCTCTTCGCCTTTGAGACCACTTGGATATCCTTTACCATCCCATCGCTCGTGATGATTATATACATACTCGGCCAAATCCAGCGTATTGTCAAAAAGGTTTAACAGGCGATACCCTACTAT
>JBMNTI010000106.1:0-8502 GCA_050945655.1 Acetivibrionales bacterium | reverse complement strand
GGGTTCAAGGAATAAAGAGTTAGGAAGGTATGTTCATTTATGAAAATTGCTATGATTGGCCAAAAGGGTATTCCGTCAAGATCCGGTGGCATTGAGATCCATGTTGAGGAAATTGCAAAACGCTTGGTCAAAAAAGGCTGTGAAGTTGATGTCTACTGCCGCAAATCCTATTGCAACAAAAGGGAAAAAGCCTATGAAGGCATAAAAACAATTTTCACGCCATATATCAATACAAAATGCCTGGATGCCATAACACATTCTTTCACCTCATTGATTCATGCGCTTTTTGGGCGTAACGACATTGTCCATTTTCATGCTTTGGGTCCGTCGGCTCTGGCGTTTATCGCAAAACTGGCTGGCAAAAAGGTGGTCTGCACCGTTCATGGCCTGGACTGGAAAAGAAGTAAGTGGGGTGGCTTTTCAAGCCGTTTTCTTAAATTCGGTGAATACTGCACGGCCCGTTTTGCAGACCGTACAATCAGTGTGTCGGAATCCCTGATAGGTTATTACCGCGAAAAATACCGAAAGAATATTGACTATATAAAAAACGGAGTTGAGATTAAAGAATATGTTGAACCTAAGCTTATAGACGAAAAATGGAAGCTTGCCGGTAACAGTTACTTTCTGTATCTCGGAAGGCTGGTTCCCGAAAAGGGCATTCATTATCTTATCGACGCTTATAAGAAATTAAGTACTGAAAAAAGGCTTGTTATAGCAGGAGGCTCCAGCCATAGTGGCGATTACGAGAAGGAACTGCATCAGAAAGCCGGTAACGATGAAAATATCATTTTTACCGGTTTTGTTCAGGGAAGAATACTTGAAGAGCTGATGAGCAACGCTTTTGTATACGTGCTGCCCTCAGACATTGAAGGAATGCCAATAAGCCTGCTGGAAGCCATGAGCTACGGTAAACTGTGCCTGGCAAGCGATATCGAGGAAAACAAGGCCGTACTATCCGGGCATGGCATTACTTTTAGACACGGAGATATTAACGACCTTACCGAAAAAATGGCAATAATCATCAGAGACGAAAGAAAATTAAATATCAGTCCGGCTTCAATTATAGAATATATAAAAAATAATTTTGACTGGGATGATTCAGCCTGCAGAACTTACGAACTCTACGCCGGATTGATGAAAAAGGGTAAAGTAGAACATAAACATCTGGAGGAGTTATCTTGATTGATATTATCACTTTAAAAAAGCAAAACCGTACCAGACTACTGAAAAAGTCACTACCTAATTGTTCAGGATTCAGCATTAATTTAAGATGCTTCCGTACCAGACCACTTAAAACGCCTCAGAATTACAGAGTCAGATTCTTCGTTTCGGGGAGCGTCATGAGAAATGACAAATTACGGACTTTTTCAATGGTCTTGAACAGTAGAAATTTTAAAATTGCTATTTTATGCTTCACCATATTTTTCAACCTATGTATTGCATCAAACCCTGTTTGGGTATTCGGGGACGAGGCAAGCAGTAAATTCACCATATCAAATCCCTATATAGAACTTGAATACGATGGAGTCCTGAACAGCTTCACCATCTTGAATAAGACAAACAAAAGAGTATACAAAACCAAACCTCTTGGAAACTACGAAACAGCAGGTGTAAAAATCACCGAACCTGACCAAATGGTAATCACAAAAAAGTATAAAGAAGAGCATGGAAATATTACAGTGTCGGCCAGACTGACTCTGGAAGGCCGAAGGATAAGGGGTGAACTTTTCAGCGAAAAAAGCAGCACTCTCTATGAACCTGTTATTTTCCCAGGAGCAATTACAGGCGCCGAGGAAAACCAGCACTTTGCAATACCTTATGCCGAAGGCATTTATGTGCCTGCAACTCAAAAATCAGATTTCGGGGACTTTCTTTTATGGGGACATAAGGCAACTATGCCGTTCGTGGGAATGACCGATTCAAAAAGCGGTATAATGATAACCTCCGATTCTCCTGCCGATACTGCAATAAATTTTGTCAAGCCAAAGGATTCAGCTGTTTATTGCATGCAGCTGATGCACTTTCCCGAAAAAGAAAAGCTTGGTTACAGCAGGGTCTTTTATATCGATTTGATTAATAACGACGGCTATAACGAAATGGCTAGAATCTACAGAAAGCATCTGGAAATTAACAGGCCGGCGGATTTGCTTAGCCTCAGGCAAAAAGGAGAACTTAATAAGAATGTTGATAAACTTGTAGGAAGCGTTGACATGTGGCTTGGCCCGGAGGATATGAAGAGCAGGAAGATCGTTGACGATCTTAATCTGAATGGGATCAAGAAGGTTCTTCTGAACTTTCAATACGGATGGAAGGTTTATGAAAACGAAAAAAGGCCTGAGGTGATTCAGTATGCTGTTGACAACGGAATGCTGCCAAGCAGGTATGACAATTTTTCGGATATTTTTAAGCCGGAGGTTGAGGGGATTTCACCCCGTTACAGGACCGAGGGTTATGAGCAAAGGGTCATTAGGGACAGTAGAGGTAATCCCCAGGAAGGGTATACCACCTATTATAACAATAACAAGATAACAAGCTACCGGATTAATACCCAACTGGCCATAAAGGATGCGCAGGATTATATTCTGGCTGATCTTAAGGAAAACAATTATTTGGGAAGGTTTGTGGACGTAGCGGTTTCATGTTCGCTGTATGAGGACTTTTCAGAACGACATCCCATGACCAGACGGCAGGATCTCACTTTAAGACAAGAGCTTCTAAAAAAAATCAGCTATGACTGTGGCATGATTACGGGAACTGAGGAAACTGCCCATTGGGCAATCCCGCTAACCCATTACAGCGAGGGGACGTTAACCATTGCCCAGCCTTTGGGGGCGGGAGAGGATTGGCGGAAGCCCACCGATAATCCAGGAGAATTATACATTAAATATACCGTCAATCCTACCGTGAGAATTCCGTTGAAATCACTGGTTTACCATGACTGCCATATATCCGGCTGGTACACAGGCGACAGCATTTCAAAGGTATTAGAGTATTGGAATACCAAGAATCTCATAACAGTATTGTACGGAGGTATGAATTTAATATTTCCCCGAGACTATTCCTTTTGGGAAAAGCATAAGGAGAATTTTTTAAAGAGCATAAAAATATCGGGATGGGTATTGGAAAAAACCGGATATGAAAAGATGCAACGCCACGATTTTTTGACTGAGGATAGACTTGTTCAGAGAACTCAGTTTTCCGGCGGCATCAGAATAATAGCTAATTTCTCGAACAAGCCTTACAAATACGGCTTGTACGAGATCCCTCCGGAGGATTTTCTGTTTATTAACAGATGGGGCGTTTATTCATCCAGGCGCATATTTGATTGAGCAATCGTAAATAAGCCGGCAAGATCCTTCGCTGGTTCTCGGGATGACATGCAGGAACGCGCAATATGCATGGTTTATAGACAACCGATGGATGCTCCTGCATGTTGGATCCTTCGTCAGACTGTGCGAAAACTGTTTTAACATACAGGTTATAAAATTTGATTATGCAATCGTTAATAAGCGGCGAGCTTGCTGCGATTTAAAGCGAAGCAAGCTCGACGATGGAACCTTTAGTCGATATCATGTGTGCAGCTCAGGAATTTCATCCGGAAATTATTCGTGGTCGCTTCGCAATCCTGCTCCGCTTCACACATGATATCGACAGCGGTTCCTATGGAAGTTTAACGTTATGAAGCGGGTGCAAGGTTCTCGACGAGATAAGCCGGTCGCTTCGGAGGAAAGACCGCCGCACAATAATCTGCCGTCCCATTGTCTTGAAAAGGAGATATACCATGAAAGCATGCAGTGTATATAGAATTGATGATGTTGTCCCTGAAATGATTTGGGAAAACTTTGAGAAATTTATCAATCTTTTCGGTAAGTATAACGTTGTGCCATTGTTAGGCGTTGTCCCCGACAATCAGGATCCCAAGCTTAAGGTAGCCAAAAGAAAAGAATTTTTTTGGGAAATAATAAAAAAGCTTAAGGATGAAAAAAGGGTTGAAATAGCCCAGCATGGCTATCAGCACCGGTACAGGACACAAGAAATAGGAAGCTTTTATAAGTTCTGCGGCTTTAAGCCCCAGTCCGAATTTTATGGCATCCCATATAAAAAACAGTTTTCAATGATCCAGAAGGGCAAGGAAATATTAAAAAACTACGGGCTTGAAACCGATATCTGGATGGCTCCCGGACACTCTTTCGATAAAAACACATTAAATGCTCTCAAAGCGTTAAAGTTCAGAGCTATTACAGATGGCATAGGAGTTTTCCCGACAATGAAGGATGGCATATTACATGTTCCCCAGCAGGTATGGGGTCCGGTTAAATCAATTATTGGAGTGAAAACCATTTGTCTTCACCTGAACGGAGCAGATGACAAAATGTATAGAAGAGTTGAGGAACACCTGAAAACCGATCCGAACATCGTGCCGTTCAGCGCAGTACTTAACCAGGCGAACGCAGGCCAGTATCATTTGCTGAATTTTTTATATAAAGGCGTCTTTATTCTCAATATGTTAAGAAGATAGACTCTTACCCCCCGCCTGCAAGGCGGTCATAATAATCTCGATTCGAGGTATGATGAAATGTTTTATCATCTGGTTCATAAATATGAAATAAAAAGGCTTGTAAAAAACGGTCTAAGAATGGGAAACCATATCATAATTTTTAACAGTGAGGAGGATTATGGATATAACCCGCATCTGGTTTCAATAGGGAACAATTGTGTAATCACTTCGGGAGTCAAATTTATTACCAATCCGAGTATTCTTGCCGCTGCTGACGGCAGAAAGAAGGTCGGGACTCCCCTACGCGCAGAAATAATTATACATGATAATTGTTTTATAGGCATGAACGCAATTATCTGGCCGGGTGTTAATATAGGGCCTAATTCGGTAATCGGTGCCGGAGCGGTGGTGATGAACGACATTGAGCCAAACCGTTGCGTGGCGGGGAACCCGGCTAAAGTTACCTGTACACTGCAGTTTTATGAAAGAGTATGCAAAAGGAATCATACGCTTATTTATAATCAGAAAACAAAACGAAGGGTATTGCAGCAGTTTTTTTGGACAAGTAATGATGTAGATTTGATCAACAATAAAATATAGGAGAGGATTCTAATGGTAATGCTAACCTTAAAAGAACATATGAATAAATCGAAGATAAAGAAACTCCATAAAGCCGGTATGGAGATCGGGAAGGGTACCCTCCTGTTTACTTCAAAAGATTCTTTCGGAAGCGAACCCTATCTCATCCACATCGGCGAAGAATGCATCATCGCCAACGGGGTGAGATTTATTACCCATGATGGCGCAATAAGAGTCATCAACAACCGGGAAGAGTATAAGTACATCAATAATAAGTATGGGAAAATTGACATTAAAGACAGGGTATATATCGGTGAAAACTCAATTATAATGCCAAATGTCACAATAGGCCCCAATGCTTGTGTCTTACCAGGTTCGGTTGTCTACAATGACATTCCTCCAAATACGATGTCCGGCGGCAATCCGGTGAGAACCAAGAATAAAATAGAAGATTTCGAAACATATTACCGGACGGAAATATACGATTATTACCGGAAATGCTTTAATAAGTTTTACAAGCATTTGCTAAGATGAAGCAAAAACTTATTGATTTTTCTGTATTTACATTCATACGCCGGGCTGGGCAAAAGCTGTTGCCGGTTTTCTCACAGTCGGGGCGGAAAGCGTTTGGATTACGGGCAAAGCCTGATGAGGAGGGGAAAATATGAATATGGAGACAGTAAGTGAAAAACTTATAGAGTTTTTTCAGAACAATATTCTTTACGGTGAATCTTTTGATGATATCGACAGGGACGAATCCCTGATAGATAAAGGATATATAGATTCCATAGGCATCATTTCACTGGTTGCATATATTGAAAACACCATAGGCATCAAGGTATATGACAATGAAATCATTCCGGAAAATTTTGATTCAATAAACAGCATATATGGCTATCTAAATAGAAAGCTTGGCGCGCAAGAAAAAACTGTTCAGGTGGTGTGAATAAATGGAAGTATGTAGAAACTGCCTTTTAAATAGCAATATGCCGTCAGTCAGAATAAATGAAGACGGACTATGTAATTTTTGTGCAACACCATATGATACCACAGGTTTAATAGATAACGGGGAAGAAGAACTTTCTGTTTTGCTTAAAGCAAATGCGGACAAAAAATATCAAATTGTTTTAGCATACAGCGGAGGCAAGGACAGTACTTATACATTGAAAATGATAAAGAAGAGACATAATGCTTCCATTTTAGCCGTTACCTTCGATAACGGTTTTTTAAGCGAAACATGTCTGAAGAATATCCGTACGGTGACCGACAATCTGGGTGTCGACAGCATTCTTGTAAAATATCCTGCTGAAACGATAATCAAGGCATTCAAGTATATCGAGGACGGCAAGTTCTTCCCCAGACAGTCCATTGAAAGGGCCAGCGCCATTTGCAACATGTGCATAATGTTTATTAAAAACCTTATTTACTATGAAACGATTATTCGCCGTATCCCCATTATCTGCTTCGGATGGACCCCCGGCCAGGTAATAACGTCAAAATCCTTGATCAGACTGAATTACAAGATGGTACTTAAAGGCTTTGAAAACATAAAAAGCATTATCATCGGCCGGTTTGGAGCCCATTATGAAAAGTATTTTCTGGACGATGAGTTCATGAGTGAAAATGAGTCCTATATGCCGTATCTTTACTATCCTTTTGTTAACAATAAATATGACGAAGAATCGGCTATTGAGGAGATCAAAGGAATAGGATGGATACCTCCCGAAAATACCGACGGTAACAGCTCAAATTGCCTGTTGAATTCTTATGCCAACCAATGCCATATCAGCCGCTTCGGATATCATCCCTATGTTTTTGAAATCAGCAATCTAATAAGAGAAGGGTATTTGACAAGAGAAGAAGGCCTTAACAAAATCGGAAACGCGGTAAATTCATGCTCGTATCAAATGATTTGTGAGCAGTTTGAAAGAGTGACGGTGTAAAAATGGAAAACATATTTAAATTTATTAAGGATAACAGCCTTCTGCATGGCCAAAAATGCTTTATTAAAAGCAATGAGGGCGAATGGACATATAGCCGTGTGTATAGAAAAGCTTGTGCGATATCCGCACATCTGGCCGATGCGGGAGTGAAGAAGGGAGACCGGGTGATTCTCTTTTGCGGCAACTCGGTTCAATATGCAGAAGGCTTTTTCGGCATTTTAGCGGCAAATGCGATAGCGGTCCCCGTAAACCCGGTAAAGCTTGCCGAGAATGTACGGTACATTGCGGAAAAATGCAGCCCCGTTCTAGTGCTGTATTGCGGTGCGACAGCCGACAGGGCAGCCAAAATATACGGCGGAAGCGGAATAAAGAGTCTTAACATTGATGAAATACCGTATACCGAGGATAATATAGACGCAGCTTGCACCGAAGAGCCGCAGGATCATTATGGCGGCGATTACGATGATGCCGCCCTGCTTTTGTTTACGTCGGGGACCACCAGCAGACCGAAGGGTGTAACCTTGTCCCACGGCAATCTTTTGGCAAACACCCTGGCTATTAATGAATATTTAGGTCTGGAAAGCGATGACAGTATTCTGATGACCCTGCCCTTCAGCTATTCGTACGGTAATTCAATACTACTCACTCATGCCATGGCGGGGGCCACAATTATCATAGAGAATTCCACGGCCTATCCCTCCCTTATACTGGAAGCAATTAAAAAACATAAAGTTTCAGGGTTTTCAACCGTAGGTTCGTATATTCATCTGATGATAAATTATGCCAGGGGTCTGTCTGAACCGGTAAGATTCTTTGAATCACTCAAATACATAACCTTCGCCGGGGAGTCTACCGATTACAGTGATATTTCCTATCTGACAGAAAATTATCCTGAACTCAAGGTTTATGTTATGTACGGGCAGACAGAGGCCAGTGCAAGACTGAGCTATCTGAACCCTGATTTGCTGCATGTCAGGAAAGGATCCATTGGCAAAGGACTTATTAATGTGGAGCTGAGGGTAGTGAATAAAGCGGGAGATGAGGTGAAGTCCGGAGAGATAGGTGAGATCATTGCAAGGGGTCCCAGCATTATGAAAGGTTATTGGGAAGACCCTGACGCAACCGTGCAGGTAATCAGGGACGGATGGCTACATACCGGTGACAGCGCTACGGTGGATGAAGACGGATATATTTATGTAAGAGGCAGAATGACCGATATGATTAAATTTATGGGTCATAGGATAAGTCCTCTTGAGGTTGAAAATGTAATTAACAGAAATCCCTTTGTAAAAGAGTCGGCTGTGGTGGAAAGTGTGCAAAACGGTATTCCGTGTATAAAAGCCGTGCTGGTGCTAGAAGAAGGCAAATCCCTTACCGATGAAGTCAGGCAAAGCATAAATATGGCTTTGCCGACCTATATGCGGCCTCAGATTTATGAGGAGGCCAGGGCTCTGCCCAGAACAGACAACGGTAAAATAAAAA
>JBMNTI010000105.1:0-8896 GCA_050945655.1 Acetivibrionales bacterium | reverse complement strand
TCACTCTCAATCAGCTTCTGTCGTTCCTCGTGACTTGCTTTGCGGAAGCTTACAATCCCCTTGCGCTTCGGGTTGAAATCGCCAAACTTGCGCTCAGCTTCAAATCCGCCTTCCATAATCATCTTATTGATAACCAAACGGGCAATTGCCGGACTGCTGGAAACGCCGGAAGAACGAACGCCGGATATGCCGACGTAGCCCTTGGCTTTTTGAGAAATTACTATATTAATACCTTCCGGGATACGGTTAGGTCTAAGTCCACAGTAATGGGTAATGGCATCTTTAAGACGCAGTCCCGGTACCATACGCAATACAGCCTGAGCAACTTTGTCAAGCCCTGCCTGGTCAACGCTGTAGTCTTCCTTGTCTTCCATGTTTTCAGCAGTAGGGCCACAGCACATATTGCCGTGGGTTTGTGGAATAATCATTACTCCTGAAGAAATTTCAGTCGGGACTTGTGCAAGGATATGGTTGACTTTCACGGGTGTGTTCTTGTCTAATACGTAGAACTGGCCT
The DNA here is from genome assembly GCA_050945655.1 of Acetivibrionales bacterium. Lineage (GTDB taxonomy): Bacteria > Bacillota > Clostridia > DSM-8532 > DSM-8532 > DTU059. The sequence goes on along the minus strand of JBMNTI010000105.1, from coordinate 8,380 downwards.
TTTCTGGGCTTGACAACAAAATCGCATTCACCTACCATTTTCGCAATTTTATCACAGTATAGTCCCGCCGAATTGATAACGTAGCGGGTTTTAATGGTCCCCTGTGTCGTCTCGACAAAATCCACCTTGCCGTTATGGACGTTGATGCCTTTTACTTCACAGTTCAGCAAAAATTCAACACCGTTTTCGGCAGCGTTTTCGGCAAGCGCGACCACCAGCTGAAAAGGATCTATAGCGCCATCATTGGGTAAAAGAAAGCCTCCGAGAACCTCCGGATTAATGTTCGGCTCACTTTCCCTGACCTGTTCGGCACTTAAAATTTCCGCATCGTAATAGCTGTTTCGGCAGCACTGGTCGTACAGGTACGGAAAACGGTTTAATTCATCCTGTGTAAATGCTGGGAGCAGCCTGCCGCAAGTAGTATAAGGCACTTCCAGATCGTTCAGGATTTGCTTGAAAATAGTACGAGAGCCACCTATCACGTGGGCTTCCACACTTCCAACAGGATATAAACCGCTGCTGGCTAAAACGCCATTGTTGGCTTTAGACGCGTCCCCGCCAACATCAAGGCGCTTATCCACGACCATCACGCGAATACGGAACTTGGCAAGTTCACGGGCAATAAAACTCCCGATGACCCCAGCTCCGATAATAACAATATCGGTTTCGTACAAAGAAATCACTCCCCATTTTTACTATTATTACAGGCATAAAACGCCTAATAATCTTATCATTTATTACTTTTTCTTCTGATTTGATTTATTGTGACTTCCTTATAAAGGAAGAATAATTTGCAAAAATGACTAACTTTATGACCAACTTGTGACTATATGTATTGCGAATTTATGCATATATACTAACATAGTGTATCATAATTCGTCAACTTATGTTAATATTATATCAAAGTACGAGAATAAAAGGACCATATAATGACCAACTTTGTCATTTTATTCAAATATCCTTGTTTTATAAACTTAAATATGTTATCATTTCCAAAGTCCCTTTGGTAAAATGTAAGCAAAGTGAGGTTAACCAATGAAAAAAGAAAGGCAAAATGAGATTCTCAAGCTTGTCATGCGTGAACAAAAAGTAGAACTGACCAAACTTGTAGAACAATTCGGAGTTTCAATAGAAACCATCCGACGAGATATCAACGATTTGGTGCAAACCGGCCAAATTAAAAAGGTATACGGAGGAATTCAGCATGTATCAGAACATACATCCGTTATTGATGTTGAACACTGGGATAAACGAATGGAATTCCACAGTACTGAAAAGGCCATGATTGCCAATTGTGTGCTGAATCTAATCCCTGACCGCTCCACCATATTGCTGGATGCGGGGACTACCACACATTACCTCGCCAAGCTTCTCCATATTAAAAAAGATCTGACCATCTTTACTTATTCGATTATAACAGCGAGTAAACTTTTGCGCTGCTGCAATCACGCCATTTATGTGATCGGGGGAAAGCTTCGCAGAGTTGAGCAAGTAACAACCGGAACTTTTGTTAATTCGTTTTTGGATAACATAGCCAACATAGACCTGTTCATAAGTACTGCAGACGGTATAACGCTTGAAAACGGAGTCACTGATTTTTATGAAGATGTTGCGGATATAAAGCGGCGTTTTGTCGCAAAATCCAACTCTACAATTGTTGTGGCCGATAACAGCAAGTTTGGCAGAATTACTCCTTTTATGACCTGTCGTATAGAAAACATCAAGCAATTGGTCACCGATCCCGGAACACCCCAATACTACATTAACGGATTACGTTCTGCAGGTGTAGAAGTTTTGCTGGCAGAGTAAAGTTGCCGCCTTTCAAATAGTCGAAAACCATGTAAAAGGGGACATGCCTTTTTCAGGAATGTCCCCAGAGGATTTTTCATCGATAAGAAAATCACTATAAGCACGGATGCTGCCGTGTTGAAATATCAGAAGTATGTATTATCTGAACCCTTTACGTTTCAGGAAGGTAGGGATTTCAGGTCCTTCAATATCGTCATCCACAATAATCGGATTTTTGGGCTGCTCAGGATTAGGCTGTTTCCTGTCAACACCAAACAAATATCCCGGCCGTTTTATCTCCGGCCCCTTGCTAAATCCTGTTGCTATAACTGTGATGACCATTTCGTCCTTAAGGTTGTCGTCAATTACCGCACCGAAAATAATATTGGCATCGGGATCAGCCGATCCCTGGATAAGCTCGGCTGCCAAATTTACCTCCTGAAGGCTAAGATCCGGGCCGCCTGTAATATTAAGAAGAACTCCTCTGGCTCCTTCAATCGAAGTTTCAAGAAGCGGGCTTGATATTGCCTGTTTGGCAGCTTCCTCCGCCTTATTTTCACCGGTTCCTTTTCCGATACCCATATGGGCTATTCCTGTATCCAGCATGATTGTCTTTACATCGGCAAAGTCCAGATTAATAAGTCCGGGAACCGCTATCAAATCGGAAATACCCTGTACGCCTTGCTTTAACACGTCATCAGCCAGGTTAAACGCCTTAACCAAAGGCATTTTTTTATCGGTGATCTGAAGCAGTCTGTCGTTGGGAATAGTAACAAGGGTATCCACTACGACCTTTAATGCTTCCACTCCGGCCTCAGCCTGCATCATACGCTTTTTACCTTCAAAAAGGAAAGGCTTTGTGACAACACCTACCGTAAGGATCCCCATCTCTCTGGCTATCTGCGCAACGACGGGAGCGCCGCCGGTTCCTGTTCCGCCGCCCATACCGGCAGTTACAAAAACCATATCCGCATCCTTAATAGCCATAGCTATTTCATCACGGCTTTCATTTGCAGCCTTTTCACCGATTTCGGGATTTGCTCCCGCTCCAAGGCCTTTGGTCAATTTATCTCCTATCTGAATTTTCGTGTTCGCTTGAGAAAGAAATAATGCTTGTTTATCAGTATTAACAGAAATGAACTCAACCCCGCGCATACCTGCCGCTATCATCCGGTTTACGGCATTATTTCCGCCGCCACCGATACCAACGACTTTAAGGCGTGCAAAGTTATCCATATCAATGTCGAATTCCAACACTTTTGTATCCTCCTTACAAGTCATCTCGCGTAACTGTCACTATGAAAAAATAATATGCTATCATTATTATTATATATGAAACCCATATAAAAGCAATAATTTTCTTTAGAAAAAACTTAACTAAACTCAAGATATTGGGGCTTTCTAAATTTTTTCAGGACAAAATTCACATATATAGTATCACTTTTTACTATCAACTTTTATGAGTCTTCTTCTTATATTGCCGATATTAATGAATATTCGATTACCAAATGCGAAAACAGCCGCAAGATGTATCTGTATCCCCAGTTTGTCGCCTATATACGCCAATAAGGCAGCCGTGACCGAATTGGAAAAGAAACCTGATAAAAATATTCTTATATTGAATTTTCCTTCAAGAGAAGCCGCATATCCTCCGAGTATAGAGTCCAATGCGGCTAGAATCGCCACTGCGGCGTAATTTGAATAGGCCTGCGGTATATGGATCGGAATAAACACTCCAATCAATAATCCTGCTATTAGTCCAAACAAAGCTATCATGAAAATCCTCCTTAAATACTTGTAACTTAATCGGGTATAAAGCTTGGGTTCTGGTTCCCCGAAAATTCCAGTCTTCCGGTTTCTTTGGTGCTTATTTTCTTAAAAAATATTTCCTTTGTAAAATCGATTGTGTACTGAAGCTTGTCCTGAGGGTTGAACCTGACAATAATCCTGTCGTCAAGGGACATAATGGCATTACTGTCATTAATCATGTCAACCCAGTCTAAAACTTCTTCAAGCTTAAAGGTGGTATTCTCATCTGAAATTATTATCGTTTTGATTATATCAACACCTGTTTGTATCAGTGAAATTTCCGATTCTTCCAGTTGCCCGCCGATGGTGTATTTTTTAAATTCAATACCCCGTATTTCCTTCAAACCTGGTGGAGCTATGTTTGCGGCTTCCAAAACAAAACCCTGGTCATCCACCGTAAGATAATTATCAAAGTAAACAATATAAGCCGCAGGTTCCCTCTCGGTAATCCGGATCTCTACCCTGTCCGGAAAAACAATCTTCACGGTACAGTATTTCACGTAAGGAAGACGGCTTATTTTTTCTTCACTGTCGAGCAACCTGAGCTCCAATAGGGCTTCAGCCTTTAGTCTTAGTTTCCGAAATCCGTTTTCTCCAATCACTATGCCCGATGTCTCTATTACTTTTTCAGCAGTATACCTGCTGCTCCCCTTAACCTCTATGGACTTGATATTAAAAATCGGTGCAAACAACAGGATAACTAGGCTAAGACCCAATACTAAAATGAAGATAAGAATTTTTAATCTTGTTTTAGCATGCCTATGTTTTTTCATATGTACCTCTGCGCTAATGCGCTCCTTATGGTATGCGTGTTTCACCTTTTAAGCGGGGATAACATCATTTATACAATTATACCAATACCTGATTCAGTCTTCAACTCTTCTGATATTTGCCCCAATCTTTGATAAAACGTTTTCAACCTTTTCGTAGCCTCTGTCGATATATCCTACGCCGGAAATATTTGTTTCCCCTTCAGCCGTCAGACCTGCAATTATCAGCGCCGCTCCTCCGCGTAAATCTCTTGCCTCAATAGAAGCACCTTTTAGCTTTTCAACCCCTCTTATTATAGCCGTTCTTCCTTGAATACTTATATCGGCTCCCAGCTTCTGCAACTGTTCGGTATACCGGAATCTGTTCTCAAAAACCGTTTCCACTACTACACTCGTACCCTTGCTTTTAGTCAATAGTGCTACTATCTGAGGTTGCATATCTGTGGGAAAACCCGGATAAGGAGATGTTCTTACAAGATCCAGAGGGTTCAGTTTCCCGTCTGATTCCAAAGTGACTACACCACCGGAGTAATTTTTTATTCTGCAGCCTGTTCTTCTTAAACAGTAAAGAATTGACCCTATATGGTCGTATTCGATTCCTGTGACAACAATGCTTCCTCCGGTTGCTGCCACAGCCGAAAGATATGTCCCGGCCACAATCCGATCCGGAATTATTTTATGGATGGGTTCCGCTTTTATTTCCCGGACGCCTTGGATTCTCACAACGCCTGTTCCGGCTCCGGTCACATTGACGCCCATTCGAATAAGATAATTTTGCAGATCTTCAATTTCCGGCTCCTTAGCCGCATTTCTGATAAGTGTTTCTCCCTCGGCGAAGCATGCGGCCAGCATTATATTCTCTGTAGCCCCAACACTGGGATAGTCCAGCAATACCTCACAGCCCTGGAGTCTGGATGCGCTGACTCTGAGCATACCCTGACTAAGACCGTCTACCTCCGCCCCCATTTGCTCCAGCGCACGAAGATGCATATCTATAGGTCTTAGGCCAATTTCGCATCCGCCCGGGTAACTGACCAGCACTTCCCCGCACCTTGCGAGAACAGCACCCAGAATAATTATTGAAGATCTCATTCTTTTAGCTAGTGTTTCAGGGATACGCGAACTTGTGAGATTCGATGCGTCAACCTCAATTCGAGATCCCTTTTTCTTAATCTTACACCCTAAAGCTGACAATATTTCAATCATTGTCAAGACATCGTCCAACTCCGGGCAATTCTCAAGAATGCTGGTTCCATTATTCAAAAGCGTGGCGGCAAGTACAGGCAGGACAGCATTCTTTGCTCCTGGCACTTCTATTATGCCGCTCAGCCTTGAACCCCCGGCAATTATGAGATTGCTCACGCAAAACACCCCCGGAAGCAAAGTATTGAACACATTTCATAATATGCTTCCGGCAAAATGGTGTTACAAACGAGGGGTTGACCACGCGTTCAAACATTTCACCTTCTGTCAGACAAAAATTTTTTTAGCCTATAAAAGGCGCTATCTAGTATAAACTTGGATCTGATCAAGCGTTTCGTCGGACGAAGGTGATATTTCTGAACCGTTTGACTGTGAAGAGGGAACATGCCGTCCCTGTGATTTATTATTGATTTCTTTAACGATCAATACAACTCCCGCAACAATAGAAATGCTTAGCACAGCCACTAACAGGATGAGAATACTTCTTTTCTTAAACATACCCTAGCTCCTTTTTATATTCAGTAACCGGGAATGTAGTGACATAATCCTGAAAAATACTTTTATCCCATAATCAATAGTATCGTTATATTATTTAAAAATCAATAATAAATCAACTTTATCAGGAAAATATGGTAAATCACTTGTTTTTTGCGCTTATTGCTTTCTTAATAAGTGTATGGATTGACTGGGCAGCGTTCCTGATTCCGCATTTTTTGGCCGCTGCAGCCATTTTGACGCGAAGCTCCTTATCCTTTATGAGCTTTTGGATTTGTCCGTATAGAATTTCTGTGGTGAGCTGATTCTGGAGGATCACCACGGCGGCTCCCTTGCTTTCAAGAGCCCGCGCGTTATACTCCTGATGATTTTCTGCAACAAAGGGTGACGGAATAAGAATGGAAGGCACTCCCAGCACCGACAGCTCGCTTATGGTTATAGCCCCTCCCCTTGTCACGGCAAGATCGGCCGCCGCCAGCACTTCTCCCATATTATAAATATACGGTACCACTTGAATATTATCAGGCAGCGGTGGCTTTATATATCTCATTACCCTTTCGTAATGCTTCATTCCTGTGGCAAAAATAAGGTTATATGAGATTTCATCGCCATGCTGATTTATCATATCCTTGACACACTCGTTAATATCCTCGGCACCCAGGCTGCCTCCAAAAACAACCACCAATGGTGTGTCCGCGCCTATCCCGAGATTCTCCCTTGCTTTAGCACGGTCCAGCAAGAATAAATCTTTCCTTATGGGGTTACCCGTGAGAGTAATCCTCACTCTGCCTTTAAACCGGGAGCGGGCTTCCTCAAAGCTGATTGCAACCTCATCCGCATAGCGGGCAAGTATTTTGTTTGATATGCCGGGGAAAGCATTTTGCTCATGAATCAGCGTAGGAATTTTTCTCAGGGCGGCACTGAATACTACAGGGAAGCAGACATAGCCTCCGGTACCTATTACCGCATCGGGCTCAAACTCTTTGAAAATCTTTCTTATTGAGCCAAAGCTTTTAAATAGTTTCCCGATCGTTTTAAAGGTATCAATCGAAAATTTTCTTTTCAGGCCCGTCACATCTATATATTCTATGTCGAATCCTTCCCGGGGGACCAGCTTGCCCTCAAGGCCATTTTTCGTGCCGACAAAAAGTATTTCCGCATCTGGCTCGTTTGTAAGAATTTCTTTCGCAATGGCAATACCGGGATTTATATGTCCTCCGGTTCCACCGCCTGATATAATATACTTCATATTTCACCGACTTTCCGCGACGGAAGATTGCGCATGTTTCCGGATGGATCCCGGCTGTTCCTGATAACACTGAAATTTGTTGAAGGTATTCCTTTTGAAATATTAAGCAAAATACCTACCGAAATCAATAGAAAAACCGTCGAGGTGCCGCCGGCGCTGAAGAATGGCAGCGGCATTCCAGTAGTAGGAATTGTGGATGTAACAACTGCGATGTTTATTATCGTCTCCAGGGCAATCAATGAAGTAATTCCTATTGCCATAAGGCTTCCCATCATATCCGGTGCATTCATTGCGACCTTTATACCTCTCCATATAAAAAACATGAAAAGGATAATGACCGTGACAGCTCCCACGAAGCCGAGCTCCTCTGCCAATATGGCAAATATAAAGTCATTCTGCGGTTCGGGAAGATATAAATTCTTTTGCAGGCTTCTGCCCAGTCCTCTTCCAAAAACAGAGCCTGAAGCTATTGCATAGAGGGAATTTACAACCTGGAAACCTTCTCCCTGACTATATTTGAAAGGGTCCATAAATGCCATTATGCGGCCTGCACGGTATGACTTGCTCATAATAAGCTTCCAGCCTATGAAACACCCCGGCAGGGCAAGAAACACGAAGTGGTATATCCTGGCTCCGGCACAGAACAAAATAATAACCGCAACCAGTACGATAAGTATAATAGCGCTCATATGCGGCTCAAAGAACAGCAAAGCCGCCGTTATGCCTATAACTAAAAGGTATGGCACCAGCCCTCTGAAAAAATAATCCAGTCTGTCGCTGTTTTTTGATAGGCTAAAAGCCAAAAACAGTATTACTGCTATCTTTGTGAATTCGGAAGGTTGAAATGTCGTAAATCCAAGATTGAACCATCTTCGGGAATCGTTGATAACAGTACCGATTCCCGGAATCAGAACCAATCCAAGCATAATAGTGCTGATGACCATAAGAATGGGCGAACTGGCACCGATTCTATGGTAATCAATATTAGAAATAATAAGCATGCAGATTACACCAATCGATCCCCAAATCAATTGCCTTATCAAAAAATAATATTTGTTGTTTTTGT
>JBMNTI010000104.1:0-8996 GCA_050945655.1 Acetivibrionales bacterium | reverse complement strand
CTCTGAATGTTCCTTCCGAGTCCTCTCTCAAAAACACCGAAACCTCCACGCCCTCCAAATTACGCCCGATATTTACCAGACCTTCGAAATCATCATTCTTGACATCATAATCCTTTATGTCTTCATATGTCAAATATGATAAAGCCAGCTTCCCGTCTTCCACAAGGCGCAACGAATTCATAGTCTTCTTCATAAGATGCAGTTTTGTATAGGAAACCATTTCAAATACTCTTTTTATTACATAAGGAAAATCGATCCCAAAATTCATAAGATCAGCACATATAATGAGGGTTTCCGGTGTTGTATTGGTATACCTGAATCCGCCGGTGTCGGTAACAATAGCGGTGTAAAGGCAAAGAGCTATGTCCTGGTTAAGACTCTCCTTTAAATAGTTTCGGATAAGGTCATAAACAATTTCGCCGGTTGCGGCGGCTTTTGTATTTACATAGGAAAAATCCGCCTCAACGCGGTTTGTTGTATGGTGGTCTATACTCAGCTTAATTTTTGCATCTCTAAAATAAGGTTCTCTTTTCCCTAGCCTGGATATATCTCCGTTATCGATGTTGATTGCAACACTGTATTGCTTTGCAGGTTCTGATTTTATGAGTTCCTGACCGGGGAGAAAATCCAGATTTGAAGGCACTTCTTCCTCAATCAGTATATCCGCCTGCTTGCCCATGGCTGTCAAGGCTATTCCCAGAGCCAGCGCAGCTCCCAAAGCATCTCCGTCCGCATTGATATGGGGCAGCAGAACTATATCATGGTTATTTATTATGTTTTCTGCTATCTTTTGCAGTATTGGATTCGCCATATATATTCCTCTTTATTCATTATCTCCGTCCGGATCGGGTTTTGATGCCTTGCTCTTATTAATGGTATCATCAATCAGTTTACTTATATACATCCCCTTTTCGATTGAATCATCCAGTATAAAGCTGAATTCCGGGGTGTATCTGATATTTACTCTCTGACCTATCTCATGCCGTATAAAGCCGGCGGCATTCTTTAATACGGTCAGGGCATCGTTCTTTTTCTCTTCATCCCCCAGTACGCTGACATAAGCCTTAGCATACCTAAGATCCTTCGTTACACGAACAGCCGTAATAGATACAAATTCGGGCAGCCTGGGATCCTTGATTTGATTTCTGATCAAATCGCTCAATTCTCTTTTTATTTCTTCAGATAATCTGTCTGTTCTTTCCATAATAACACCATACCTTTGCATTCTCTTATATATATATATTCCCCAAAACGAGCCTGGATTGCATAATTTGAAATTCACCGTCTTAAAGCGGTTTCAAGACGGTGAATAAATACAGGCTACGTTTATTATTAAATTATTATCTTTGTACCTCTTCCATATGGAAGGATTCAATTATGTCACCTTCCTTAATATCATTAAAGCGCTCAATCATAATCCCGCATTCATAGCCGGCAGAAACTTCCCTTACATCATCCTTGAATCGCTTAAGCGAAGCAAGTTTTCCTTCATGCACCACAATACCGTTGCGGACAATTCTGACATCCGAGTTCCGAAGTATCTTACCGTCTATAACATAAGAGCCGCCGATGGTACCCAATCCGGATACTTTGAATAGTTGACGAATCTCGGCATGGCCATTCACAACTTCCTTGTAAATCGGATCCAGTAAGCCCTTCATAGCTTTTTCCATATCCTCAATAGCATCATAAATAACTCTATAAAGTCTGATATCTACTCCGGCTTCCTTGGCCATCTCGGTTACCTGAGCCGTAGGTCTGACATTAAATCCTATTATTATAGCGTTGGAAACCTCGGCCAAGGTTACATCGGCCTCAATAACAGCTCCAACTGCGCCATGTATAACATTAACCTTAACCTCATCATTTGAAAGCTTCTCCATGCTCTGCCTGATAGCCTCTACAGAACCTTGGACGTCGGCCTTAATAATGAGATTCAAGTCTTTGACATTTCCCTCCTGTATCTGATTAAACAGGTCTTCCAGAGAGATTTTAGTTCTGCCTATTTGTTTCTGGTGGATTTCTTCCTTACGCTTTTGAGCAAGCTGTTTAGCTAGTTTTTCATCTTTTACCACGTAGAAAAGATCTCCCGCTTCGGGAACCTCGGAAAGCCCGAAAATCTCCACAGGCATAGAAGGCCCCGCTTCCTTGATCTTTCTTCCCCTGTCGTTCATCATTGAACGGATATGTCCAAAGGTAGAGCCCGATAGTATGGCATCTCCTGTTTTCAGTATTCCTCTCTGTACAAGGAGGGTTGCCACAGGGCCCCTGTTTTTATCAAGCTTAGCTTCGATAACTGTACCTTTAGCCTGTTTATTAGGGTCAGCCTTTAATTCGAGGATATCGGCTGTTAATAGTACCATTTCCAGCAACTGATCAATATTTTCACGTTTCTTGGCCGATACCGGTACGGCAATAATATCGCCGCCCCATTCCTCTATCAGAAGACCGTGCTCGGTCAGTTCCTGCTTAACTCTATCAGGATTAGCATCAGGCTTGTCAATCTTATTTATTGCAACGATTATTGATACGCCCGCTGCTTTAGCATGATTGATTGCTTCCACCGTCTGCGGCATAACTCCGTCATCAGCCGCCACTACAAGGATTGCAATATCGGTGACCTGCGCACCTCTGGCGCGCATTGCGGTAAAGGCTTCATGACCGGGGGTATCAAGAAATGTGATATCCCTTCCGTGAAGATTTACCGTGTAAGCACCTATTGTCTGTGTAATCCCGCCTGCTTCGTTTTCGGCAATATTTGCGCTTCTTATGGCATCTAATAATGATGTTTTACCATGATCCACATGACCCATAACCACAACAACGGGTGCTCTGGGTTCCAACGATTCCTCATCATCCTCGGAATCATCGAACAAAAGATCCTCCTGGCTTACTACGACCGCTTTATGAACCTTAACTCCGAATTCGTCGCCAATTATAGCAGCAGTTTCATAATCAAGCTCTTCATTCTGTGTTGCAGTTATACCCATTAAGAAAAGCTTCTTGATGACTTCCGCAGCTGTTTTTTTCAATGCTTCGGCAAGCTCTTTAACCGTTAAGGTTTCATTGATGGTAATATCGGTAAGAACGGCCTTAGGCGGTATATATTTCTCTTTTAACTTATTCTTCTTTAGTCTTCTCTCCGCTCTCTTGGCATTAATAGCTTCGTGGGTATCATCATAAAAAACATTGATTACAAAATCATCCGACATCATATCGGTAACTTTGGCTTTATGTCCGATAACCGTATCTATCTTTTTCTTGAAATCTTTGCCCTTATTAATAGCACCGATATTAGAGCGGGTGCCATCCTTCTTCTGTTCTTTCTTTTCTTCCTTTTGTCTTTCAACTCCCTGGAAGGATCTGCGCTCTCCACGGGTTAAAACCTTTTCCTCAATTACTCCTGAAGGTATAGCTGCTTTAGGGATAGCTAAAGGCTTATTTCTGGCGCCTCTGACGCCGTCATGAAAAGAATCACCTGATTTGGCGGTTTTGTCGTATGGCGGGCGCTGTCCACCCTGGCGCTGACCCTGGTATCCTCCCTCACGAGATCCGCGGAACTTATGATCACCTTGGGGGTGATTTCCCTGGTACCCGCCGCTGCGAGACCTGTTATCGCTTTGGCGCTGGCCTTGATATCCACCTTCACGAGGCGTTTTTTCCCGGGGTTTAGACTCGCCTTTTTGCTGGCTTGGCTTATCCTGTATCTTCGGCGCCTCTACCCGTTGCGTCCCTCCAGACCCAATCGGAGTTGCCCGTCCAGCATCCTGCTGCAATACTTCTTTTTTTTCATCCAATCTGCCGGTAACAGTTTCTTCATCTGTTTGCTTTAATTTCGCCGCCTGCTTATCACTAAGCTCTCTCTTTGGTTCGGCTTCAATACTCTTTTCATTTTCGGTCTTTTCTTTGCTGTCGCTCTCAACCGGCGGTTTTGTTACTTTCTCAACCTTCTTAATAGATTGGATTTCTGTGTCATCAAATAAAACGTCTTTCTGCATATTCTCCTGCTCTTTAGCACTAATGCGCTTTATATTGTCATTTTCTTTATCTTTAGGCCTTTTTGTGACCTTTTTAATGCTTAAAATATCATCAATCGGCTTCTGGGAAGTATCAGAAAATTTTCCGGCATTTACGCCCGATGTAGCCTTTTTCTCCTCCGGAGGTTTCTCCGGTTCTGGTTTCGTCCTCTTTTTTACACTGGTAATAACATTGTCTTTTCTCCTGGTAAATCCGGCCATTAAGCCGTCATTAGCATCCGACGAACGCACAATGCTCTTTCTGTCCTTCTTTTCCTTTGGCTCCTGCATAGTTTTATCGTCGTGAAAAACAACCTCAGTTTTTCTAATAATACGAGGGGCACTTTTTCTGGTACTGATTTCAGCCGAATCTGATTTCGCATCACCATCACCCGGTGAATTATCTGCTCCATCCTTGACCCGCTTAACTACACCTATATGCTTATAAAGTTTTTCAAGTTCATCATCCTCCAGGGTTGTCATATGACTCCTGGGGAAAATGCCTATTTCATTAAGTTTTTCCATGAGCCTTTTACTTGTAACATTTAGTTCTTTTGCCAACTCATGAATTTTTGGTTTGTTCAAAAAAGCCACCCCCGTGTGCCGTATTATCTTTATTTTTGTTTTGTTCAATCAGTTCCTTTATTCTTATGGCAAAGCTGCGATCCGTAATGCAAATTATTGAAAAGTAGGTTTTCCCAAGCATCTGCCCCAGCTTGTACTTGTGCCCGAATTCAACCAGTGGGATATTACTGCCATACAAAGCTGTCTCAATCTTCTTTCTTGTGTTAAGCGAGGCATCTTCGGCAACGAGGACCAAATATGCTTTTCCTCTCTTAACAGCCTGTTCGGATAGCCCTTCACCTGTTAATACTGCTCCTGCCTTTTTTGCCAATCCAATAAAAGAATATATTCTATCTTCCGACATAGCCCTCCAATTGCTTCGTTATTTCATCATAAACCGATTCGGGAATCTCACAGGAAAACTCATTACTGAAACTCTTTGCTTTTCGTGCCTTATTAAAGCAGTCTAAGCTCTTGCATAAATAAGCGCCGCGCCCGTTCTTCTTTCCGGTCGGATCCACAAAAATTTCTCCTTCATTATTTCTGACTATCCTGAGAAGTTCTCGCTTTTCCTTCATTTCCCGGCAACCTACACAACGTCTCATCGGAATTTTCTTTTTTTTCATATTCTAATCCTCGTAAATGGTATTATTGTGTCTGTGTTTCCTCAACATCAATATCCAAGCCGGAATCTTGTTCTGCTTCCGATTCATCCGTTTCATCCTGCTCTGCTTCAGTATAGGCTTCGTCCGTATCGATTTCATCCGAATCTTCTGTTTCAATTATGTCTTCCTCAACAGTATCTTCATCGTCGCTACTAAATAAAGTGTTTGAACTAAAAAGCTGAGATTCAATATGATCTCTTAATTGAGATTCACTCTTAATATCAATCTTCCAGCCTGTCAATTTAGCCGCCAGTCTGGCATTCTGCCCTTCTTTGCCTATTGCCAGTGAAAGCTGGAAATCAGGAACAACTACCCTTGCAACCTTGTTCTCTTCATCTAAATCTACCTGCAGCACTTTAGCAGGACTTAAACTGGCAGCAATATACTCTTCAGTGTTTGAGCTCCATTTTATTACGTCGATCATTTCTCCCTTAAGCTCATCAACAATAGCTCTTATGCGGCCCCCTCTCTGTCCTACACAGGCTCCAACCGGATCCACGTTTTCATTTCGTGAAAAAATAGCGATCTTGGTTCTGGAGCCGGCTTCTCTGGCAATAGTCTTAATCTCGACCGTTCCGTCTGCTATTTCCGGTACTTCCAATTCCAAAAGCCTTTTTACAAGACCGGGATGAGTTCTGGAAACATATATTTGAGGGCTTTTGTTTGTCTTCTTAACATTAATCACATATATCTTAATGCGGTCATGAACATTATATTTCTCTCCGGGTGTCTGTTCCGAAGGCGGCAGTACCGCCTCAACCCTGCCAAGATCAATAATAATATTTTTCCTGTCAAAACGACTTACCACACCGTTAACAATATCTTCTTCACGATTTGAAAATTCGTCGAAAATCAAGCCGCGCTCTGCTTCACGAATGCGCTGCATAACAACCTGTTTAGCGGTTTGGGCTGCAATACGACCAAATTTCTTCGGTGTAACCTCCACCTCAACCATGTCACCGACTTCAAAATCCGGCCCGAACCTTTTAGCCTGATCAAGAGACATTTCAATGGCAGAATCGGTTACCTCCTCAACAATAGTTTTCAAAGCATAAACCCTAATCTCACCTGTGTTCCTTTCTATGGTTACCTCTACGTTTTGTGCAGAGCCAAAGTTCCTTTTATACGCTGAAATCAACGCCTGTTCTATTGCGTCAATCAATATCTCCTTATCAATGCCCTTTTCTTTCTCCAATTGGTCAAGGGCGAAAAGCAATTCAGCGCTCATCTCTAACTTACCTCCAAAATTAATATTTATAAACCTTCTTGGCTTTTGCGATCTGTTCCAATTTTATCTGATGACTATTATTGTCTTCTGTTCTTATTTCGAGTAATCCTTCATCATAAGAGACCAACTCACCCTCAATTCGCTTGGTATTGTCAATTGCTTTAAATAATCTGATCTCTACTATGCTGCCGATAGCTTTTTTGAAATCCTCCGGTTTTTTTAACGGGCGCTCCAACCCCGGGGACGAAACTTCCAAAAAATACTCATGGGGAATAGGATCTAATTCGTCAATCTTCTTGTTCAGTGGTCTGCTTATATTTTCACAATCATCCAAAGACACACCTTCCGGTTTATCAATATATACTCTTAGAAACCAGTTGCTGCCTTCCTTGAGAAACTCAACATCAATTAGTTCACAACCTGCTTCTGTTACTATGGGAAGAGCGATTTCCTCAACGATTTTCGCTATGCTTTTTTTAGCCATCCATACCTCCCTATACAAATGCAAAGAGTGGGAAACACCCACTCTCTCATCTAAAAACACATCGAACAAAGTAATTGTAACACATAAAGCCTCTACTGGCAACATCTTTTTCTCTTTAGTGCTATAAATTATAGATAGTATGCAACAATATCATAGTATAGCCAATTCTATAAATGCCATCCTTGGCAAACCGTGCGAAAACTATCAATAGTATCCAATCTATGCAAGTTTCGGCTGTAGCTGACATATGCCATCCTAAGCGTCAGCGAAGGATCTTCTGTGATTTAGCGCTCCATCTCCAACATCCGGTTTCCAGTCGCGCTCGCTACGCAATCCTTGCTTCGCTTTAAATCACAGCAAGCACGCTGCTTATTTACGGTTGCATAATCTAATATCAATAGTATTAAATCTATGCAAGTTTAGCGGCTATAGCTGACATTTGTCATCCTGAGCGTCAGCGAAGGATCTTCTGTGATTTAGTGCTCCATCTCCAACATCCGGTTTCCAGTCGCGCTCGCTACGCAATCCTTGCTTCGCTTTAAATCACAGCAAGCACGCCGCTTATTTACGGTTGCATTATCAAATATCATAAAATGCATATCTAAAATAATAATCGCACAGCTGTCGGAAGAATGTAGTCTAAATCTCCACAAGGGTCTGAATATGGGATATACTATTTATATCATATTCTATCCTTTGGAGATATTATTTATGTCTGTTGTGGGAATTATTGCGGAATACAATCCTCTTCATCTCGGGCATGTTCACCACCTGGAAACTGCGAGAGCCATTACCGGCGCTCATGGCCTAATATGTGTCCTAAGCAGTAATTTTGTTCAGCGTGGAGAGCCGGCTCTTGTTTCAAAATGGGCTCGTGCCCAAATGGCCCTTTCTTCGGGAGCCGATCTTGTGATAGAGTTGCCGTCCGCATTTTCCTGCGCCTCTGCCGAGTATTTTTCGGCAGGAGCAGTAAGCGTTCTTCACAATACCGGTATAGTGGACTACCTCTGTTTTGGCAGTGAGGAAGGAAATATCGGGGTTCTTGAAACAGCAGCCGAACAATTTGCTTTTGAAAGCGAACCTTTTAAGGAAAACCTGAAAGAAGGCCTTAACGGCGGATTATCTTATGCCGTAGCCCGACAAAAAGCGCTTGAATCAGTCCTTTCAGACTTAAAAAGAAACAATGATAGCTGTGATTATGAAAATAAAGCCGACAGTATAGTCAATGCAATCAGCAAACCCAATAACATTCTGGGTATAGAGTATATAAAGGCACTTATACGTATGAACAGCCCGATTAAACCCGTAACTATAAAAAGAATCGGGCAGGGCTATAATAGTATGAAACATACATCCTCTTATGCAAGCGCTACAGCCATACGCAGCCATATACAGGAATTATCGGCCGGCAATTTGTTATGTGATACCGACGCCTTCCTGCACAATAACTTATCCCCGGAATGTTTAAAAACTCTTCTTGGCGAATTTAACTCAGGCAGAGGTCCGGTATTTCCCCAAGCCTTTGAAAATATATTGCTTTATGCTTTCAGGACAAAAAGTGTAAGTGAAATCCGTTCTCTCCCGTATATGGAAGAAGGACTCGAAAATCGTCTGAAACAAGCCGCACAAAAATCGGCATCCTATGATGAACTGGTGAGAAGGGTCGTTACTAAACGATATCCGGCCTCGCGGATAAGGCGGATTCTCTTTTCAATGCTGACCGGTATGACCGGAGAATTTCTGGAGGAGCTGAAAAATAACGGATATGCACAGTATATAAAAATTTTAGGCTTCAATGAAACCGGGAGGGCACTTTTAGCAGATATTAAAAAAAAGGCACGTCTTCCCATAATAACAAAGCCGGCAAGTTATGGCGAACTTGATAGCCGGCCGGCCGAAAAGCTTTTCGAGTATGAAACGAAAGCTACCGACGTATATGCATTAGGCTTTCGTTCCTCAATTGAAAGGATCGGGGGCAAAGAATTCACAACTTCTCCAATATGCCCTAAATAATCCGGAAGTCATAAAACAAGTCGTAT
>JBMNTI010000103.1:0-9038 GCA_050945655.1 Acetivibrionales bacterium | reverse complement strand
TAATATCGGTGGAATGTGAACAAGACAAGGATGAGTATCGATTCTTTATCAGAGATAACGGGGTAGGATTCGATATGAAATATGCATCGAACCTTTTCGGCATTTTTCAGAGAATGCATAATCAGAGCGAATATGAAGGATCGGGTATTGGTTTGGCCACCGTGAAGAAAATTATTGAAAAGCACGGCGGGGAAGTCGACATAAGCAGTGTTGAAAATGAAGGAACTGTTGTCAGCTTTACTTTGCCTAAACGCAAGTAGGAAGGAAGGGCGATAATGTGCTGAAAAAAACAATTATAGCCCTTATCAGTACGATTCTTTTTTTTGCCGTTATTGCGACGGGATATTTGATTGATCAAGCCTTTGTTCCCGCTAATGACGGTATGATTGAGGAATCATTTATAAACCCGGGCAGCCAAAACAATCCTGGAAAGCTTCCTGAGAAAAAAGACGGGCCAATCGTCGTCGGAATTTTTAACAGCGGGTATCTTTATCATGAAAGCCATGACCATGGCATAAACAAGGACATTATTGTTGAATTATTCAAACGAATGAAGCTGGATTATAAAATAGAGATACTTCCCCGCGTGAGGATCACATCAATGATGACCGAGGGCTCGGTTCATGTGGGTGTTACTACCGTAGAAACACCGGAAAGGGCGGAATATATGTACTTTGTTCCGTATTTTGCAGAGAAAAACGAAGTCCTGGTACGAAAAGACGCAAATATTTCGACGGAAAAAGAGCTTTTACAGCGTTGGGATATCAAGGTAGGAATAGTTCGAGGCTATTATTATGGTGAGCATTATACTGAACTGATAGAAAAACTGAAAAGCAGGAAAATGATTGTTGAGGCAAAGGATACCGAACATCTTTATCAAATGCTGGGAGAAAATTGGATCCAGGTAACATTTAATAATGCGTCAAGCTACTTGTTCTATTTGGACTTTTACAGCATACCGGAGATTAATATTTATGACTGGGCACCGGAAGAAGGATCCTTGGTCAGGAATCTTGCCTTCAACAAACAATACTTTTCTGCCGGGGATGTTGCCGAATTTCAAAAAACTGTTGATAAAATGATCAATGATGGAACTATATATAATGTTTTTAAAAAGTATTTGCCTGAAGTTGTGGCGAAAAGGATGTGCATACCGGAATGTCACTAAAAAGATTGATTGATAGAATCTATCCAAAGAAGATAGGATTGGCGGGGAAATTGTCAGGGATGGTATTTTTACTTGGTCTTATTATATATATACCCAGTATTCTTTTTGGTGCCTATTCCAACCTGAAAAATATAACGGCTGATTTTGAAAAATATAAGCAGGGAGTTGAAACGCGGGTACAGTATGCCTGGGAACCGGTGATCTGGAATTATGACATTGAAACCTTAAGAAAGCTTATTTCACTGGAACTAAACAGTTCAAATCTAAAATCTGTCAGAGTAAGCGCAGAAAGGGGCAGTATCGTATGGTTATCCTCGGAGAAGGATGAAATAGTTTACGAAACAAACGCTCCGGAAGGAAAATACATAGAAAAAAAGGTTGTTCCTGTTTTCAGGATGGACGAAAAAGAACGGGTAATTGCATATGCATCCCTTTGGTATGATTACTCATCCATCAGAGAGGAGTATATAAGGAAGCTAGTAAGTGATTTTTTGATTGTTGGAATCATTCTCTTAACTACTACGGCAACTGTAACAATATTCAGTTATATCAAGCTTGTCCGTCCTCTTGAGGTAATAAGGAACAGTATGATTGAGGCGGGAAAATCAGCTCTGGAGCTTGCTAAGAAAAAAATTGGAAAAGCCAGATTCAGAAGAGCTTTTCCTGAGATAAAAAGCATGGGTATGGACTTGGAATATATGTTCAATGAGATAGATGAGGCAAACAGAAAATTAAGAGAAAATGAAGCCCTGTTCAGAGCTTTTTTCCATCAGGCAAGTGTAGGGGTATCTCAGAATCTGGCCGACAGTGGGAAAATAATGGTTGCGAATCAGCGGTATTGTGATATTACCGGCTACACTATGGAAGAACTCGAGGATATGTCATTTTTAGATATAACTCATAAGGACGATATTCCGAAACAGGTTATGCTTAACGAAAAAATACTAATAGGTGAAATTGCGGAATACAAACTGGAAAAACGATATATTCATAAAAGCGGCAAGCCTGCCTGGGTAGAGGTTAATGTTACCCGGTTATGGGAACCCGGGGAAAAACCCACATCTTTTATGGCGGTTATACAGGATATTACCGATCGTAAAATTGCGGAGGAGAGATTAAATAAGCTTAATAACGAACTTGAAAATAAGGTTGCCGAAAGAACGCAGGATCTGGAAAATGCGAACTGCGAATTAGAGGCGGCTATAGAGGATTTAAGAGCCGCGCAAACACAATTGATATATACCGAGAAGATGGCTGTTCTCGGACAATTGGTCGCGGGCATAGCTCACGAAATAAACACGCCTTTGGGAATTATCAACTCGGCAGGAGGCACTATTGACAGAATCCTTAAAAATGAGCTGAAAAATGTTATAGATTTTTGCAGCCGGGTTCCCGTGGGGGCATATGAAATATACGGCAGTCTTATTAAAATCAGCGACGAAAACTCCGGTAATAAAGGCAACGCTCATAGACGCATGCTGCGCAGGACGTATTATAAGGCAGCGGAAGAAAAAGGCCTTGAAATAAGTGATGAAATAATTGAAAAACTGGTCGATTTAGGCTATGAAGAAGATTCGGGTAAATTTATCGAACTGGTCGGCAAACCTGAGAATATTGAAGCTATCAAAGCTGCCTATAACGTTGCGGTATTGTATAAAGCGGTGGGGATGATAAGAATATCCACCGAAAAAGCTTCCAAGGTTATATTGGCATTAAAGACATATTCACGCAAGGAAAACTGTGAGAATATGGTTCCGTATGATGTAGTGAATGATATAGAAATGGTTTTGACTTTATACTATAACCAGATGAAATACGGTGTGGAAATAGTGAGAGATTACGAAGAAGTACCTCCGGTCATGTGTTACCCTGATAAACTGCATCAGATTTGGGTAAATATTATTAACAATGCTTTACAAGCAATGAGCTATAAAGGCCGACTAAAAATCAGCATTTCAAATGACGCCGATAAGGTTAAAATATCAATAAGCAACAATGGCCCGAGTATCCCTGAAGCTATTCTTAACAGAATATTTGAACCTTTCTTTACAACTAAGAAGCTGGGTGAGGGTACCGGTCTTGGTCTGGACATCGTTAAGAGAATTGTTGAAGAAATTGACGGAAGTATTAACGTAGAAACAAATCCTGAAGAAACAACTTTTAATGTTTGGCTAAGAACATGAGGAGGTGATAAAAGTGCATAAGCACAGTGCGATAATTTGTGTTGACGATGATGAGTTGATACTTATGTCTTTAAAGCAAGAGCTTATGGCACATTTTAAGGGTCAGTTCCGATACGAGACGGCAATCAATGGCGAAGAAGCACTATCACTGATTGATGAGCTTGTAGCTGATGATATATACATAATTTTGATAATAACAGACTGGCTGATGCCCGGTATGAACGGGGATGAATTTCTTATGAAAGTCAATGAAAAGCATCCCGACATACAAGCTCTCATTGTAACCGGATATGCAGATATTTTAGCTGTTTCAAAGGCCAGGCATAGAATAAACATAAGCGGTGTGATTACAAAACCCTGGAACCCAGACGAGCTGATTCAAAAGGTCGAATCTGTTATTGAATGCGACAGGTTGGTGTAGAAGCAGTTGTGGTACAGTCTGGCTAAAAAATGAATTAATAGAGGGATAATATTGTATAAAGTAATAATTGCAGATGATCTTGAAATTCTCCGGTATGATTTAAAGAGAATGAAGGTCTGGAGTGAAACCAAAGACTTTGTTATTGAAGGAGAAGCTGAAAATGGTCTGGATGCTTTGAAACAACTACGGGCATCCTCCTATGATCTGCTTATCACCGATATAAAGATGCCTGTTATGGACGGTATGGAGCTGTTGAAAACCGTTGCTGAGGAGAAACTATGCCCTTGTGTAGTTCTTCTGAGCGATTATACGGAGTTTGCTTATGCTCGGGAAGGATTATTGCACGGAGCCTTTGATTATTTAGGAAAACCCGTTGACAATCAGGAGATAACCGAGCTTTTATCACGGGTCAAAGAGTTTCTTGACGGCCTGAAACAGGAACAGGACAGAATCAAGCAGTGGGAGGATTTGGCAGAGGAAGCTTTTTTTCCATCCAATTATGTGGAACAAGTAGCCTCTTTTCTGATTAAAGCACAGGATGATGCTCTTATGGCTGTCGATTCGTTGCTTGAATCAGTGGGGGCAGCCTTAAATTATGACAGTAAAAAAGCCGCAATTATTCTGGAAAATGCCGACAAACAAATCATTTCAAAAGTTATTGATACTCATGGATGGATGAGGTTCTATACCGACGTCGATGCAATAAAACGGCCAAACATTTCTGAGTATCAAAACTGGGATGATATTTGCGAAATGGTACGCAAAGACTGCAATAATCTGCTTAAATTCCTTAAAAAATTTGTTATATGGAAGGATAGTGATTCTCTCATTAAAAATGCCTGCATTGAGGTACTCTGTCGTATTGAAAATAATATTTCCGTTAAGAGTATCGCGGAGAAGCTGTTTATCAGTAAAGTCTATTTAAGTGAAAGATTTAAACAGATTACAGGGTTCTCTTTGTCCGAATACATAACTACTGTCAAAATGGAAAGGGCAAAGTACCTATTAGAAGTAAGCTCGCTTAAAAACTATGAGATTGCCGAAGCTTTAGGATATAGTGATCACGAATATTTCAGCAAAGTATTCAGAAAGAGAGTCGGGATTTCCCCCGCCGCCTACAGAAAAGAAAATATTAATTTCTGACTTTTTTCCTGGGATAATACTGTTTTTTTCCATTTTGATAAAGAGTATTGCCGTATAGAATATAATTATTCGACTATACTCTTTTTTATATTGCAGGAATGGAGTGAATAATACTATTAAGAGGAAGATACTGGGGAGATTATTGGCAGGTAGATCTACATTAAAAAAAAGTAGTGATTATTATATAAATCATGATTTTCTTACCGGTTTACCGAACAAAACATCGCTAATGGAAAAATTATCTCTTTGCATTAAAGAATGTGAAAAAAATAATACGGTTGTTATTGTTACAGATATAGACCATTATGATCTTATTAACGACACTTTAGGACGATCATTCACAGATGAGCTTCTTAAATTGGTGGCAAAGCGTCTTAATCGAATTTTCGGCAGCGGTAATGTCTTTAAAATGGACAGGGATGAATTTGCAATAATATATAATCATAACTCCAAAAAAGAACTGACGGATACCATAGAATCTGCGGCCGAACAGCTAAAAAAGCCACATGAAATCAGACGAAGCAAAATGCATATCAATATGAGAATGGGTGTTGTATCATGCCGGTATGGGGATAATGATCCTCATCACTATTTAAACCGTGCTGAAATTGCATTAAGAGAAGCCAAAACCAGGGGAAAAACCAATTATTTGATATATAATGAAGAATTGGGTGAATTGTTAAAGGAGCAAATGTATATCGAAGGGCTGCTTCACAAGGCATTGGAAAACCACGAATTCGAGATTTATTATCAGCCGCAAATGATAGTGGAGTCGGGAAAAATATCCGGGTTTGAAGCATTGATCCGCTGGAACAGTCCTGAGCTGGGGTCTGTAAATCCGGATCGGTTCATTAGAATTGCCGAAGAAAACCATCTTATTGTTCCAATTGGCGAGTGGCTTTTAAGAAATGCCTGCAGATTCATAAAGAGCTTGCATAAACAAGGCTGCGGCAAACTAAGCATTTCCGTAAATGTATCTGTTGTTCAGCTTATGCATGAAGGATTTGAAAATACTGTTCCGGATATATTAAATGAGGTAGGACTAAGTCCCGAATACCTTGAGCTTGAAATAACCGAGACTATCCTGGCCGAATCATACGAAAGCATAAAAGAAAAACTGTTGCGGCTTAAAAATTTAGGAGTCAAAATGGCCATGGATGATTTTGGTAAGGGCTATTCTTCCTTAGGCGTATTAAGCCGGCTTCCCATACATACTCTCAAAATTGACAAACTCTTCATGGAAAATCTTATGCAGGATTCACCAAAACGATTTATAACTGATTTGGTAATCCAGATAGGAAATAAAATGGGATTTGATGTTTTGGCTGAGGGTGTGGAAACAATGGAACAGTTAGAATACTTAAAAAAGTATGATAATATAAAAGCTCAAGGATACTATTTCAGCAGACCCGTGACAAAGGAAAGAGCTGAGGAAATGGTCAGAAAGCACTATTTTATGTCTTGGAAAGTGTGTACATTATAATACATTATGTTACATTTATGGTGTTGTAAATAGTTCAACATTTGTGGTAAATAGTGATAGAATAGAATTAATAAAGAAGGATGCGAAACCTTAATTCAGATATCACAAAGGAGAACCAATACGGGTGAGTCGCTATAACCGGAAACCGGCAAAAGGCAAAAAAAATGTTATAGGGAATATTGTTTTATTCAGTATTATTTTATGCTGTCTTTTAATTCTTGTAGCCTGTAAAAGAGTCGATAATCTTCGTAATGATCCCCCGGAAGCAACCGGAGCCCCTTCTTCGCCGTCCTCTGCTTTTGAAAGCCCATTACCAGTTTCTTCGTCTATCCCGAAAGTGACCCTTAATATTGACGGAATTGATTATGTTATTGCCGGTACCGATAGCACCCAGTCTGGAAAAACCTCTTTGCCGGGCACTTTGAAAGCCGGCATGGGTAAAGGATCGGTTGCTCACTTTAGCTTTGAGGTTCCACCTGATTCATATAGCATTACATTGTTAAAAGACGACGAAGTAGCCTTTACCGGTAAAACCACCGTTATTTTTCCAGATGATATCCCGGCCGACGGCGAATATCAGGGTGTTTGCCAGGCCCAATGGAATCAGGGAGATTTTATTGGCACGGCTGATTACTATTTCACCCTGGTTACAGAATTTCCTGCATTGCCTATAATTTCTGCGACAGAGACAGAACCGGGAGAGCTTATAGTGCTTAAAATTAAATATCTCGACCCGGAAGAAACCGTTGAAATTGAGACTGATCTTGATTTTAAGCCCAATATATTCAAATATAACGACGAACATGTTATTTTACTTCCAGTAAGCTATTATCACAAGCATAATCATGTATACTTCTTTAGACTGTTAATTGGCGAGGAAACCTTTTCGTACGCCATTAATGTCAAAGATAAAGAGTTTGTAACCCAGCAGTTGACCATAGACCCTAAAATAGCCGCTGAAACGCGCAATGACAAAAGTGCGCAGGAAGTCAAAGAGAAAATCGATCCTTTAAGACCCATATGCGATGATGTTGCTTATTGGGAAGGTGATTTTATAATGCCTGTGGAAGGCGGGCGAGTTAGGGAGTATGATTTCGGCAAGAGACGGCATGTTAACGGTTCACCTACTTCTTACAGGCATAATGGACTTGATATCGGACATGACCTTGGTGTTCCTGTTATGGCGTCAAACAGCGGTAGAGTACTCATTGCCGACTATTTGATTGGAACGGGAAACACGGTTATTATTGAACACGGCTTTGGCCTTAAAACCTGGTATTATCATATGGATGAATTGAACGTAAAGACAGGTGATATGGTAACGAAAAGCGATATTATAGGAAAGGTAGGCACTACAGGTTTTTCGACCGGGCCCCATTTACATTTTTCATCATCGATCAATTGGGTTTACATAAATCCAATTACTCTGATAAATGACGGAATACCTCTGATAACAAGCAAGGAAAGCATAGATTGACAAATTTTAGACTTGACAAATGATGATATTCTTCATAAAATAATGTTTGTTTCTGTTAAGTGGTGGGTATAGCTCAGTTGGTTAGAGCGCCAGGTTGTGGCCCTGGAGGTCATGGGTTCGATTCCCATTATTCACCCCATTAAGTCTGGTGAATAGAGGTTGGGAATTGGTGAGATTCCCGGTTCCCAGCTTCGAAAACTGGATTTTTATTATAAGCGATTGAACCATAGAAAAAATCCGATAGTCCCCTGAAAAATTTAGGCGTATTTTTTAAGGTGAATTGCTTGACAAAGGATGGAATCCTCCTTATAATTGATGTTGCGTCTTTTATGGTGGGATGTCGCCAAGTGGTAAGGCACCAGACTTTGACTCTGGTATTCGTAGGTTCAAATCCTGCCATCCCAGCCAAATATGATCCACTAGCTCAGGCGGTAGAGCACTTGACTTTTAATCAAGGTGTCCGGAGTTCGAGTCTCCGGTGGATCACCAGGAAAAGCCCCTGAAAACAAAGAGTTTCGGGGGGTTTTTCTTTTCCTTTATAGAATCAATAATTGGCAGAAAGTTGAATCGCAAAGGCGATAGCTCGAAATTACGGGTGGACTATTGTTCCATGCGGTGACACTGCGCTGAACATGCTGGGTCTATCTACGCAGGTACCTGCCGTCTGGCTCTACATCAGCGACGGACCGTATAAGACCTACAAAGCAGATGGAATGCCTCTGAAATTTAAACACACAGACAATAAAAATGAGATTATTAATATATCATATAAAACCGCGCTTTGTTGTTCAGGCGTTGAAAGCGTTGGGCAAGGGAAATGTGACAGATAAGGAACTACAAAGTATCTCAAAATTACTGTCTGATAATGAAAAGGCTCAGATGTTTATGGAAGCGAAGCGGGTCACTGCCTGGGTTTATGCAACTTTTGCAATGGTGGAGTCGAATACGATAAACAGCATTATGGCTTTAATGGAGTCTGGTGCGGCATCATTTTATAATACTATGTGTACATCAAAGTCCTTGTGGCAGCGAGGGCAATTGACAATATGAGTTCCTTTTCTGAAGGGTAGACGAAGAACAGCCTTGCAATTAGCACATCTGCGGTAGCGATGAGTCTTGATTTCCTTGATTCTGCAAGCGAATAAAGAAAACTTGGCTTTTAT
>JBMNTI010000102.1:0-9106 GCA_050945655.1 Acetivibrionales bacterium | reverse complement strand
AAGAAAAATATGTTGGAGGAATCTAATATGAAAAAGATTATATTGTTTTCATTATTTGTTTTCATATTCTTCTCAGGCTGTACCAGAAACGCGAAAAAAGATTATGGAGCGGAAACCCCTGCACAGGCGACTAATTCTTCCAGTAATACCGCAGCTAATACTTCTTCTTCAAACTCTGGTGAAGAAATAGCCAAAGGCAGCGAAGAATCAACTGAAGAAATTTCTGTCGAGGCAGGAGCAAGTACAGAATTTGCAGTCCTCTCAGGCAAGGGCATGATGTGTGTAAGTATACCTGAAGGTGCACTTTCTGATGTATCTAAACTAAATGTAACAGCCCTGGCGGGTTCTCCCGAAGGATACCTGAACCCCGGATTTTTATGTGAGGATAAAGCAAAACCGGGTGAGCATGTGATGCTTTCCGCGCCTGCAGTGATTACATACTGGCAACAAGAACCTTTACCCGAAAACAGCTACATAGTGAGATATTCGGATGATTTAAAAGAAACCTATCCTCTCCCCAGTCTGCGGATTGAAACTTCAGATGGACTATATGGATTGATGTCACAGACAGACAGCTTTTCAGCTTATGGTACCTTTACTTATCCACAAAAACCATCAGAAGAAGAAGAAATTGAATATGATTTTTACACTAAGGAAAGTTTCATTTGGCGTATTGAGGCCGAAAGCCATGAAGTACGTGCCAATCATTTCATGCAGCTTGAGAGCCTGGATGAGTCCTATTACATTTATGCTGATTCCAGACGAGCCAAAGAGAAGCTTGCAAATATATATAATGTTCCTCGGACCTATCGCGGTGCCATGTACATTAACCAGTTCATGATAGCTGAAGAAAAAGGCGAGTTTGGCGATGAGGAAGTACCTATAGCATTCTTACTGAAAACTGCGGACACAGACCTTACTCTGACAATGATTCCTAAGTTCAAAAAAGGAGCTCCAAAGGCCGTTGCTCAGATTGATGGTGTGAATATTGTTTCTCTTACTGAATTTGAGCCACCCGTATTCGATGGATATATCGGTTGGGGAATTGCTAATTTGACCGTACAGGATGATGCAGCATTGGGCGCAGCAGTTGTAGAAGGTGGTGGCTGGGATTATTGGGAGATTCCTATAACCGTAAGAGTAAAGGGTGCACAGGCCACGGTTCGCTTTGTTGATCTATTCTTGGGTCCTGTTGAACTCAAGGGCAGATTTTTTGGTATGGAAAAAGACTCGCCTGCCGTTCCTCCTCAGCCATCAGATCCCTCAAAAAGCTATTCACCGGGCAAACCTGATAATCTGCCTCCGAAGGCGGAAAATCCTCTCGATGATTTAGAAGGAGTAACACAGGATGGCAATAAAATTACCCAGCCCTTAGAAGGCGGAGGCAGCGTAAGTATTATATATCCGTCGGCTGAAGAGGATGAGGAAGAAGAAAAGTCTGTAACCGTTTCAACCTTTAAAGAAACTTGGAATAATGCCATTAATTATTCTGAACAAGTTAAAAATCCTGATAATTGGGAGGACTAATACCGGAATACTATAGATGAGATAATATGATCAATGAAAAGTTGATTATTTTATAGCTATAGGCTAAAATAATATTGCATATTAAATCCGCCTTGGGAGTGATAATTTTGTATATACGTAGACATGCAGAAAAAACCATACGCAAGCTTGAAGCAATGTTTGGGGCAATCCTTGTTACCGGTTCCCGCCAAGTGGGAAAGACTACAATGCTAAAGAAATGTACGGAGCATGCCAAATATATTACTCTCGATGACGCGCTGGTTCTTGCCTCTGCAATCGAACAAAGCGGAACCTTTTTTAAGGATCATCCTCCTCCTGTATTTATTGACGAGATTCAATACGCCCCAAGTCTTTTTTCGCAAATCAAAACCATTATTGATAGCGATAAGAAAAAAGGCCAGTTTTATATGTCCGGTTCTCAGCAATTCCAAATCATGAAAAATGTCAGCGAATCTTTGGCCGGGCGGCTTGGCTTATTAACATTGCTTGGCTTATCCATGAGGGAAAAACAGAATATTGACTTTATGGAGCCATTCCTTCCCACAGATGAATATATTAATACCCGCGCTAAAAACTGCAAGGAGCTTTCCTATGATGAGGTATGGTATAACATCCATCGCGGCAGTATGCCGGAATTATATGCCAACAAAGATTTTGATTGGCAAATGTATTACGGTGCTTATGTCAAAACTTATATTGAGCGTGATGTACGTGAGCTGACACAGGTTGGTGATGAAGTAAAATTTATTAATTTCCTGACTGTTGCGGCAGGCTGTATAGGTCAACTTCTGAATTTAGCATCCATGGCAAGAGATGTCGGCATCAGCCCGCCGACAGCCGAACGTTGGATGTCTATTCTTGTAAGCTCAAACATCGTTTATTTACTTAGACCTTATTCAAATAACATCACAAAACGGACTGTAAAAACTCCCAAGCTTTATTTCATTGATACTGGCCTTGCCGCCTATTTAACAAGGTGGAACACACCCGAAGTAATGAAAACCGGAGCAATGGCCGGCGCTTTTTTTGAAAACTTTGTGATTTCAGAAATAATAAAAAGCTATTATAACAAAGGTATTCTGGAGGCTCCGTTATACTTCTACCGCGATAAAAATATGAATGAAATTGATTTATTAATTGAGGATAACGGCACACTGTACCCCCTTGAGATGAAGAAGCACGCAGACCCTCAAAAGAAGGATGTTGCTGCCTTCAGTCAACTAAACAATATCCCTTCCATCAAACGAGGGCCGGGTGGTGTAATTTGCCTATATGATAATCTAATTACGCTGAAGGGTAACGACCGGGTTATTCCGGTGAGATATCTTTAACAAATGTGATTGTTACTTCTATACTGGAATCAAACTGGTTCGAAGACCGGTTACCTTACCGAATACTCCTGCAGCAAGCTTTCTTTCATCTGCCACAACGGCAGTGACAAGTCTACATAGTATTCATGAGGGTTTTCCAGTCTTTTTACCTCATTCCACAATGTGCCTGTCTGCTCTTTGCAGTAGCTTCTTATCTCGTTTAACTTAGGGCTTTGGTAAATACAATCACCTTTATCAAAAATCTTCACTTGCAGCTTTTTTGCAATAAAATTTGTTACCGTCTTCCTCTTCCACGTATACTCAGGGTCAAAGAGCTCATAAGGCTTGCTTTCATCGATAACCTCGTGGTTTAGCGAAATCAAGTCTGCGATTGCTTTTCCGCTTTCCTTATCGAAGAGTCTCCATACTTGTTTAAATCCCGGATTTGTTATTTTCCCTATATTGTCGCTAAGCTTAATCTTAGGAATGATTTCGCCATCCTTTTCAACGGCTACCAGCTTGTAAACTCCGCCGAATACAGGTTCGGACCGTGAAGTAATAAGTCTTTCTCCAACGCCGAATATATCAACCTGTGCCCCTTCTATAAGCATATCTCTGATAATGGATTCATCCAGAGAATTTGATGCAACTATCTTACAGTCATGGAACCCGGCCTCATCCAGCATTCTTCTGGCTTCCTTTGAAAGATACGCTATATCACCGCTGTCGATTCTTATTCCCTTGGGTCTGAATCCTCTCGGTACCACTTCTTCTTGAAATACTTTAATTGCGTTAGGCACACCGGATTTAAGCGTATTGTAAGTGTCTACCAGTAAGGTGCACTTATCAGGATATGTTTTCGCATAAGCACGGAAAGCCTCCAATTCGGTTGGGAACATTTGAACCCAGCTGTGAGCCATTGTGCCGGTTACCGGGACTCCAAATTCTTTATCCGAGATTGTACAGGCCGACCCCACACAGCCCCCGATATAAGCAGCCCTGGCCCCGAATATAGCTCCATCGTATCCTTGCGCCCTTCTTGAACCAAACTCCATGACATCCCTTCCCTGGGCAGCCCTGACAATACGGTTTGCCTTGGTAGCTATCAAGCTTTGATGATTAATGGTTAGCAGAACCATTGTTTCAATGAACTGTGCCTCAATAACAGGGCCTTTGACCGTTATTATAGGCTCGTTAGGAAAGATGGGAGTTCCCTCGGGGATTGCCCAGACATCGCAGCTGAATCTAAAGTTTTTAAGATACTGCAAAAATTCTTCGCAAAATATCTTTTTGCTTCTCAGATACTCAATGTCGCTATCATAAAATTTCAGGTTTTTAAGATACTCCATAAGCTGCTCAACTCCGGCCATTATGGCAAAACCGCCGTTGTCGGGTATCCTTCTGAAAAACATATCAAAATACACCTGTTCATCTTTTAAGCCATTCTGAAAATAACCGTTTGCCATAGTAAGCTCATAAAAATCGGTTAACAAGGCCAAATTCCTGCCTTCCATTTATTCCACCCCCGCGACAACCTCTACCCCGTTAACGATCATGTTGTACAGTGCCATTACATGCATAAGATCACCATCATGCAATCCTAAAGTATAGGTCTCAGCCGTATTAACGGGAACAATAACTCTTGCTCTTTTATTCTGCATGTTGAACCAGGTTTTTAATGTTATTGAAAACTGCTGTACACAGATATCGGTACAAACACCGGTTACAATAAAGGTATTAATGGATTCGTTTTCCTTAAGCCATGCCTGAAATTCTTTTTCAAGAAAACCGTTTGTAGAGTTTTTAGGAATAAGAGTGTATCCCCCTATTTCTTTCAACTCGTCTACGATCTCACTTTCGGCCGTTCCTGCCATACAGTGTTCAGGATATGAGTCAAACTCTGGAGAAGCTTTTGTGTGGGCGTCGGCAAATGCGATCTTTTTAATCTGCAATTTATTGCAGGCTTTTGAAAGCTCCGCAATTTTTGGAATTATACCTTCTGCTCTCTGACTCTTTAAGGCTCCCTCCCTGACAAAGCCGTTTATCATATCAACTATTACCAGTACGGTTTCTTCTGGTTTTAAATCCTGCAATCTGATGACAGGAAGCCCCTCCAGCATGTCGAGTATCTGTCCAAGAGCTTCATTGCTTCTTTGTAAAAATTCATTCTTATTTATTTTCATCAATAACACCTCACTATATAAATTTTATCAGGCTTCTATTAATACTGCTGCCTATTGACCCGCTAGGAACCGTCAGGCGAGCCGTCGGACCAATTGGCGTTAAACCGGAACAGCTTTGAAGGCCTGTGCCCTGCATCCCTAGTATACTCATTAGTCTCGATCACCATATCCGCAATTTTCCTTCTGAAATTTGCTTTCAACAGTTCGGTATCAAGAATTACCTCATATACCTTCTGAAGCTCGGTAAGAGTAAACCGCTCCGGCATCAGATTGAACGCGATGTCCGTATACTCGATTTTACTGCGCAGCCTTTCGATTCCATATTCTATAATCTTGGCATGGTCAAACGCTATTCCGTTTGATTCGACTATCTCTCTCTTTATTTTTGTAACTTTGCCTTCTACTGTCCTTGTAATTTTTACTGTTGCCGTAAGGTTGTTTTCATCGTTAGATAAACTTAATTTCAGCATTCTTTTCAGAATATATCCTTTTTGGGTTACTGTTTTTTGCTCTTGATATAATTTGCAGGAAACCGTAAACCATTTTGCATCTTCGGCATCATCACTGGCCTTGATATCAAGAGTCGAGCTGTCAACCAGAGACATATAAGCCACACTAATTATTCTTGTCCTGGGATCTCTGCCCACGTCTCCCCATGTATAAAGCTGCTCCATATATATATTGTCAATGTTAGTTTCCTCTTTTAACTCCCTTAATGCCGCCTCTTCCAAGCTTTCATCCATTTCAACAAAGCCACCCGGGAGAGCCCACTGTCCAATGCATGGATGATCGCCTCTTTTTATCATAAGCAGCCTTAAGACTTTTTCAGGAAGCTTTCTGTAGTTTTTCTTTTCTTCATCGGTTACCGTGAAAATGAGCATATCTACAGTAACCGAAGGTCTCTCAAATTTACTCGCATCATATGCCGCCAGAAACTCTTCTTCTGAAAGACCCTGCTTATTTCTTAATATCTTATCCGCCATACCAATACCCTCAATATGTTTTTATTCTTTTGATAATATCATTTTGATAATAACATTATATCCCTATCATATTTTCTTGTCAATAAGTTTTTCTGAAAAACTTTCTTTTTATTTATCCAATCTCCACACTCAGGAAAGCATCAAGTTCGGTGATATTCCAAGACTGCTATGACAAAATGGGTATAAAGAGAAAAATAATATATAATATATAATATAAAATTTAATATAATATATTGTATATAATATCATGTAATAGTATAATATAAATATGCATTTATTATGAAAGGAGAATAAACATGCTTATTCAAGATAGATTTATTTCAACATCCGAGTTGCAGCAGAATGTTGCAAAAACAATAGATAAGGCAAAGAAAGAAGATATCATAGTAATCAGGAATAACAAACTTGAAGCAGCAATAATAAGCATCGATAAATATAATCAATTTCTTGAATATATGGAATGGAAAAAGCTCAGTGATGCTTTAGATAAAGTGCCCATAGAGTATATTTCCGATAAAGACAGCCTGCACATCATGGAAATGTTATCAAAAGCAAAAAAGAACAGCGATTTATTGAAGATGAGATAGAAAAGGTTGCAGAAGACGGAAGTGAATATAATGCACTATTTGAAACATAGTACGCTCGTTTAGTGTACGCCGTCATTAATAAAAAACGGAATAATATATTCAATGGAGTTGGTTATCACGTGACCGCAATTTCCGAGTAAATGGATCTCAGCTGACGAAACAAGCTGCGAAAGCCTTTGCGCAGATTGCTGTGCATCAATGATAACATCGTTCTCGCCATTAATAAAGAGAACCGGCATGGTTAGCTGACGTAACTGATTATCCGCATACACCGGCAGATAATCAATTGGGTTGTAGCTTTCCACTATCAGATTCATAAATTCAAGCACTTCTTTTGGAATATCATTTTCTCCGATTATGGCTGAATCGACCGGCACATTCTCATTCGATTGGCGGTTTTGGGCTACATTGTCTATGAATTGCGGGCGTATTTCCGCAAGACCGGCAGATGCGATTAGAACAAGCTTTGAAACACGCTCCGGATAAGCCGTTGCGAATTTAAGTGCCATCCAGCCGCCGAGCGAGTTGCCTATTATTACGGCTTTTTCAAGACCAAGCGCGTCAAGGACATCCTTCATCCAGAGCGCAAAGGCATCCGTATTGAGATCGGGTCTGTACTCCTCGCTGTTTCCGGCTTCACCGATGATGTCAACAGCATAAACCATAAAATTACCGGATAGAGTCATGATCTCAGGGAACCAGAATGCACTGTTGCTGCAAGAACCATGCAAAAGGATAACGGGTGGATTGGACTTTTGTCCGGCTGTCAGTATAAACGTCTTCCCAAAGGAAGTTTCGATGTATCCCTGTCCGAAAGGAAATCTGGTGAGTACGCCGTTATAATAAGCCCGAAACTTATCCCTTGCCAATTCCGTTTTGAATACGCTTTTTTTCATAGCATTCACTCCCCATTATTATTTTGTTCCGTCAACGCGGCTATCGTGTCCATCATGATTGCCATAAAACGGATACCGCCCCAAAGTGTAATACGAACCATATTTTCACGCTCGATATACTGGGATTGCATCGAAGTCTGTCCAATTTCTGACGGCTTCGAGTTCAGTGAGGCTGTCAGTGTATTCATGATACGGATGGCATCTTCTTTTCCAACTACATTGATATCGATAACAGACGAAGCGATAATTCTGCGTTCCGATCTTTTTTCGAAGGCAGGATTCACAGAACTATCGTTCTCAACGAAAGTACTTAGATCATGACCCGTGACACGCCAACTTTTACCGATCTTTGCCGCACGCAATTTACCCTCCCGAATATACCGCTGGACGGTCTTAGGGTGTATATTAAGCATATTTGCAATTTGATCTACGGTATAATAATTCTTATTCAAAACAACCGTTCCCTATTATTACTTTATAAAGCAATTATAAGGAATAATAGGGAACCTGTCAAGGGCTTTTTCTATTGGGCATCTATTGGGCAAATCCCTTGTATTGCAGGCTTTATTGATACGGAAAAAAAGAATTAACCAAGGCATTCATATCAATGACTCGGTCAAATTTTGGTCGAGGTGAGAGGACTTGAACCCCCGGCATCTTGGTCCCAAATAGGCATTATATTAAGTTTTAACATTCGCTAAATCGTCTATTTAAGCCATTTCTAAAATTCACTTTGTTCGTTGCTATTAGCATTCTTTATTGATTGGTACATTTTTGGAACACAGAAAGTCTATGCTTAGCTAAACAAGCCTATATCATGAATATATCTTCTGGTACTTTATTTTAAGCTTGAAATAAATCTGGTTACTCGCTTTCTGCCATCTGCCATGTTCCAATATTAACTCGAGTATCTTCCTATGTCCCTTTTAGAATGAAGGATACGATGAATTTCTATTGTATCTTCCAACACGGTATAGAATACTAAGTAGTCATCTACTACAAGTCTTCGATAAGTAAAATGATAAAAGCCGTCTCGGTATTCCTCATATTTATTTGGAAATTGGGATAGTTCCTGTATCTTCAATATAATTCGGTCATATTGTTTTATCGCAGTGCTCGCGTAAAACTGTGAAAGATACTCTACAACATCATCCAAATACTTTACAGCGCGAGGAAGCATTAAAATTTTATACATCGGCTCCATCCACCTTTGCAATCAACTTGTTACGAAGGTTTGAAGAAACTTCATTGAAATCATATCTGGATGGATTTTCTAAAGCTTCTTCCTGAGCCCGCAACAATGAGTCATTAATACGCCTCTCATGTCTGAATAGTTCAAATTGCTCAACGCTCATAACAACCATGTCACCATATCCGTTCTTAGTCAAAAAAACTGGTTCACCCTCATCATGAACTATGCGAGAAATCTCAGTAAAATTATTGCGAAGATCCGAAATTGGTCTTATTTTAGGCATAAAATACACCTCCTTAATGTATATCATAAGTTTATCATAATTATGATATGGCATCAAGGTAAAACATATTCAGCGCACTACACATTTGTTACATTTTTACTGGAACTCATTTACGATATCATAGATCCTGCTTATTTCTGCTTCT
>JBMNTI010000101.1:0-9254 GCA_050945655.1 Acetivibrionales bacterium | reverse complement strand
GAGGCTCATTGTCAAGAGGATCGTGGAATAAATGCGGAAACTTGGCACGTTCTTCACTTTTCAAGGTCCATTTCAGTCCAAAATTGCTAAATGTCATTTTTTCATAAGTTACTTTACACTATCTAATCATTCCAGGCAAGAATCGTTATTGCAGCTATTTCTTTCAAAGAAGCTCTGCTTTAAGCTGTGTCTTTACTTCTTCTAAATTACTCTCTTTTATATCTACGCATAGAATATTAAGCTCAATTTCACCGGCATAATCCTTTAATAGAATTTGTTTTTTAGGGGTAGGGGTATCATTAAAAAGCGGGTATATTAGTGCTGTTTTTTTGATGCCGTAGACTTTGGCATAAGCAAATACCTGGTATATATCATCTCTGTTAATATTAGTATAATTACCATTATCATAGCAAGGATTTTTATATTTTGCATCTGCAACAAGAACAATTTTGTTATTATTAAAGACTAAAATATCAGGTTTCACTCTTAGAACATTTATTCCTTCACAAGTAGCTGCAAAACTGCGAACATCCTCATGCTTTGCACTATATCCGTCTATCTCGGAAAACAATTTAAATAAGTAATTCTCATATAAATCATTAACCGGTATCAGAAATGTAAATACCGATTCATTTCCTGCAAAATTCTCCGGCTGCAGATTCAAATAAAACATTTTGGCCATATTAAATACTGATTCAAATTCAATATTAAGTCTTGTAAATTTTACCGATTGTATTAATGGCTGGGATAACTCAATCTGCTTAGCATCATCAAGAAACATCAAAGCTTTTTTCAGGTTCTTTCTGTTTTCCGAGTCACGGGTATATTGCAATAACCGTATTGCCACAGTTTTAACAATATTATTAATTGCATTATCATGCTCAAAGCTATGATAATTAACATAGTGCAGATCTCTTCTAAATAAATTATGTTTCATGGTTTTTTGAAAGCTGATCTTTCCTTTTATAAAAGCACTGTTTTCTTCTATTTTCAAATATTCACGATTCATCTTTGTTGAATAAGTCTTATATATTCTATCAGCAAAAATCCCAATGAATATTTCAAGAAAATCGATTTTCCCAAAACTGGATTTAATGTTCTCCGGCAGATGAAGCACCTTATTATAATTTGACACTCGGAGCAGATTATAAAGCACTCTTGTGGATTCTTTTATTTCATCTTTCCCTATTATTCCTGCCTTTTCGTATATTTTGGGTAGTATCTGCACTCTTGTGTTTCCTCTTGATAAAAAACCGACATAATGCATGATTTGTATAGAACCGTCATAATCAATTCTTATGCACTGGTTGCCTAAAATTCTGCTTAAAAAAAGAATATCGTTAATCTGGGACCGGGATAAGTCAACCTTAGTTTTTCTGTCTTCAAATAAAGTGATTATACTTCCGGACATATTAGCTTCCTCTTTCATAAATACTCATTAAAGCGCTTTCGAAATCCGAAACTCCGGATTCATTTGCTTTCAGTCCCAGCATTACAATTTCTCCTGTCTGTTTATCAAAGAAACGATCTCCAACGATATCAGCTACTTGGGAAATATCATTATAAAAGTATTCCATCAAGAGTGGCAGAATTTTATAGTACCAGGCATGATAGAGATCCATTTTTGATATTAAATCATCACTGAGAAAATAGCTATGTCCTATTCTATGATCCCGGTCAATCTTTTCGGTGATTATTTGATTGATCGCCTTCATGAGCTTTGCAGGAGACACATTGCCTCCGATGGTAGGAGTCCTGCTTTCAACCAGTGCCGGATCAGGGCTTATCTCAATAAATGCAAACCTTCTTCTAAGGGCAGTATCTAACAAGGCTATGGATCTGTCACTCGTATTCATGGTGCCTATGATATAGAGATTTTTCGGAAGTGAAAACTCATGTCCTGAGTATGGTAACAGGCAAGACAATTTTTCTCTCTTATCTTTTTCTATCAGTGTAATAAGCTCCCCGAATATTTTTGCAATATTCCCACGGTTTATCTCGTCGATTACAAGATAATATGGCTTTGATTGAACCTGCTTATCTTCTTTATCATCGACAAGCTTTAACGCATCTGCCGAGTTTATTTTTAATTCATATAGGGATGCTAAGGAAAGCTGTTTTTCTTGGTTAAGTTTAAATATGTCGATAGGTTCACTCTCACAGTCTTTGATCCATTTTACCTTCCGTCTGTGGCCGTAGCCAAGTCCATCATCGTTCGTATAGTAATAATCGGATACAACAATACCAATCAAACGGATAGTTCGAATGCTGTTGAAAATAAAAACAATATCTCCTATTTGTACTTTACTCCGGAATGTCTTAAGTATACCGGTTCTGTCAACCGCATCGATCTGCTCATCGGTCCAGTCGGCAACACTTTCTTCAACTCCGTATCCTATAGCAATTTCTTCTCTGGCTTTCAATGCTTTATAGATATGCTCGTCTGTATAACGTCTTCCTAACGAAACCTTCCACACCTTGCTCTCACCGGTCGTATCTGCTAAGATATCGTTCTCAATGCTCTTTTTACGCTCTTGAATTTTACATTCTTCTGCTAATCTTTTGAGAATTCCGGGCTTAATTTCATATCTGATATTCCCTTTTTCATCTGTCTCAGGTCTAAGACCTTCAACAAATTCCTCGTATGAAAAGGCTTGATGGAAGGTAATAAAACGTACTCTGTTTTCGTCTTGTACTGTCTTATACGACACCGGGTTCCCATTCTGTGATTCAAATGCCTCAATAATACGCATTGCCCCATAGGTTTTGCCTGTACCCGGAGGTCCATACAGAATAATATTGGGATTAAACTTTAAGAGCCTTGCATATTGGCTATAAACCGAATGATTTTCTTCAAAAATATCTTCCTCATCGTCTTCGCCTTTTTCATCCTCTGCATTGTTTACTCCCTTGCTTATATACTGTTTTCTGCCTACCAAAACATTATCATATAAGGATACGGCGTTATCTGCCATAAAGTATCCGTCAGCTTCTAATGCAGCTAAGACCGCATTCAAATACTTTTCTTTTTTAGGCGCGGCATCTTTTTTAGCATCTGCAAAGTCGAGCAATTGACGAAGTGAATATTTTTTTGATCCGCCATCGATTTTCTCTTGATACAGCCCCCAAAGAATATTATATCTTTTAAAATTTTGGCCGTTATACTCAAGAATATCTTCTATATTTGATTCATTAAGGTTGTTTATTACAATACAAATATCAGAAGGTTTAAAAAAATTTGTGTTTGACAGCATTTCTTTTAGAATAATAAGAAACCTTCTCTGAGACCTATAAAAATCAATAACATCTATGCTCGGGCAACTGTTTTCCAGTTCAATTTTGTGGAATCCGTAGCCTTTGGTGGATTTAACAACTTTATTTAATAGATTTATTTCGGGAGAGAAGTATTTGCAGCATACAATGTTTCCGGCAAGGGTCAATTCCGGCAAAAACGTTTTTACAACATCAAAAATTGCTCTCATCGCACCGTCACGGGTCACAAACGCTCTGCACTTCAACAATTTCCCAAAATATCCGCCATGACTCGGCAACACATAATCGCCTTCGCTAAGACCGTTGAACCATGTAACTTCTCGTTCATTTTCCACCTGATAAAAATTACCTTCATATTGATCCTTTTTTGTAAATTTACCTATGAACAAGTTTTGCATTAAAATACCTCCCAAACATTCTCCCTATGATGTATCCTAGCCTGCCCTTCATCAGCGTTTCTCTCCACGTTCCTTGTAATCCTTTTGGATTTCTTCACTCCAGTTGTCCGGCATTGCGTTACACTCCCTGTATTCGGAAACAGCTTCACTCATAATACGGAAATTAAGCTCCACACCTTTGCTATCGGCATGATAATTCTGGGCACGATTTGGGGCAATACCAAAGCGCTTGGCAGTTTCAACAGCATCAATATTTGCACCGAGAAAAATAAATTCCCATCCATGTTCGGCTTTTTGGTGTTCAATCATTTTCTTAACTTTTACCGAAGAGTATTCTCGGCTAGAGTTCTCCTCACCGTCTGTAATAATGATGAACAGTACCTTTTCAGCACGGTAATCCTCAGCGGTATGTTTTTGGGCATTCCCGATTTTGTGGATTGTTCTTCCTATCGCATCGATAAGCGCTGTTGAACCACCTACAGAGTACTCTTTTTCGGTGATATGACTGACAGCCTTGATGTCAATGCGGTCGTGGAGCAATTCATAATTGTTGTCAAACAGAACAGTTGTAATACAGCAATCTCCCTTAACCGCCTTCTGCTTATCAAGCATTGCGTTATACCCGCCAATCGTATCTGATTCCAGTCCTCCCATTGAGCCGCTTTTGTCAAGTATAAATACCAGTTCGGTTAATCCTTTTTTCATTGAAATGTCCTCCTTAAGTTTTATTGCAATTTAAGGGTAACACTTCAAATATGGCCTGTGGTCGCTTGTAAAACGACAAATAAATATACTTTATTATCCCCCCAAGAGTGGTTGATCGTACTTAAACAATACCTCGTTTATCATAAATATGTCGTATTTTTGGTTCACTATAAAGTATTCCACTATCACATCAAATTTCCGGCTGTGAGAAAGTGCATAACCCGCCCGCTTCAAAAGATCATTGGTTTCGTAAAGGGATAATTCCAAAGCAATTGCAAGAGCAATTGCGGTACGTTTACTTGGCATATAACTCTTGCTGCTTCTTATCTTAGAGAATAGCTTCCGGTCAATATTGGCACGTTTATAAACTTCAACGTCGGTCTTTCCCTTTACATCGATCAGGCGCAGAAGAGTTTCGGAGAACGATTCGTCCAGATTTCCCACCAAGCTTTCTATGCCATCCTCTTTTATTTCTTCAGCAAGATGAACAGGTTCCGGTATTGCCGGCTCCGCCATTTGCACTGATTCCGCTTCTAAAATTCTGTCTTGACGGCGTAAATCCTCGTAATCTGCTTTTATATAGTTTTCATCGATATATTCTTCAATATCGCCAAGCAATTCTTTGCTCACTTCAAAGGCATCCTTATCAAACACCACAAGGTATACTTCAAGGTCGTGATCTTCAAGAAAGTCATGAATTGCGGAGGTGGCGACACGAAACGCCTCCGCTTTCGGATAGCCGTAAATTCCGCTTGAAATAAGGGGAAATGCTACGCTCTTGCAACCATTTTCCACTGCAAGTTTTAGTGAATTTGTGTAACAAGCGCTTAGAAGCTCCTCTTCACCATGTTTTCCGTCTTTATATACAGGTCCCGCCGCATGAATAATATATTTTGCATAAAGCCCAAATCCTGAGGTAATAACTGCTTCGCCCATCTTTATAGGAGCAAGCTTATCACAAGCCTTTTGAAGATCCGAACTTCCAGCCCCCTTAAAAATGGCTCCGCATACCCCGCCACCTATCTTAAGAGCGGTATTGGCAGCGTTAACAATTGCGTCCACTTTCATTTTTGTGATGTCATTTCGGATTATTATAAAAGACATTGAACACCTCCGTTTAATGTTTCGTGGTATTCCTAATAAGCTATTATTCTTTAATTAGATTAACATACCTTATCTGCTAACTCAATTTATAATTGACAATGACACATTTTTTAATTTGTCAATGATTTCTTATGTCATAAGCCCCAAGAACATCGCTAATACTTTTATAATCAAGATAGGTAGTATTATCTGTATAGTATTTTAATAATCAATAGTTTACCATTGCGAGTTCAAGTACAATGAGGGATATTTTTACCCGCACCACGATAAATGAATTCAAGCAGGGAGGAACGTGGAGGAACCACAGCCGATGTCATGCGTGAAGCGGAGCATGGATTGCTTAGTGGCGCGAATAATTTCCGGATGAAATTCCTGAGAGGCAAGCATGACATTGGCTAAAGGTTCCACATGATGTATTTATAGCAATGACAAGGAGCACTCAGAATAACATTAGAATTAATTCTCTCTAAATGAGGAGGTTAGCATGGCAAGATGTATAAAATGTAATAATGAATTGAAACCGGGTAATGAATTTTGTGGCAAATGTGGAACTGCAAACAAACAAATCGTTAAATCCACTCCCGGGTTTTCATGCCCCGGCTGTGGAGTGAATGTTTCCGAAGGCAGCATTAATTGCACAAATTGCGGTAGACCCGTCCCACAAACAGTTTCATCTACACAAACACAGTCAATAACTTGTCTCAGTTGCGGTGCTTTCAACTATCCCGATACTTTTTATTGTATGTCCTGCGGGCGGCCAATGCCGACTGTTGCCGAGATTCAAAAACAGCAAATCTATACAGCCCGCCCTGTTTCAAAATCCAGAAGATCTCTTATCTTTTCCGGTGTTGCAGTTGTACTCATAATTGCCCTTATTGTCGGACTTTGGAAGCCGGGATATATATGGAAGTGGATAGATAATGACAGAATTGTCGGAACCGGAAAAGACAATGGTAAAAACAATAAAGGAAACAACGGCTCAGAAGAGAGCCCTGATAGTAATCAAGATGTCTCGGTATTGTCTGAGGAATGGATGGCAGAATATCTTGCATCCGATCCCGGTACGAACCCTGCTCCAATGCCTGTTTCAGGAACAAAGGCCTTTAAGGTTACTCCTGCTGACGGAATAACGATCTCTGCCCCGGAAAATGCGCTTGATAAGGATCGGGAATTTACAGCTGAAAGAATAAATGATGATAAAATAATGGATCTTACAGGAAAGTATGTTGATGCTGACTGGCTCGTACTGGGCGGATATGAGATTGATGGTGGAATTGATTCCGATGAGCGTATGCCGGGATTAATCAATGTGGGGATGGATCTTTCAAAAATGGATATAGACGAGGTGTTCTGGGAATTCACCCATGCCGTCAGAATCGGAGATGATGGTTCTGTCTCATTTCTTCCTTCCGATGTAAACGGTTCGGTGTTAACTTGTCAGACCAGCCAAAACTCTATTATCTGTGCGGTGATAATCGGTCTGACAGCCGGAACCACAGTAATGCATCTTATTGAGCGTGGCCATGAAGGCCTGGATAAGCTTTACAGGGATAAGGGTATAAATTTTCATCACATTGTCTATAAGGGTACATATGCTTCTTATGATGTATATTGGCCTGAAACATTATTATTGGCTGAAATGAAACAATACTACGAAGAAATAACACCCATTATGAAAAAATACGACCTTAACCCCAATGGCTCTCTCAATTCTGCTGCTCTTGAAGCTACCAGAAAATTTAAAAGCGGTTACGAGATGAAGGCATACCTAGACGGTAAATTAAAAGCCCTATACAATGACCCGGAATATGTTGAAATTGCCCGTAAAATGAAAGATGTGGATTTTAGTAAAAAGAACTATTGGCCGGCTGAGGTTGTACAAACTACAATTGCTCTTGACCTAGCTGATAAATACCTTTTTGGTTTCAGGGAATTTGACACACCTGGATTCGATGTAGACGTAGTTGTATTGGACAAATGGCCGGAGGGTCATGGAAAAGAATCATTGGGAATCAGTATGAACCTGTATACATATTATCCCTTCATCCATATTAATGCCAGCCATGAAAAAATGCCCCGTTCTGCTACAGAAAAAGGAACTGTGGCTACTTCGAGTCTTATTCTTACAGTAACTCATGAATTATTTCATGTAGTTGAGAGCAGGGCGGTAACCTTTGATTCCGACGAGTATACTATGTTCTGGGAAGCATTGGCTGTATCGTTGGAAAAGGAAGCATTTGATTACTTTTCCAGCGAAGCCGGTAAGAAAGTAATTGATTCAGATCATACTACTACATTAACAGATCGATACTATTTTGAAAATTTATACTCAAAATCTTTATTAAATCCTTTCTTGTGGAGCAATAACAGTGATAATAAGGAATATCTTAGAATTCATGGTTATCAGGCTTCCCATTGGATCGACTTTTTGCGTGACCGATATTATTCAGGTAATAAGAACGGGTTTATCCCCGATCTGGTAACACGATTCAGCAACACGTCCGGGGGAAAAGAGATATTTAATTCAGTACTGCGCCAGCAAACTGCTAATGTAAGTATAAGTGAACCTTCTTCCGCGCAACCATACAGCAAGGATTTTATTGCATTTTGTCAAAAGTACTATAAAGAAATTTATTCCAGAATCCAATTCATTTCACCCAAAATTGAAGATATAAAGCTGAATGCCGATAACCCAATGGCAGAAATAAAAATGAGCTGGCAGCCATTATCGGTTAGGATGCAGGATTTTAAAATTGACAGTAAAGGGGTCGACGGAAAACCCGTTGAATACAGATTGGCGGTAAAGAATAAGCTCCCTTGGGCAAACTATTATATAACCCGTAATTTTGTAGATGATTCAAACACCACGACAATTTATCCTAATCAAGAGATCGTTGTGCTGCCCGCAAGTACTTCAGGCACTATTACTCTTATGGAAATACAGGCGCAGACCGAAGAGATTTCGGCTGATACTGATGAGAAAGATGCCACATATCAGATCTATCTTCTTCGCCAGCCTGAAGAGCCCACTATTGAAATTGATGAAGATTATTTAGTTATTACCCCTCCTGACTGGAGTATCCCGAACCCCAGAGATATTTATTTCGGGATATGATATTATCATTACCGGCCCCAGCAGCGCAGAATATCGCCACAGGGAAGAGGTTTCTTTGTATCCGGTGGAAATACCCTTAAAAGACATCAAGCCTAAGGATAAAGGCCAGGTCTCAGAGGAAGGATCGGACGAATACACTGCTTACATAGTCGAAAGGATAGATATGCCCGACGGAGACAGTATATACGGTCCAGATGGGAAAATAGCAAAGCTTGGTGACGAGCTGAGATTTGAAGATATTATCGGGGAATATGATATGGTCCAGAATGTATCTGACTTCAAAACCCCATATCTTGATGATCTGATTTCACAAATGGAGGACGT
Organism: Acetivibrionales bacterium; assembly: GCA_050945655.1. Classification (GTDB taxonomy): domain Bacteria; phylum Bacillota; class Clostridia; order DSM-8532; family DSM-8532; genus DTU059. Next base: position 335 of record JBMNTI010000101.1, on the reverse strand, counting down.
TGAAGGTTCGGAAGACTTAATTGAGCAGTACAGGAAATCATTCGAGGGTATTGAAGGAACTCATAACGGAACCATGACCATCACAAAGACTGGAGAAGAAACAGCTGATATAGGATTATATACAGAGCACTCTCAGTTCGGAGGCACAATTTTCTATAAAGGAAGATGGGATGACGGAGTTTTACACCTTACTCCTTCAGAAGGAATACTGGGTGGAGGCTTTGACCTATACTTCAAGAAGAATAAAGGTGTGGTAACATGCCAGGGAGAAAGCACCTTTGCAGACCAAACAGCCTCTTATTCATATACCATTTCAGCCACTAAGAAGAACTAAA
>JBMNTI010000100.1:0-9456 GCA_050945655.1 Acetivibrionales bacterium | reverse complement strand
TTTGATATTTCATAGACAGTGCGACATCTGCAGTTGAGCCACCCGTTATTGCTATAACTTGTCCCAATCCGGGGATTATGCCGGTCAAGGAGGTGGCCCCACCGATAAAGGATGTAAAGTACGAATAATTTGAAACGATCTTTCTAGCTGCCTTTAGTTTTATTTCATCTGGAGTCTTGTCACTGCAATTATTCTCAAATTTATTGCGTAAAGCTATAGCTTCTTTTTTTATTTCAGCAGGATCCGCTAGTATTATTTCTACAGCCTTTAATAACACGGGTTTATCATTGCCATTATCATAGTTTTTCCGGTTTGTGTTATCTTCCATTCTTTTACCGCCTTTCACCCTGCTTGAAGCCCTCTTGACTGTCGCTTCAATTAACCGCAATTTATTAATTCCATAACAAAAGCTTTGGAAATCTCCTCGCGATGCGAAGTCTCTTTTTGTTAACTAATTCTATGATACTTAATGCCATAGCAGGCATAGCAAAAACGCTTATTATTCTCAATTTTTAGCCCACGCACCTCTCAAATAATTAATGAATGCACTGCAGGCGACTATCATGAACTTAGCCTCTTCAAAAGTTGAGTCAGACCCACCCAGTTGGCCTGAATGGCGAATACCAGAAGCATCGCTAGGGTAGCCATACAGCTTTTCGAAGGCGGTTTTCATTGCGGGGTGGATCTCTAAGCCCAGTTTTTCAAGTTTTTTCAAGGCTTCTCCAAGGGTTGCCGGCTTTCCAATTATTTGTGAACACATTCTTTCGACTGCTGTAATACTTTCTTTTATTGAGTTGGTATAGTCAGGGGCTTCTCTGTCTGAAAGCAGTTTTATGATTTATCTAAATGATTGTTTACTTCGGTAAAAGGTGATGAGGCAGCTTCTTGCATCTCATGTTCATCTGTTATAGGTGTAAAGATCCCTAATAAATACATCGTAACCAGTGCTAAAGCTTGCGGCTAATGACACTATTAGTAAAGTGACACCATATTTTCTGCATCTACAAGAAATGCTTCCTTGCTAGAGATGTTGTTGCAGGCTGTGCATAAGGGAACTATGTACCATGATTTATCGGCTGAGCCTTCTTTTTGAACATGTGCTCCGACATCAGCAAAATTATTACAACCTACTCTAGAGCATAAGCAAAACATTTTTCCGGTTTGAGTTTGCCACCATAATCTCCAAGACGAATATCCAGCTGGGGGATTCTTGTTGCCGGTGTTATTTAGGTTATGAACTGCGATCATAATAACAACCCCTTTCACAATTTATCTTGCATAAACTGCATACTTAGCCATATTAATTCGTGAATTATATCGCCAATAAATTGCCAGCTGGTGTCTTTGTCTTTTCCGTTAGTGGTTATAAACTCAAACACTTTGGCCTAAGTGTTATTGCCTTGTTCAACTTCCTTAGCACATCTCCGTATCCAACCTCATACAGTTGCTCTATCCCCATATTTTTAATGGATAGTATTGTATCCAACCAGTTTACCCTTCCCGTAATTTGCTTTTTCAATGCATCCTTTATTTCATTAATGTCTTTGGACGGTGTTGCTGTAAAATTAGGTATAACGAAACAAGTCGGGTCATTAAATTCAATTTTATCAATTTCCGTAGCCATTGTTTTTTCGGCCTCTTGCATAAGAGGGCTGTGAAAAGCCGTACTTACATTTAATTGCCTTACTTGAGTATCGTTTACTTTCGAAAAGTCAGAGGCGGCTTGTGTCGTTTCTTCTTCATAACCGGAAATAACAATTTGAGATTTTGAATTGATATTCGCTATGACTACCTTCCCATCATACTCTTTTAATCCGTCTTCTATTTGCTCCAATGGCATTCCCATAATCGCAAACATTGCACCTTTCTCAAGAATACTTTCCATTGCTAAGGCTCTTTTTCTTACAAGCCTTAAACCTTCTTCAAATCCAAATACATCCGCCGCATAGAGTGCAGAATACTCTCCAAGACTGTGACCCGCAACTATCTCAAAAGGGATGTCCAGTTCCTTGTACTTCTCAAAATACATAGCAGATACTATAAATATAGCAGGCTGTGCATTCTCTGTTCTTGTCAGTTCCTCAAGCACTCCGTTGAATATCATGCCTCTAATGTCGAAACCTAAAATGTCATTGGCATCGTCCATTATTTTCTTTGCACTTGGCATCAGGTTATATAAATCTTGGCCCATGCCAGTTGCTTGGGAACCTTGCCCAGGAAATAATAAGCCTATTCTACTCATAGTTTTCCCTCATTATTTCACCAATTAGAAAATTACGTCCGTGACCTGGAAAGACAATTGTACTATCAGGTAGTCCTTGATAAAAAGGCAGTGATTTTTCTTTGTATTTGATCTCGCTACCATTCGGTAATTTGGTTATTACTTTATAATCTATCGACAATGAATCTCCACTAAATAAATATATCCCATCCAAAACTATTGAACTACTTCCCTTGGAGTGGCCCGGTGTTTCTTCAACGTAGATTGAATGATTATTCCATTCAAACTGAATACGCTCTGAAAAAGTGATTTCAGCCTCTTTGCATACAAACGGTTCTATAGTCACTGTATTGTCTCTCCCGCTGAAAAAGAGGTATGATTCGTAGATTTTAGACATGTTAGCTAAGCAATTTTGTATGCCACTACTGCAACTGTTACTTGCAATAACACTAGCATGGTATTTTTCACGCAATTGCTCCAGTCCAAATATGTGATCACAGTGCTCATGGGTTAGGATAACATGATCAATTGACAATCTGTTTTGTATCATGAAATCGTCTATTCGTAAAAAATCACATGCATCAATAAGAAGAGCCCTTTCATTGTTCTCATCGTAAAGAACATATGAATTGGTACTATTGATGGGTTCTGTAATTTTATATATCACTAAGACTATTCCTCAAACAATCCATCGTCAAAATGACTGTCAGAAATAATAATCGGCAAGCAAACTTTAGGATTCAATTCAATAGACATCACCGCTAGTGATAGTCCAATTCCAAAGCCTGATATAAGGATTTTATTACTTCCTTTCGCATTATTGCCTCCAAAGTGGTTGCATAAGGTAATTGGTATTGTTGCAGAAACAGTGTTTCCGTATAAGTCGTTCGACACCAACATCTTTTCTTTAGACATTCCAATACGCTTCGCAATATTTTTCATGATGTAAAGGTTTGCCTGGTGCAAGACCAGAAAATCAAAATCATTAGGCCCGCAGGAAAATGATTGAAAAAACCTATTAAAAAGTTCAGGTACTTCCGAAATCGTGAATCGAAAAGTGTCAGTGCCATTCATTACCCCATCATAGTCAGACCGATATGCCCCATCGTCTCTTAATGTTCGTTCTGTATTTCCAAATCGGTGGCGAAAACCACCACAGGGGGTAATCATATTCTTAAATCCACTACCAACGGTTTCTAAAATACAATTAGTATCAGGAGCAGTATCATCATATTCCAATAATGTTGCGCTGCCGGCGTCTCCGAACATCATTGCTTGGTTTTGGTCTAATGGCGAAGCCAAATAAGATCTGGTATCTCCCGCTAGGACTAGTACTTTTTTGATTCCTCCGGCCTGCATATGTGATGCTCCAATAAATAAGCCGTAAACATATCCAGAGCAACCCAGATTTACATCATAGGCCAAGCATTCATTTGATAAGTTTAATCTATATTGTAAAACGCATGCTGTAGCGGGATTAATATAATCTGGAGTTTGTGATACAAATATCAAAGCGTCAATTTGGCTTCGGTCAATATTTAATTCGGCAAATAAATTCTCTGCTGCTGCGCAACACAAATCAGAACTCGTAGTCTTTCCATTGGCGATACGGCGTTGCCTGATCCCGACAAATTCAGTATACTGCTGTACTGCCTTCTCTCCAAATTGTTCTCGGTAATCCTCTGTCTTTACGATTTCTCCCGGAACTGCACAAGCAATACCCGCGATTCGAATGTTCTTTAGGCAATCTGTTGCCATATGTCTACCCCCAATAAATGTCCTTAGTTATAATTCAATGATGATACTTTAGAATCTTCCACCATCAACATAGAAGCTTCGTCCTGTAATGAATCTTGATGCATCGCTCAATAAAAATGCAACCATATTAGCTATATCAATTGGTTCACACATTCCTAATAATTGGCGCTCCATTACATCTGGTTTTTCTCCCGCTTCCAATGCTTCAGCAGTCTTTTGTGTCATTTTTGTCTTTGTTAGTCCCGGCAAAACCGTATTGATTCGAATTCCTTTGCTGCACAGTTCTTGTGCGAGCGTTCGCGTTGCAGCATCCATTGCAGCTTTGCTTGCGGAGTAATTTGTTTGAGTTTTTTCTCCCATGGGAGATGCAATAGAAGAAATGCCCACAATACTACCTCCGGAAGAATTCTTCCGAAGAGCGAAGTTCTTTATTAACTCAATGTATGCATAATAATTAATTCTCATGGTGTTATCCATTGCTTTATAATCTAAATTTCGTAATGGTAAGTTAACGCTAATTCCTGCACTGTGAACTAAGCCGTTTAGCTTCCTATCATCTATTGAGACCATCCGGTCGATCAATATAGAAATATCATTTAAAGTCGATAAATCGAAGGGAAATACTTTATGATTACCCTCTTCCATCATCTCTAAAGTTTTTTCAAGTTCCTCCTCATTACGACCAATCATCATCACATCAGCACCAATCTGGCTTAATAAAATAGATGTCTCTCGACCAATGCCCGAAGAAGCCCCGGTTACTAATATTTTCCTTCCAGTTAAATCAATAATACTCTTCATTTTATACTAGAATCTTCCCCCATCAACTTCAAAACTTCTTCCTGTTATAAACCTTGTAGCATCGCTAAGCAAAAATGCAATTAAATTTGCCACATCTATCGGCTCACCTATCCCTAACAATTGTCTTTCTCCGGCACTTCCTACCCCACATGTTTCCATATAATTGTTTACCAGAGCGGTTTTTATAAAGCCAGGTCTAACTGAATTTATTCGAATTTTCTTTTGGACTAACTCTATCGCCAAAGTTCTTACGGAAGCATCTAAAGCGGCTTTACTTGCCGAATAAATAGTCTGGCACTTTGCTCCGCCAATTGCAGCTCTAGAAGAGACTCCGACGATACTACCCCCTCCAGAAATGTTTTTTCGCGAAAAATTCTTTACCAGTTCGATGAATGAGTAGAAATTAGTCTTCATCAGTTGATCCATCTTGTTATATTCAAGATTTTTTAACGGTAAATCTATCGATATGCCTGCACAATGTACAAGCCCATCTAGTTTATTGCCATCATAGTCAACAGCATTCAAAACTAGTTCCTTTACATTCTCAAGCTCCATTAAATCGCAAGTAAAACTTTTATGGTTACCATCATTCATTGCCGCCATTGTATTTGTAAGCTCTTTATCATTACGCCCAACTATAACAACGTTTGCACCAATCTGGCTTAATAAAATAGATGTCTCTCGACCAATGCCCGAAGAAGCTCCGGTTACTAATATTTTCCTTCCAGTTAAATCAATGATATTCTTCATATTAATCCATCCTCAAACGAATCATTCGTTGTAATAATAGGAAAACAGGTTTTATTATGTACTTGGAATGTCGTAATTCCTAAAGATAAGCCAACTCCAAACCCACATCCCATCACATTATAGTATTTGTCATCACATTCTTGGTTGTTTCGATTAAAGTAGTCACAAATCGTAATTGGGATGGATGCGGAACTGGTATTTCCGTAGATATCTAAGGAAATAGGCATCTTCTCTTTAGGTAGCTTTAATTTTTTTGCAATATAATTCAGCATGAACAGATTGGCTTGGTGAAAAGCAATAAAATCAAAATCCTCGGGGCTTAAATTGAAAATTTTGTTGAATTCATTAAATAGCTTTGGCACTTCACTAATGGAGAAATTAAAAATCGCAGTACCATCCATGTATGTTTCAAAATCATTCCTAATCGTTCCATCATCTCTGAGGGTTCTCTCCATATTCCCACCAGGATGACGGTTTCCGCCACATGGTTTAATTAGAGACTTAAAACCGTGTCCCTGTGTTTTTAGCAAGCACTTCATACCGGAGCCTTTTTCTGTATACTCAAGAATGGTGGCAGTACCAGCATCTCCAAATAGCATCGCCTGTGATCTATCAATAGAGTCTTTTCTAGAAGGTTTAGCGTCTCCGGCAAGCAATAATACCTTACCCTTCGTATCCGGCTTTATGTGCGTTGCCGCTAAATACAGACCGTATACATAACCACTACAGCCTAAATTAACATCATACGCCAAGCATTCTTCCGATAATCCTAATCGATACTGTAATACACATGCAGTTGCGGGAATGATATAGTCTGGAGTCTGAGTAACAAGAATTAGTGCAATGATTTCCTCTCTATTTATTTGTAAATCTTTAATGAGTTTTTCTGCAGCATCATAACAAAGGTCTGCAGTGGTTACCATTGAATCTCCGCCAAGATGTCGCTGTTTAACGCCAACTGTTTTTACAAATTTATCTACAACATCTTCTCCCAACACTTCATAGTATTGCTCAGCTTTAACCACAGTCTCTGGAACTGCGCAAGCAATACCAGATATCATAACATTACCTAGGTCGTAGATCGCCATCTCTCTACCCCTTATTTCTCCATTAGGCTAAGTATATCATTGATATATTTAAGATCTTTAATTTCTTTCCCTGTTAGCTGCCTTCCGAATTCTTCATCCATCAATACGATCAGTGAAAGGGCTGCTACAGAGTCCCATTCATTAATACTCTCTAATGATGTTTCAGGAGATAAACTTCCCTCATCCAACTCTAGCATTTCCTCAAGCAGTGCTAATTTTTCTTTTTCTGTCATTTCAAATCCTCCATATTTTAATTTATTTAAGAACCATCGCTGGATTCCCATACATTGTTTTTCCCGCCTTGACATGGGTGAAGACTACGGCGCCTGCAGCAATCTTCGCATAATCACCAATTCTTCGTCCAGGAGTAATTACGGCTTTTGATCCTAAAAAAACACCTTCTCCAAGCTTACAATTCCCTGTCACATCGCATCCTGCACTTAACGTACAACCACTACCAATTATACAATCATGGCCAAAACCTGAACTACAGTTAATTATTACGAAATCACCTATGGTAACATCTGGGCTTGTACGTGAAAGAGGACAAAAGACATTTCCAACGCCCATTTCTACACGTTCTCTTATCCTTGCTCTGGGATGTATTAGATTAATAAATTGCGCTCCATTTTCGAGAAACTCTCTACCTATTGTCAATCTCTTTTTTCCATCACCGATTGCGCAAATATAAAGGGCCTCTTTTTCAATTAAGTGACCAGAAATTGTGCCAAGGACTTGATATCCAGTATCGAAACCTGCCAAAGCATTTAAGTTGTCATCTAGGAAACCTTTAACTGCCCAGCCACATTCATCTGTCTTCATAATATCAAGGGCGTAACTTAGCAGTTCTCTACCAAAACCTCCAGCGCCAATAATAAATAAATCTTTCATTTTTGTGTGTCCTTAACTATTATACTAACTATATGATAACCCTAAAAACCTTTGAAAGGTTCCATCGTAGACGCAGTTTCTGAATTAATATCTTCTCTCGCAAAAGCCTTCACAATAGTCTTTAATATGATTTTCCAATCTCCAACAAAGCTCACATTGTTGACATACTCAATATCCAGACTAAATCTATCTTCCCAACAAATCGCATTACGCCCACAAACTTGGGCCAATCCCGATAAACCCGGTCTCACTTCGTGCCTGCGTTTTTGTGTATCATTATAAAGGGGAAGATATTCTACCAGCAAAGGCCTTGGCCCCACAACACTCATATCGCCTTTTAGAATATTAAATAGCTCCGGTAACTCATCAAGGCTAGTAGATCTAAGAATCTTGCCGAACTTTGTAAGCCTCTCCGAATCTGGCAACAGCTCTCCATTCTCATTCCTCTTATCCGTCATCGTCCGAAACTTATATAGAGTGAATATCTTCTCATTGAGTCCCGGCCTTTTCTGTTTGAATATAACTGGACTCCCCAGTTTGATTCTTACAAGTAAAGTTATTATCAGCATAACCGGCGACAACACAATAATGGCACACAAGGACAGGAGAATGTCCATTGGTCTTTTTATGTGTCGTTTGTAAATGCCTTTATTTTGCACCTGGATCACCACAAACTCTTAATTATCCCGCAGATCCGACTTAAATCTTCATCCGTCATCTTGGTATCGCTGGGCAGGCAGATACCTTTTTCAAATATATGCTCTGCGACACCTTGTCCTATATAATCATATTCTGCAAAGAAGGGCTGCATGTGCATGGGTTTCCAGACGGGTCGGGATTCGATGTTTTCTGCTTCCAATGCTTCCATGATCTGAAGGGAATTCACCGTACCGTCCAGGGTCATGCAGGAGAGCCAGTAGTTAGGTTCATTCCACTCATTGACGGGCATGAAGTGAACACCGGAAAGCCCGCTTAGTTTTCTTTTATAATACTCAAAGATGTATTTCTTCTTGGCCACTCGCTGGTCTAATACCTTCAGCTGGCCCCGGCCTATGCCCGCCGCTATGTTGCTCATCCGATAATTGTAGCCCAGTTCGCTGTGCTGGTAGTGTCTGGCAGGATCTCGGGACTGGGTGGACCAGAAGCGAACCTTGCGGATCCTCTCTTCGTTATTGGAAACCAACATGCCACCGCCGGAAGTGGTGATGATCTTGTTGCCGTTGAAGCTGAAGACCCCGTAGTCTCCAAAGGATCCTGTTTGCTTTCCTTTGTAAAGGGTGCCTAAGGATTCGGCTGCGTCTTCTATGATGGGGACATTGTGCTTTCGGCAGATCTCTATGATAGGGTCCATATCTGCGGCCAGCCCATATAGATGAACGACTATGACGGCTTTTGCCTGGGGATATTTATCAAAGGCGACCTCAAGGGCCTCCGGGTCCATGTTCCAGGTTTTCATATCGCTGTCGATGAAGACGGGGGTTGCGTTCTGGTAGATGATGGGGTTGGCGGTGGCAGAGAAGGTCAGGGTGGGGCAAAAGACTATGTCTCCGGGGCCTACGCCGGCGGCCAAGAGCGCCATGTGAATGGCGGCGGTTCCGGAGGACAACGCGGCGGCGTGGGACACGCCGACCCTGGCCGCCAGCTCCTGTTCAAATCCATCCACATTTGGACCTAAGGGGGCGATCCAGTTGGTATCAAAGGCTTCCTTTATGTAGTTTTGTTCGTAACCCTCCTCGCTCATGTGGGGAGAAGAGAGGTAAATTCTATCGGACACTCTGCGGTGCCTCCTTCGTTGGTTTGTTGTTAAAGTCAATTTTCTATTTTGGGCATTGCTTCGCCCTGCCGCACTCTTGCCCGGCAAATTACGCTATGTATCACATCCTGCCCTGCCCAACGCGCTTGGCGACGATTGGGACATGGGAGGAATTTATCCTTTCAGTTTGAGCA
>JBMNTI010000099.1:0-9500 GCA_050945655.1 Acetivibrionales bacterium | reverse complement strand
CATCAAACAAATCAATTCCCTCTGCGTAATATCTGTCTATAAGGTCCAGCAGCATCCCTGTCTGAAAAGAAGAGTTGCAGCAGTCCAAGGGCCTTAGCACATTCTTTATAGTATTTCTGACTGCAGCAGTAATGGATCCATTCCCTTCATAGGGAATCAGAATATGACGGGAAATCTCCTGGTCTGTCTTCTTGGTTGGATGCAAAACATGGACCACCTTGCCCAGAGACTCATTCATTTGCGGATACAGCTCTGCCGCCTTTGCGTCAATGTATGTAACACCAAAGAAATCCGGCTTTGCTCCCCTGTCCAGCAGCCTGGCAAAGCCAATCACCCTGGTCCGCATCCCTTTACCCCCGGCAACCCGGCCATTTCCGTCTAATCCGTTCTCTTCACACAATTCCCTGTGGATGGTGTCGATAATCAGCTGCTGAAAGGTAGGCCTTTCTGCTTTCCGAAATGGAGAAGCGTTCATCCTGGTCTGCAGCTTTATAAAATCGCTGTAATCCGTGGATCCGGAACCGGAAGGCACTATGGTTCCCGGGTTCCTGTCCGCCTGGCCGGACTGCATCTGCATGATCACATAGCCGTCATTGGTCACCGCCAATGTAGATCCCCCCAGCACATCAGCACACAGGGTATCCGAATAGTCCCGCAGAGTTCCGTTTTCGTCGTAAAGCAACCTGTGCCCTTCGATGGGGCCTCCCTCGGAATGGATAACGGGTAAATAAACCTTGTTTACCGTTTCATTGGTGAGTCGGAAATCGAAATAGTTGGTTTTCATGACCCGGATCTGCCCATCCTCTTCAGCGGCTGTCACATCATGGAAAAGCCCGATCAAATTGCTGAGATAGAGCTGAGTCCCCCGGGATTTCTTCTCCCGATAGGCTTTATCCAGATAATATGGGGCAATCCGGACACATTGCTCCGGTAGAAAAAAGGTACCGTCAAAAGAAAGGTACCGATGCCAACGATCTTCATATAGTATGCGATTGACCTGCCGGCTCATGATGTAATGCTTTTTCGTGCCCTCATCCTGCAAGACATGGTAGCCGTTTTTCACATAACGCTCTGATAGCAGCGTGTCTGCCGGACTCTTCGCTATAGAAGCCGGAGTCAAGACTTCCGTTACATTCCGTTTCCAGGACCTCATCTGCCTGACCATGGCATAGCCTACAATAATGAAAGCCGCAACCAGAACGGCCAACGGGAGAATATACAGAAGACTACCGTCCTCTTGGAACAAATATTCTCCAACCTCAAGGATCAGCTTGCCGCTTCCGAAGAAGCCAAAGGCCTTCAACAGGAATTCGATATCCAGCAGCCTGATGCTGTAGGCGTATCGATCAAAATAGAGGAAGTGGCGATGATACAGATAGCTAAGCCTATGGAAGAGAGTCTGAAACCAGAGAACCAGGCGGCTGTAGCATGCTGTGATTTTGATTTGGTAAAGCTGGAGCTGGGGTGTTAGGTGTTTCATGGAGTTCCTCAAACTATTAATCGCGGATTTGGGTTAGACCATCATTGTTTTGATAATATTTCCTGCCGCACTTGTCACAAGCCAGGTCTTCACTCAATACTTCACCGCATTCGCAAACCCAGCCGATTTGTTTCGCAGGAACTCCTGCCATCAAAGCATGGTCTGGAACATCTTTCGTAACAACAGCCCCAGCTGCAATCATAGCCCATCTCCCTACAGTATGGCCGCATACAATGGTTGCATTTGCCCCAATAGATGCCCCGTACTTGATCAACGTTTTGAGATAGCCAGCACTTCCTTTTGGGTATTTGCTCCGGGGTGTCAGGTCATTGGTGAAGACGCAGGAGGGGCCGCAAAATACGTAATCCTCAAGCTCGACCCCTTCATACAGGGATACATTATTCTGGAGCTTACAGCCATTGCCTACTATAACGTTATTGGAGATGTTGACATTCTGGCCTAAAGAACAGCCATCTCCAATCCGGGCACCGCTCTGGATGTGGCAGAAATGCCAAATCTTTGTACCGATCCCAATGGTAACGCCGTCATCAACAAAGCTGCTCTCGTGCACAAAATAATTATTTTCCACGTTGTTCCCTTCCTTTAATAATGCTCTTGCGTTTCGAACGAACCTATGTCTGACATAATAACGATTTTTATTGACATTCTCTTTCAATCCACTAATACAGTATTTGCCTACTGTATAAAGCATACACCGCTGTTTAATCCGAGCTTAATAATTCATTCAGTTCTTCAAACCTCTGGCCGGTAAATACAGGCCTATATCAGACCTCGCAACAATATGGGAGTATAATCTTACTTAAAAGCATATTTGAAAGTTTTTCAGTTCAATGTCATCGCTATATATCATCAACTCTCTACCACTTCTTGAGTGTCCCACACTATATTTAAGGGTGATTATCTCTTTTCTGAAATTAGAATACAGATTATAAATTGTGTCGCATTCGTCATATGTAACTATCCATTTATACTCTACCGCTTGAATTATTTGCGCAAGCTCAGAATGATCATCTATTGAAAAGGAATTTTTATAAAGTAGTGGCCCTTTTTTCACATACGGCGGATCAATATTCAATATGGTCTCATTATATCTGCAATCTAATGGTAGGTTTTGAATAAAATTCTTTGCATCTTCGTTGTAAAATTTAATATAATCTCTGTTCTTATAAATACGAAGTATCTTTCGGATTAACTCGTCTTTGTTGAAGCGTGCATCTAGCTTGTAGCTCCCTGTCTGGTTGTACCCACCGATTGGTCCGCCACATATTACACCTGACACATTACATCTATTCATAAATAGTGTTGCAAATCCGACCTCTAGACAGCTATGCTCTTCCGGTTGTTTGTATATTTCTCGTTTCTCATTCCAAGTATCAATATTAATCTTACTATCTTCAATCAAAGAACAAATCTCGTCGGCGTTATGTAAACATGCATCCCAAAAGCAATAAATACAATAGTCAATATCATTTAACACTAATCTATCGACATCACCATTATGCAGAAGTTTTAATGCGAGGCCTGATCCTCCTGCAAATGGCTCGATATAAGTCTTATTATTTCCGAAGATGTTTTGAGAAATAATTGGCTTGATAAGGTTATATAACTTTGTCTTCCCCCCGGGATAGCGTAGCGGAGATTCGGTTCTAGGCATTTTCTCACCTCATTACCATCTTATCATGGGGCAGTATGTTTGGCCATAGACATTCTTAACGAAGGCACTCTTTTAGGAACTCTTGATATGTTTGAAAAATTGTCAGTATAACTATTGGGCTCGGATAGCTGTCAGCATTATGCATATATCCATTGAATAAATCTCGTACTCCGCCTTTTTCAGTTTCAATTTTAATTAAACGCCCGTTTTGAACCGTTAATCGGCCTCTTTGAACCATATGATCTTTTGCCATAAAAATAGCATCTTTAAATTCAATTTTTGTGGCATCTCCATTTTTCACACTCGCGTGTTTATGATGTTCTAAATACTCCTTAGCACACAATTCAATCATTGCTCGCAATAAACACCCGCAGGCATTTGGGTATTGCTCAACGGGCAATTCTTTTAGTTCCTGTATTATTCGTGTTATCCTATGGTTGCGCGATTGAATTCTAAGCGGTGATGGGATAACTGTCTTGCAATCCTTGAATAGATCTCTAGGCATTCTTTCAGTTGGTTTCTGAATTTGATCATTAATCAATTTACCATCTTGATTACCTTCTCCTATTGGAGACTCACTTGCAGTATGTTCAAGATTGGCAATTTGATCATTCTCTTTATCAGGAGAATCCTTTGTTTTACCCGAATATTGATTCTCCATGTAATTATAAAATTTTTCTATTCGCTCCTGATCATAAACAACACCAACTGTTTTCCCTTGTAATTCAGACGCGACCATTCTTATCTTTTGAACAAATTCCTCCTCATAACCCGGCTCTATTTTGTATGTTCCATTTTCTTTAACAAGTCTAAGAAAGCTTAGCCCAATTGGTCTCAGTATTCGATCCCAATTTGTCTTGGTTACTCCATCAATCTGTTCCCTAGACAGAATCTCTTTATTCTCAAGCTCATCCAAAAATATTACCAGGTTTTCCTTACCATAGACCTTATAGTCGAACCGTCCTTTTTGCTTCGCATTCCATGTTACTGTGCCAACTCCTCCTTGCTCTCCTAAATGACGCAGTTCAAGAAAATGAATTAACGCTTCATCGTCTTCAGCAGGAAAAATACTGACATTGATATGATCAAAATCAATTTTATCTCGTTCAGCGATTTTAGCAAAATCTTGCGAAATCGCCGGATATTTATTCTCTATTAAACTCGGATCTTTTAATAACTTGAGTGCTGCTATGCGACGGTTACCTTCAGCCACCCGATAAAAACCCTTCTCAGTATCCGGGAATACAGCAATGACATCCAATTCGCTCAACCTATAATTCGCTATATCTTTCGCCAACTTAACAAGCTTCTTCTGCTGATCCGCAACTATCTTATAAAGAGCTTCTTCTTCACTGTAGGATTTCGATAATCTTGGATTATCAAGATATAATCTTATTACTGACAGGCTAAGTACATCCAACATATTGCACCTCGTTTCTCCTATGGATTAACTAAAATAGTTCCTAAAATAGTTCAGTTAATATACGAAAAAAGCTGTACTAAAACAGTAGAAACAATTTTGGTGCGTGTCGCCCTTATCTTGGAAGCTTCCTGTAATTTTGTGGTTCACCGGATCTTGCTCTTATATTTCTTTAGCAAAGGGGGGCATTCCCTGCTTCCTACTATTTCCTTATAAGCTTCCTTCCGATCACCGCAACCAAAGCCATCAACTCCCGACACCTTAACAGCATCAGCGCTCCGCCATACACGCCGCATCCCAGTATTGTTGCCAATATGAAGCGGATAAATGGCTACGTTATGCCACTCAAAGCGATTCTGCAGTTATAAACGCCGTTTCGTCTTAAACGCTCTTCTCTCCAAAGTGAATTTGAGTTTGCTTGCAATATAAAATAATAACGAGTGCTTATATACAATATCAAACCGCCCACCTGGGTTGAATGGGAACTCTAATAGTTCATTCCAGTTCAATCTGATAATTTCTTTGTGAATTTCTTTATTCATTCTATTTTTTCTTGGAACTTGCAGCCAGGTTTCGATTAATTCTCTGCAATTGAAGGGATTGAGAGTTTCTGCTAGTAAATCCGAGTTTAAATATGAATTGGGTGACCATTTACCAAATCTATGCTCCCAAAAAAACAAATCATAGGCTGAGATTTTACTACTTTTTACATACGGTCTAATATCCTTACACCAACGAATGACTTCCTTGTAGTTTTCTTTAGAATAATTATGTGTTTTTGTAACAAAATACGACGGTTTAGCCAAAAACTCCGGTAAGTCGCCACCAAAATTACTTTTGGCTAATGGAATTACCCCTCCGTCTAATCTCAAATGCTGAGACAGTTCACTATTATAATATGTCCATGCATTTTTTGCTTCTGACAGATTCGTACTACTGCCTAAATTGGTTTGGTAGGCCGCAATCAATTCATTTGGCAATTCTAAATCATTTAACCGATGATACTCTAATCCAAAAGCTGACGATATTTTTCTGGGTACAACAATGTCTCCTGTTTCTTCATGAAAATTGTCATGAAAGAATGTAAAGACAGGAATCTCGCTTACCTTATCTTTGCAAAATGACAATATAGCCCTGCTATCTAATCCGGATGTTAAAGGAAGAGATAACCTATATTTTTTCATATACCCCAAGATGATGTTATTCACTGATTTACATGATATCGAAGCTGCAGCATCTACCGTTATCTCTTCAGTTTTTACTAACGGATAATATCTAATCATCTTTTGAGCATTGCAATCGAGATAATGATTCGGAATGACAAATTTGACTTGATCATACATGGACATATCATACGGCAAGGGATGCGTTTCATGTGCAGAATTCTTGATTTTTATGGACAGTGGAGATTCCTGCCATTTATTCATATCCGCAATTATTTTCGGATTGGATGAAACATACAAATCGTTGCTTGATATCGAATAAGCAACCTGAATACTTGCTGTAGCGTCTGGCAATACGAATAGACCCTCATCGGAGCAATATACAATAACATACCTGCCAGCAAGCTTTTTACTCTTCCCAATTAGATCAGAAAAATCTTTTGAACTCAATAATCCATGTGCAATATCATCTGAACTAGTATTGTAATTTTCACTGTCGACAATAGTACCAAATAAGATGACACTTTTCTTATCGTCGCTTGCGAATACAGCATCGCGATCATGATATTGAAATTTGAACCCACCGATATCATAGCAATTGAAAAAATCACTATTTCGCTCTTTACAAAGTAGAAAGTTATTATTTTTCAAAGCAAATGATACCGTCATGTAACTAACCCTCATGATCTTTCTAAACTACTGTCTGATAATGTTGAAAACTTTATATTGTTTTTTTTCTTTTACGTAATTTCACTACTAGTAGTTCTTTGAGTTTTAATAGTTCCTCGCATCGTAAAAGTACTAATACCAAGATATAAAGTGAACCTCCAACCATAGTAGTGATTATAAATCTATTTAATGAGATTAAGCTGCCGAAATATGGCATTGTTATTAATATAGATAGTCCTATTACCATGATTACGGTAGCCGATATAATTTTGACCATAGTCGGTAGTAGTTTTCTAAACCCTAGTCCATTGAGTTTTCTCTTAAGCAAATAACAGAGCACCGTAACTGATGTAATAGCCGCGATAGAGGCTCCGAATGCAATCCCCCCAACACCTAGAAAACGAGACAATACAATGCTTAGAACGATATTAACTATTACAGTTATTACGCTATTAATCAATGGCGTTTTAGTATCTCCAAATGAATAAAAGCTTCGGTCAAGAAACGCACGGAGTCCGTAAAATAAGAACCCGACACTATAGCCCATTAAAGCGCGTGATGTCAGTATAGATGCTTCTTCATCAAAGGCCCCCCTTTGAAACACGACAACTATTATGTCCTTAGCAAACATCACGCTGATTACCGATATTGGAACTAGTAGCAACGTCAGACTTGCGACACCACGGCGAATCAATAGCTTATGGTTTTTAATATCTCTGGTGGCTGCCGTAGATGATAGCTCTGTAAAAAAGACAGTTGTTACAGAGGAAATAAATATCACCGTAACAAAATCAATAAGTGTTCCGGAATAAGAGAGTGCAGAAACAGAGCCTGTTTCCAGCGATGATGAAATTATTTTGTTTACAATCTGGTTTATCTGCAAAGTCGCACTTCCTAAAAAAACCGGCAGCATTCTCCGCAGTGCTATTTTAGAATCGGAGTCAGGGTATTGCCAAGAGAATTTATATAAGGTCTTCGTTTTTATAAATAAGAACATAACGATGGTTTGCAGAAAATATGCAACCGGAAGTGCAAACACCAATGATAATATTCCTAGGTGTTTATAAAATATTATAACGCTTAGTATGGCTATAATACTCTGCAACATACTTGCAGCCCTCGGAAAAGCATATTGCCTGTTCGCATTAAGAACTGCTGCAAATATCGTAATTATCACTGAAAATAATAAAGTGACGGATATAATTCTTATATAGCCGGAGAGGGTGTGTAACGATGAGGCATCATATGAAAATGCAATCAGTTTTGCTATAAATGGCGCAATAAGAATAACAATCAACATGATAACCACTGCGACAAATGCGAACAGTATCAGCAAGCTCGACACCAGCTTTGAAGCCTCCGCATCTCCCCGATCCGAAAGTTTTTTACTGTACATTGGAAGTACAACAGTCCTCAATGCAGTATCAATTGCATATAACAAATTGCCAACAATACCCGCAGCCAGGAAGTAAATATCCGCATCGATGCTCGCCCCAAAATAAGCCGCAATGGTCGCCTGCTTGGCAAATCCAATCCCTTTTGCTATCAATGATATAATAGTCAAAGTTCCTACGGACATTAAAATATTCCTGCTCATATATTCGCTCTCAATTCCATAAACTTGAAATCCTTGATCCTGCCTCCATGAGCAGCTTTCTTCCGGTTTGCTTGTATACACAGAAATAGAAAGATAAAAAATTCATATTGCTGCAAATAAGTACCTGACATCATCAACGGAATAAATCCTGCACAAAGATAGATAAAAATAATGTTTTGCAGAATTCCATCATGAAGGAAGAAAACCCGTATTACATTTGCTACAACCAATATGCATGCAATTCCTCCCATTAAAATCCCAAAATTCAATAGCACTTCGATAAATAAATTGTGTGGATAGGTGCCTAATAAATCTATCTCTCCCCCCATCCCCCATCCGGTCCAGGGCTTTCGCATAATCATATCCAGAGCTTTATCCCTAATGCTATCCCGTCCCGAAGATTGCAGTATTGATCCATTAAAAAAACTGTTAAGCGTCCGGCTATAGTATCCATTCTGTGACATGGCCCGAAGCACAGAATTACCTATAGCTTCAAAATTAACATAAAAGAGAATAACAGTCAGTCCACCCAATCCTACAATCGCCGTTTTCCGCACGGTGCTTTTTGTGCTTAATACGATCTTAATAATAATAAATATAGAGAAGCACAAGACGGCTCCTCTGGACCCATACAGTAATATAAGGAGGATCTGATAAGTAGAAAGAATAAGATGAACGATATCTCTTTTGCGGGATAACGCATCCAGGTGAAAGAGCAGAGGATACAGCAGCGCATAGGAGAATGACATATTATATGTTCCCGGCGAGCTGAACCAGTTGAAAAAGAACACCAATGATATCAGTGCAGTCATGTAATAAGAGGCTTTAAGCATAACATTATATAATATCTGCTTGTTATATACCGCATACGCCAAGTATCCCATTGGAATACAGATGCCTAAAGTCCAAAATGCCCGTCCCAAAACGATAGATAAATTGTCATGATTTTGTATCATGCTGGTACAGTATAAAATAATCCCGGCTGCCTCCACCACAATAAATGCCATGGGGTATCTTTTCAATGCTTTCGGCAGCACCAGAACAACAAGAACCCCTCCAAGTGCAAAACCAGCATAACTCATTAAACTCCACATGAAATCAGGAATTGGCAAGATGCCTTTTGCAGTATTGTTAATGAAATGGATGAAATATAGCGCAACCAAGGCCACAGCTAACTGTTGATCAGTTTTCTCATCTCTTATACATTCTATGTGAGCTTTCCCCGATATCACTTTATCCCAAATTCCCTTCAATTGTCTTACAAACGATCTCCACATCCCCATCCTCCAAGTATGGGTGCATGGGCAGGCTCAGAACGCATTGGCTTAGGTTTTCTGCAAGGGGGAAGGTCCCTTGTCCCATACCGCAGAAGGCAAAGGCGGTCTGCAGGTGGAGGGGTCTTGGGTAATAGATCATGGAGGGGATCCCCTTTTCTTTTAACTTGGCTTGGAGGCCGTTTCGCTGTTCTTCATTTTCCAGCAGAATGGTATATTGGG
>JBMNTI010000098.1:0-9520 GCA_050945655.1 Acetivibrionales bacterium | reverse complement strand
CCATAAAAAACTTCATTCTTTACAGGCAGCAGGTTATATGCTAAAATGTTATAGTCTGTGGAACCGAATGCGCGGTTAATGGCACTCCGACCATTTACTGGGCATACGGCAATTTTAAGAAAGGAGAATTTTTTATGGAAAGAATGAC
The DNA here is from genome assembly GCA_050945655.1 of Acetivibrionales bacterium. GTDB lineage: Bacteria > Bacillota > Clostridia > DSM-8532 > DSM-8532 > DTU059. The sequence continues at coordinate 9,372 of JBMNTI010000098.1, read as the reverse complement.
TAAGCAAGAGATTATTGCTAAATATGCGATACATGAGGGTGACACCGGATCTCCCGAAGTGCAGATTGCACTTTTGACAGACAGAATCAGCCATCTTACAGAGCATCTTAAGCTGCATAAAAAAGACCACCATTCCCGTCGTGGACTTTTAAAGATGGTTGGTGCAAGAAGAGGTCTGTTAAATTACCTTATCAAGAAAGATATTAACAGGTATCGTGATATTATTGCCAAGCTGGGAATTAGAAAATAATAATATTAAAGACCTTGTAATAACAGAATATAATGGGGCGGGTTTCCGCCCTTTTTTAACACAGGTTCGACTTTCTATAAATTTCCTGTGAGTAAGGACAAGCAAGGCATTTTATTAAAACTAAACCAACTATTTCTGCGGGAATAACCTCAGATTAATAGTGGAAATATAACATTAAAAAATAAAAACGATTCCAATAGTCAAGGGCAACAGAAGATCAGAGAAGAGACTGCAAGTTCTTGGAGTTTGTTCCCTGACCTTTTGTCCCTGCCTATTGCGCTTTCGCTGCTTTCCTGCGACTTAAAAGGTGCAGACGTTGCAAAGGCGTGTGGAATCGGAGAAAAGGAGAAAATTTATGAAAAAAGTCTTTAATATTGAAGTGGCCGGCCGGCCCCTGTCCGTAGAAGTAGGCCAATTGGCGCAGCTTTCCAATGGATCTTGTCTGGTTAGATATGGAGATACTGTTGTTTTATCCAATGCAACTGCTTCAAAACAGCCCAGAGAAGGAATTGATTTCTTTCCTTTAAGTGTTGATTACGAAGAAAAACTATACTCAGTAGGTAAAATACCCGGTGGCTTTATTAAACGTGAGGGAAAACCCACCGAAAAAGCCGTACTTGTTTCTCGAGTGATAGACAGGCAAATGCGACCCAGATTTCCTAAAGATTTAAGAAATGACGTAGTTATTGTAAATACGGTACTGTCTGTGGAACAGGATAATTCGCCGGAATTTGCCGCGATAATAGGATCTATAGTATCAGTATGCATTTCGGACATTCCGTTTAATGGGCCTATTGCCGGTGTAATACTGGGACTTGTTGACGGTAAGGTTGTTATTAATCCGGATGCCGAACAAAGAGCTAAAAGTGATATGTATATTACGCTTTCTGCCGACAGGGAAAAGATCATTATGATTGAGGCGGGTGCAAACCAGGTTCCCGATGAGGTTATTATTGATGCTATAAAAACAGGACATGAAGAAATTAAGCGTCTGATAGATTTTATTGATTCGATAGTAAAGGAAGTTGGAGTTCCTAAATTTGAATACGAATCATCCGATGTGCCCGAAGATATTTGGACAGCCGTATATGATGTGGCAAAAGACGATATGAAAAAGGCGATTCAGAATGCTGACAAAGCAACCAGAGACAATCAGGTGGATGCAGTATGCCAAAGTGTTCAGGAAAAATTAGCAGAAACATTCCCCGAGCAAGCCGGAAAAATTGGTGAAGCCCTTTATAAACTACAAAAGAAGATAGTCAGAGAAATGATTTTAGAAGAGAATAAGCGTGTTGACGGCCGTTCCCTTATGGACATCCGTGAGCTTTATGCAGATGTTTCAATCCTTCCCAGAACTCATGGCTCGGCTCTCTTTCAACGCGGACAAACTCAGGTTCTGACCAATGTTACCCTTGGACCGCTGGGTGAAGGCCAAAAGCTGGATGGCGTGGACATGGAAGAAGAAAAACGCTATATGCATCATTATAATTTCCCATCCTATTCCGTAGGAGAAGCCAGACCCTCAAGAGGCCCCGGTCGTCGTGAAATAGGGCATGGCGCCCTTGCTGAGAGAGCACTTGAGCCTGTAATACCTGATGAAATAGAGTTTCCTTATGCTATTCGACTGGTTTCAGAGGTATTAATGTCAAATGGTTCTACCTCGCAGGGAAGTGTTTGCGCAAGCACATTGGCTCTGATGGATGCAGGTGTGCCGATAAAGGCTCCGGTTGCAGGCATTTCGTCCGGACTTGTGGTGGATGAAGAAAACCCGGAGAGATTTATTACATTCATGGATATACAAGGCATTGAAGACTTCTTTGGGGACATGGACTTTAAAGTAGCCGGAACAAAGAACGGTATAACCGCTATTCAGGTTGATATTAAAGTAGATGGTCTTTCCTATGAGATTATTCGTCAAGCATTTGATATAACAAAAAAAGGCCGTTTCAAGATCCTCGATGAATGCATGCTGCCTGTAATATCCCAGCCAAGAGAAACACTATCCCCATATGCTCCCAAGATTTACCAGACAAAGATTGATATTGATAAGATCCGCGAGGTTATTGGCCCCGGAGGAAAGATAATAAATAAGATCATTGCGGAAACCGGTGTCAAAATTGATATCCAGGAGGACGGTTCTGTTTATGTGGCAACCTCTGATGAATCGGCCGGGCAAAAAGCCATCAAGATAATCGAAGGTATTGCAGGAGAAATTGAAATTGGTGCTATATTCAACGGCAAAGTTACTCGTATTATGAATTTTGGAGCCTTTGTAGAATTCCTTCCGGGAAAAGAAGGCTTGGTACACATTTCAAAGCTTGATAACAAGCGGGTCAATAAGGTTGAAGATGTTGTAAATGTAGGTGATGACATCCTGGTTAAAGTGATGGAAGTAGATAAGCAGGGAAGGATTAATCTTTCAAGAAAAGACGCCCTTGGTATACCCAATAGATCAGACGCATAACTTTATCTATAAATAAAATCAATAGCTTATAACATTGGTCGGAGTCTCATGATTCCGGCCTGTTTTTTATTCGACAGACTGTGCAAAAACTGTTTTGACATGCAGGTTATAATATTTGATTATGCAATCGTAAATAAGCTGCGTGGATGCTGCGATTTAAAGCGAAGCATGGATTGCGGACGTTACACTGCTTATGAAGGAGCCAAAACAGCCAAGAAGCAGAGCAATAGCGGTCATTTTGAATGTAGCGAAGCGCCGTGCAGCCATCCTGAACGGAACGAAGTGGAGTGAAGGATCACATTAAGATCCTTCGCTGACGCTCAGGATGACAAATGTCAGATACAGCCGCTAAACTTGTATAGATTTAATACTATTGATAGTTTTTGCACAGTCTGTCGAAGAATTGTCGGCACATCCCTATTCGTTGTTTTGACTAATGATGTTTATTATGCCCGATAAATGGTAAAATCTTAATAAATGAGGTGTAGTATGAATAATAAACTTAAGGTTTTGTTCGTAGCCGCAGAATGTGCTCCATTCATTAAGGTCGGCGGCCTCGGGGATGTAGCCGGGGAACTTCCGCTCCAATTGAGGGAATTTGGAGTTGATGTTCGTATTGTGATTCCCGGAAACAGTGATATGGTCTCTCCTACAACGTATAAGGGGGATTTCCCGGTTAGAATGGGATGGCGCGAAGAAACCTGTATCGTCAGGGAAATTAAAAATGCGCCTGTAAAAACTTTTATCATAGATAATTATCACTATTTTGGCAGGCAAGGTGTATACGGGCATAAAGATGATGGAGAAAGATTTGCCTTCTTCTGCTCTGCAGTTTATGAAATGATTATGAGATTTGATTTTATGCCCGACATTCTTCATTTGAATGACTGGCATACCGCACCCCTTGCCCTGCTAGTCCGTGAAAACGAACGGGAGCAGCATCAATTATCAAAGATATCTATTGTTTATACTATCCATAATCTTGGATACCAGGGCATAAGCGACCGCAGCATCTTTAACCTTTTGGGGGTCAAGGATGTAGTATTTATGGTCGACAAGGTAGAATATTATGGGTGCTTCAATCCGATGAAAGCAGGTATAAACTACGCGGATATTATTAATGCGGTGAGTAAAACATCGGCCAGGGAAATGCTGACCACCAAATTTGGTTTCGGCTTGGAGGGAGTTCTTAAAAACCGCATATCAGCGATACGAGGTGTGGTCAACGGTATAAATCAAAGCGCTTGGGATCCTGAAACAGATAAGAATATATATTTCAACTATAATAAAGACAGCATAAGCTTGAAAAAGAAAAACAAAACCCAGCTTCAAAAGGAGCTTGGGCTTGATATTAAGGAAACCCCTTTATTGTCTGTAATAAGCAGACTGGTACCAAATAAGGGACTTGACTTGATGAAACCGGCTTTTGAATATATACTGAAAAATGATAACCAATTAGTTCTTTTGGGCAGCGGAGAAAAATACTACGAAAAAATGTTTGTCGAGCTTACTGAAAAATATCCCGGGTCGGCTTCCCTAAACCTGGAATTCAATACTGAAAAAGCCCGTAAAATATATGCCGGCAGCGATATTTTCCTCATGCCGTCACGTTATGAACCCTGTGGAATAAGCCAATTAATTGCTATGAGATATGGCACGATTCCTGTGGTTCACAAAACCGGTGGTTTAGCAGATACTGTTATTGATGAATCCGGAAATACGGGTGCAGGAACAGGTTTCACCTTTAGCAACTATTCAAAAAATTCATTTATAAGGGCTATAAAAAAAGCAATTAGCCTGTATAATGACAGGGAGGCCTGGGCAGAGCTGGTAAAAAGGGCTATGATAAATGATTCTTCATGGCAAGCTTCTGCGGAGAAGTATCTTTCAATATATAATGAGGCAATTACAATGAACAATAAAAGAAAACAAAAAGGAATAATTTGACTTGAGAAAGAAAGAAAAGGCCGAAGCTATACTTAAAGAACTAAAATCCCTATACCCTGACGCCAAATGCACTTTGGATTTTGGAACTCCGTTGGAATTGCTGGTCGCCACGCAACTTGCGGCACAATGCACTGATGACAGGGTTAATATAGTGACTAAGAATCTTTTCAAAAAGTATAGAAGTGCGGAGGATTATGCCGGCGCCGATATTTTAGAGCTTGAACAGGATATTAGGCCAACAGGTTTTTTTAGAAACAAGGCTAAGAATATAAAGGAATGCTGCATTAAACTTTTACGGGATTATAACGGCATGGTGCCTGATAATATGGAAGCTTTGCTGAGTTTGCCCGGTGTAGGCAGAAAGACTGCCAATGTTATCTTATCCACCGTCTTTTCAAAGCCCGGGGTGATTGTGGACACTCATTGCAGAAGGCTATCCAACCGGATTGGCCTTACAAAGGCACAAAACCCTGATATTATAGAGCGTGATCTTATGAAGATCCTGCCAAAAAGCGAATGGGCAAACTTTTCTCATTATCTTGTTTATCACGGACGCGAAATTTGTCAGGCAAGAAGGCCCAAATGTGAAATTTGCAATATCCTGCCATATTGCGAATATGGAAATAAAAATATAAAATGAAAGTAATAAAAAATGGGAGCTATAAATGATAGTGAACAATGAGATTTCATTAAGTCCAATGCCTGATGATACTATTTTTGCTTTGGATATAGGTACCCGTACCATTATTGGTGTGGTAGGAGTGCAAAAGGAAGATCGCTTTTTAGTGCAGGCTGCTGAGATGATTGTTCATGAAAGCCGTGCTATGCTTGACGGCCAGATTCATGATATTGCAAAAGTCGCGCAAGGAGCCGCAAAGGTCAAAGAAGCACTGGAAAGCAGACTCGGGCATAAGCTTACCAGAGTATCCATTGCAGCAGCCGGTCGGGTTCTGGAAACCTGCCGGATTAAGGTGGAACGTGAAATTGAAGAAGGAAAAGAAATAGATCAGCAATTTATAAGTGCCCTTGAAATGGAGGGTATCCAGAAGGTACAGTTGGAGATCCAAAACAATCTGTCTTTACCTGAAAAGGATCAGTTTTATTGTGTTGGATATAGCGTTGTAAACTATTATCTGAACGATTATGTTTTTTCAAGCCTGGAGGGTCATAAAGGGACTAAAGCAGGGGTCGAGATCTTGGCGACTTTTCTTCCTCAAACTGTAGTAGACAGCCTTTATACTGTCATGGAAAGAGTAAATCTGGAAGTGAGTTTTATTACACTGGAGCCTATTGCGGCGCTTAATTTAACTATTCCCAAAGATTTACGCCTTCTTAATCTGGCCCTGGTGGATATAGGTGCCGGAACATCCGATATCGCACTGACTAAATCGGGCACAATAATTGCCTACGCAATGGTTCCCATTGCGGGGGATGAAGTTACCGAGGCTATTGCACATAATTATCTTGTTGACTTTGAAACAGCAGAAAAAATAAAAATTTCCCTTTCGGGCAAAGAAAAAGATATAGTTTTTAAAGATATACTTGATAATCAAATAAGTATAAAAGCAGATGATGTTACCGATGTAACATATCCGGTAATAGATAGTCTTGCCGGTACCATTGTCGAAAAGATCCTGGAGCTCAACGGCGGAAAAGCGCCTAATGCGATATTTTTAGTGGGGGGAGGGAGCCAGTCAAGAGGCTTAAGTGAAGCTATATCTGCTGCTATTGGTTTGCCGCAGGAAAGAGTTGCCGTAAGAAACCGCAGCATAGCAAAAAATATTGATACCGACGAGGGGATTTTAGATGGGCCGGATTCGATCACACCTCTGGGAATATTTGTTACAACTGCGATGACTAAAGGCCAGGACTTTTATTATGTCACGGTAAACGATATAAAGGTGCGTATGTTTAATGCGAGAAAAATGCTTGTTTCCGATGCACTTATACTGGCAGGATTTAATCCGGATCAGTTGATTTGCAGGTCGGGGAAAAGTCTTAAGTTTCAACTGAATCAAAAAGACAGAACAGTACGCGGCAGCCTGGGAAAACCTGCCGAGATATTACTGAATGGAAAAGTATCGAGTCTTAATGCTTTTATCCAACCGGGAGATAATCTTACGGTTACTCCGGCAGAGACCGGACGGGACGGTGAAATTCTTGCAAAGGATCTTGCGAAAGAATATGAGCCGATATATCTGAAATTCAATAATCAGACCGAGACCATCGGACCTAAGGTATTGATCAATGGTTTTGAGGTATCTTTGGATGCTCCTGTTCAAAATAATGACAGGGTCGATATAATTTATGTTTATACGCTTATGGACATTGCGAAGCTTTATGAACTGGATCCGTTAGTTTTAGAGTTTACCGTAAATGGCAAACCTGTTGATATGGAGACGGTATTGAATCCCGGAGATCAGATTTTGGTTATCCCAAGGAAATATCCCAGCACGAATATGTTCGATTTTATACAGGAGCCGGAACATGTAAATATAAAAGAAAATGAACAAGAACCCCAACAAACGAAAAAGGAGATGAAACCTGCTGATATACAGGATATACTGCGGGATGTGGAACAAAAATCAGCAGAAAGAGATGGAATAAATGTAATTGTTAATAAAAAATCTGTTAACTTACCGGCAAAAATGACCGATTATTTGTTCATAGACCTGTTTAATTTTATTGATTTTGACCTGACTTCACCAAAAGGAATTATCATGTTAAAAATCAATGGGAAAGATGCTAACTATACAGATAAACTAAAATCCGGAGATGAGATTGACATATTCTGGAAAGAATAAAATGTCATATTAAACTTGCACGGAGGAAACACTTGGGTATTATTGACCACGAAAGTAATGAAAAAACTTACACAAATTATATGAAATATGAGCACGGCATCACCAAAATCGGATGGGCCATATTTGTTTTTCTGATTTTAGAAGATGTATTTACAAGATTATTTGTAGTAAAACAGTCTCTCAAGGTAAGCAGTATTGCATTTCAAGGAGTGCTGTTAGTTGCTTTCATTGCTTTAAGCATATTTAAAGCAAATCATGCTAAGAATACCGCCTCACACCACAAAAGAACATTTGAGCTTATAAAGTTTTTTGAGATAATTACTATTGTGGTCTTGATAAGTACCATGTACCATGGTATGTTTTTTCATTTCGTTGCATTGCTGCCTATTACTTTTATTAGCTTGACGAAGGGGTTTAAAAAGACTATTCCATATGTTTTGTTAAGTTTTTTGTCCCAAATGTCCTCTCAATATGTGGTGTCAAGATGGTTTCTGCGAATAGGGGCAGAAAATCTCGTTAATCAGGTTCCGTTTATTGCAATCAGTACGGTCCAATACCTTCTATTTGTTCTGTTATGTTACATATGGAGCGGGATATATAATGAGTATGCGAGAAGTGAGGAAGAAAACAACATTCTGATTGACCGATTAGGCGATAAATATGTCCAGTTGGAACAGGCAAAAAAAGAAATCCAGAACCATTATGAAAGGCTAGTCCAGTCCAACAGCCAACTTGAAGAAGCAAATAACAAACTTACCGCAAGCCTAGCTGAATTCTATACCCTTCAGCAAATATCACAGGCTATCACATCAATTTTCGATATGAATGAGCTTCTCAAGTTTGTTAATGACGTTATCATAGGTGTTATGGGCGTTTCTCATTCAACTATTGCACTGTGCTACGGGCCACAGAATAAGCTTAAGGTTCAGGTATCAAGCATTTTTGATAAAAAGGATCTGGCAATCGTATCTGATTACATAAATTGTGACATATTAAAACCCTCAACGGAAGAGGGGCGTTCAATGATTGATAACGCTGTGAATGAAGAGGACTATCCCTTTACCAAAGGACGCAACATTAAGGCAATGATATGTGTGCCTTTATTAGCGAAAGGCAGAACTTTAGGCATAGTCCTTATAGAACACAGTCTTAAAGATGCCTTTGATGATGAGAACGTGAGATTACTTGAGGTCATATCCCAACAGGTCAGTATCGCAATAGAGAATGCCAGATTATATCAGCAAATGCATGATTTAGCCACCCTGGACGGTCTTACCGGAGCATACAACCGTCTGTATTTCAATGATAAACTTCAGGAAGAATTCAATAAGGCCCAGGCAAAGGGACATGATCTGTCATTTATAATATTTGATATTGATCATTTTAAAAAGTTTAACGATACATATGGACACCTGTTCGGAGATTTGGTTCTTAAAACCCTTTCTGCATATATTATGAAAACACTCAGAAAAGAAGATATATTTGCCAGATATGGCGGAGAAGAATTTGTTATCTTGATGCCATATACCAATCTGGAGCAAGCCAAAGAGAAAGCAGAGGATCTTAGAATGGGTGTTTCCCAGCTGAATATTACCGACAGGGTTGTATCGGCTTCAGTTACCATAAGCGTAGGGGTGTCCACATATCCTGAGACGGCGGGAAGATCGCAGGAACTGATAAGCACTGCCGACGACGCGCTTTATGAGGCAAAACATGCGGGCAGAAACCTTGTTCGCGCAGCAAAACTACGAAAATAAAGATCTGCCGTTTAAAGCAGATCTTTTACATGTTCGCCCGACATGGGCAGTAACTTGGCGGTGAAAGTCCGCTATGGGCTTGGTAGTGGGAACCATTAGCTGAACAGCAAGGGTGTCCTTGGCGACGAGGAATCTGAAGGAAGCTGAAGG
>JBMNTI010000097.1:0-9697 GCA_050945655.1 Acetivibrionales bacterium | reverse complement strand
GCATTTTCCAGTCCGCCTGCGCAAGCTTTGCCGTATGCACGAACCAATCCACCTGCTCCAAGCAGAATGCCACCAAAATAACGTGTAACCACAACAACTACGTTTTGAAGGTTTTTTTTCCTGATAACATCCAGTATAGGGAGCCCTGCAGTTCCCTGCGGCTCGCCGTCATCACTGTAGCGCTGATATAAGGAGTCCGTTTCCACCAAATAAGCGTAGCAATTATGCGTTGCGTCCCAACATGCTGTTTTTATCTGTTGAATATAATCCAGAGCCTCCTGCTCGGTAATAATAGGCTTTGCTCTGGCAATAAATCGCGACCGCTTTTCTTCTACTAGATAATATCCCTCTTTAATTATTGTTCTAAAACTTTTCAAAATATTTTCTCCGTTAAAAAAAAGTTGGGCTCAAGTCACCCTCAATTTTAACAGAATACTGCCATACTATTCAACCATACTAAACCATTCCTTAGTACGACGCCGGCACTTTTAGCCGATACCATGCGTTCCTCCCAGGAATTTAGTCCCGGAAATTATTCGCTGCCGCTACGCAATCCTGCTCCGCTCCACGGTAAACTATATCGGAAAAGTATGGGCGACCCGTGAGAAAGAGACCTTACGTCGGGACATGGCGGAGCGGAAGCCGGAGCCATGTAGCTTACCGTAGTAATTGATCTGTTTGACCAGTGCGCCCAGAGGTGTTTGAATTAGAATTTTGCACCCGCTCATTTGCCGACATAATAAAAACGGGGGGGAATTTTATCTTTCGTTATGAAGCGGGTGCAAGGAAACAATCAATCAGCATGATAGTAAAAACGGTGGTAGTCGCTAAAACACCAAGGGCACAAGGATCGAAATCAATCAGCAAGATAACGAAGACTGTGGAGCAGAATAAAAACAGGGTGTCATAGAATATGGGCAAGACCCGATAATCATGACACCCTTAGCTGATAAAACAGCTGATCTCAGTTGCTATATCGCAAATTGGGCTACAAGCTTGTTTAAGCTTTCCACTTCAAGCAGATTTGATTTCATATTCTCATGGATAGATACGACTTTTTCCAGCATTTTTGACATATTCCCGGCCATATTATAGGCTCCGGAGGCACCCTCGGACACCGTTTGTGACACTTCGCTTATTGCGTTAATAATATCCCTTATGGAAGCATTCAAGTTTTCAGCTGTTTTACGGAAATCCATGACCAGATTGTTGACAAATGCGGAATCCTGGGCATATTGTTCGCTGGTTTCAAGCATGGTTCCATAGTCATCGTTAACTTGTGTGTCTACAAAGTTGAGAAGCGTCTCGGATGCATCCGACAATTCTTTAACTGATGCTATTACTGCGTTTGTGGTGCTTTGAATTTTATTAGCCATACTGGCGGATTGCTCGGACAACTGTTTTATTTCGTTGGCGACCACCGTGAATCCGCGGCCGGCCTCGCCTGCTCCTGCCGCCTCAATGGAAGCATTTAATGACAGTAAGTTCGTTTGGGAGGCTATTCCAAGTATGGCCTCGGTAAGAACATTGATTTCGTTTGCAATTTGTGAGTTGGTAATAGCTTTTTCCACCATATCCTTCGTAGTCCGGTATATATCCTGGGACGACTGGGCAGATTTGATGGAATTTTCTTTGAGGGCTTTTGCCCTTTCATCAATTTCAGCTGCTTTTAAAGTCCCTTCCTCGGCTTTTACCATGATATTATTTATTGCTGTTTCGATCATATTGGATGCGGCATTCATTTCCTGGGCCGAAGCAGAGGTTTCTTCCAATCCTGCCGAGAGTTCTTCAATAATGGCCGATGATTCTGTTGCCTGCAAATTAAGATCATTGGCCACATCTGATACCATTGACGCACTGCCGGATATGCTTTCTGACGCATCAACGATATTAATCACCATATTACGCAGGGATTCCCGCACATTTTTTAGGGCTTTGGCCATTATTCCTGTTTCATCCTTATACTTACTGAGTATGATATCCAGTTCTTTGTCTTCGGACAAATCAAATTTGGATGTTTTATTCAAAATGTTAGTAACACCGGATATTGGCCTGGAAATTCTTTTTCCCATAAAAAGAGCAAGAAGTATTGACAGTACACTTGCAATTGCCACAAAAATCAACTGAGTGCCGCTGTATCTGTTTCCTGTCTTTTGGTAAGCCTGAGTTTTGGCTTCCAGGACAGCGTCAATATCGTCTATGTAATTACCTGTGCCCACTATCCAATCAAACGGCTCGAAATAAAGGGAATATCCTCTTTTTGGGGAAGGTTCTGTCTCGTCCTTCTTCGGAAACCACCATTCTGAGTATCCGCCACCGCTCATTCCCGCTTTGATAATATTCTGGATGAAATATGTACCATTGACATCCTGAGCATCATATCTGTATGTTCCTTCTGTCTCGCTTCCAAGGAGCACAACATTTATCCCTTCTGAGGTATCGGTCCAGAAATAACCTTCCTCTCCAAACCTGAGATCTCTTAAAAGATCGGCTCCCAGTTTTTTTGCTTCATCCAGAGTCATCTCCCCTGTCTCATATTTTTCGTTGATGACCTTGAGCATACTGACGGCAGTTTCAACCTCATACTTGACGATCAGGTCAAAATTCTCATTGTAGATTTGCTTCATCTCTTCAATTTGGGATTTGTTTAATTCCCGCATAGTGAACAATGAATTTAAACCAAGAATACAAGTGGATAGAAGACATGCGGCAACTGCTGTAATAATGATTTTACTGCTTATTTTCCTCATAGTTAACCCCCCGAACCAAAAAGGACAAATAATAAAATAAATACAGGATATAATTACCAATTATTATGCCAATCAATGTTGCCAATCCAAAGCAAGTATTTTGTATAGCGGTCATACGTAGTTTCTCAAATTGGCGGATTACAATAAAAATCTATTTGAACAATTACCCGGCAGACTGTGTAAAACAGTTAATGCAAGATTAATATTTTTTATGCAATCGCTAATATAGCCAACCTGCTGTGTTTAAATGGCAGTCTGCCGAGCGGAAGGAAGCAGAAACCATAATACCGTATTTTATTGTATGTTTTCATTTCTCAGATAATGGGCTTTTTGCCCAACCTAGCACAAAGCTTTTTATAAGATTGCATTACCAATGACTTATCCTGGCTGTAGGTGATCATATCAAGCGCCGTTGGGATGTCAAAAAAACCGCCTTTTGAATATCTTTCGGGCTCGGAAATCTCGAACCTGTCATTGTCTGTCTGCATTATATACCATGCAATCCGATTACACACAGGTTTCTGTCTTGTAACAGAATAAAACTCATAATATGTTCTTCCGGCCTGTTCAACTATGGATCCGGTAATAGCGGTTTCTTCAAAAACTCTTCTGATAGCTGCATCTTGAGGATTCTCTTCGTTTTTTATCAATCCCTTTGGCATAACCCACTCATTCTTTTCGTTCAATATAAGAAAAACTGAGTCGTTATAAAATACAACACCTCCAGCACAATCCCTTAAAAGCATGCAAAACCCCTTCCAATCTATTAAATAATATTACTATAAAACATAAAAAAGGCACGTCTGTCAATTATTTAGAATCAAGCAATTCCCAAGCTCGTGCCCTCAGCTCAAAAAATATGAATCGACCAATGCATAATAAAAAGAGTACCCTGATTCATTTATTTACATTAAAATTTTTACCATAAATCTAATACCTCTAAACATGTATTTTTAAATTTAGTCAATAACAATCCAATAACCCCGGAGCACAAAAGATATTCCTTTGTGCCCCGAAGTAAAATACACTAGAACTCCGGCTCAATGAGCCCGTATCTTCCGTCTTTACGCCTGTATACCACGTTTACCATCTCAGTATCGGAATTAATAAAGACAAAGAAATTATGGGCTAAAAGGTTCATTTGCAGTATTGCCTCTTCTATATCCATAGGTTTTAAAGGGAAACGTTTCGTTCTGACAACATCATAAGTATCATCATCATCATCTATTTTTTCATGGATAGCGAAATTTTCAGGAATCATTGCATCTTGATGTATTTTTTTCCCAAGCTTTGTTTTGTGCTTTCTTATCTGCCTTTCTAATTTTTCAACTACCATGTCCATGGATCCATACATATCATTGCTGCATTCTTCAGCTCGAATAATTGTGCCTCCGGAATATATTGCTGTTTCAAACGTATACCGGTCCTTCTCAATCCTGAATGTAATCACGGCTTCCGAATCCGGTTTGAAAAACCGCTCAAACTTGCTAATCTTTTTAATAGCTTTCTCTTGCATTGCATTTGTGACACCCGTTTGTTTGCCCTTGATGGTATACTTCATATAAACAACCCCTCTCATGCAAGTTTCAATAATATATATTTCGATATTACCCAAAATAAACCGTTTTCAATCATTTAACTTACCCACAAAATTGTCATTCCTACAAGGCTGAGTATATTCAGATTAACTGCGAAAAATGAGGAAACACCATGAATAACGGCAGTGAATTTCTTCACTGCCGTTATTCCGGTCGGCTCTTTCATACCCATTATTTGCGGATAAACATCTGGACAAATACATATCCGTATTTGCTGCTTTTTGATATACCAATGCCCGTATAATTGTAATTGCTGTTCATAATGTTACTGCGATGGCCTTCCGATTTCATCCATGCATTTACCGCACCTTCAACTGTTGAATTTCCCGCAATGTTTTCGGCCGCCGCTTTAAATGTTACACCGAACTGTCTCATCATATCAAAGGGGGAACCGTAGGTAGGTGAATAGTGGGAAAAATAATTATTCTTTGTCATATCATTTGCTTTGACCCTGGCTACCTTCATCAATTCAGGATCAGCACTAAGAGGACTTAAATTGCTTTTTGCTCTCTCTGCGTTTATCAAATCAAGCAGCTTCTTTTCATCTTGAGAAAGCTCTCCTCCCTGTGGAGCGGCCGAGGGCACAGGTGTAGCCGCCGGAGGTGGCGATGCCGGGACTGAGGGTTTTGCAGGAGCCGGAACGTTCGTTTTGCCTGTTGATGTCTGATTTATCTCAGAAGCATTTCTTAAGTAGGCACCGAATACACATCCTACCTTGCCTGTTTCAGGATCGAATACGGCATACCAGTCGCCGATTTTAGCTAAAACATTGAGCCATTTATGTTTTGTGAACTTTCCGATGATTTCATGTTGGGTGGAAGGCCCGCTTCTCAAATTCAGTTTGTCGACGGTTACCACTCCATTGATGAAATTAACCTTTTCAAAGGTTTGGGCTGCCCCGGCTTTAAGAAATCCGCCACCTGGAAATACAATGAGTGTAAATGTCATGAAAATTACCATTGATATAGCCAATATACGTTTTTTCATACTCTCCCTCCGTTATCTGCATAAGATTTCAACCATAGTATTCTCTTTTTTTTCATGAATTATTTTTGTTGCATCAGGTATCATTCCTTTAACAAACTTCTTTTCTATCTGCTTTTCTATCTGCAAAATATGCAAAAACATCAGAAAAGCGCATCTTTCTTTTTTCATAAAAAAGAAGCAGCTCCAAAAGTTATTGTTGCCACTTAATTTGAAAATAACACCGACAGACCTTTATTTTTTAATTTCTTTTTGTTATGCATTAATGAGATGCGGGAGGTGAGTCTACCCTTGTCTTACCAGCTCCAGAAGCTGACTTTTTGTGAAATGATATTTTTTATTGCAGAAATGACATACAAGCTCCGCGCCTTTTTCATCCTCTGCGATTTCTGAAAGATCCTTTTTCCCCATACTAATCAGATTTCTTTTCATACGGTCTCTTGAGCAAGTGCATTTATAACTTACAGAACATGTTCCAAGCATCTCTAAATGTATATTTGTGAAAATAAGCCTGATAATATCTTCGGGCGTTTTACCTTCATGAAGAAGTGAAGTAACAGGCATAAGGCCTTCTATGCCTTTTTCAACAGTTTCGATTGCTTTCTCCGAGGCGCCGGGAAGTAGCTGAATAAAAAATCCTCCGGCCGTAATAACCTTTCCTTCCGCTCCTATTAAAACCCCCAGGTTCATTACCGTTGGTGTTTGTTCTGAATATGCATAATAATAAGTCAGGTCCTCTGCAATTTCTCCCGAGACCAAATCAACATACCCTATATAGGGCTCCTTCATGCCCAGATCCTTGATAACATTCAGGTAACCAGCGCCCACAGCACTCTTTATGTCAAATTTTCCTTCAGCGTTTAACGGCACGTCAAAATTAGGATTATGAACATAGCCCCTTACTCCGGCTTTGTAATCGGTTACCGCTATTATCCCCCCAATAGGACCGTCACCTTTTATCTGTATGGTAATAGTCTGATTTGAAGTCTTCAGTATTTGACTCATAAGTGCGGCGCCTGTCAGTACTCTTCCAAGGGCGACTGTGGGGGTAGGATTCATTTGATGCAGGAGCCGGGCTCTTTCAACCGTATTTTTTGTTACGGCTGCATAAATCACTATTTGTCCGTTTAGGGCCATAGCCTTTACTATATAATCATCCATAAATATTATCTCCTTATCACCATGCATAAAGTATAAGCTGCCAGCCTGGCTGTGCGATACTTGTATCGGCATATACGCACCAGTATATTTGCAATTCTCATTGCGGCGCCCTGCCTAGGTTTGAAGGACAGCAGTACAGTTGCTTTAGCACAATCTTTCGTCAGACTATGCGAAAACTATCAATAGTAATAAATCTATGCAAGTTTAGCTGCTGTAGCTGACATTTGTCATCCTGAGCGTCAGTGAAGGATCTTATTGTTTTAACCCAAAGATCCTTCACTCCACTTCGTTCCGTTCAGGATGATACGTATGGCGCCTCGCTGCATCCAGAATGACCGCTATTGCTACGGTTCTTGGCTGCTTTGCTCCTTCATAAGCAGTGTTATGTCCACAATCCATGCTTCGCTTTAAATTGCAGCAACCACGCCGCTTATTTACGGTTGCATAATCAAATATTTAACCTGCATGTTAAAACAGTTTTCGCATAGTCTGTTGTCCAATGCTCTTAATCGTATTCACAGTCGATGCCTGTGGTGTAGCTCAAATCAGGAAACAGGTCGTCAATGCAATCACCTTTAAAAATCCTCGAGAACAGGGTATTTATATGAATTGCCGCCGTGTCTGCCGCATTTATGAGGATATCGTCAACCGATAATTGGTGGCTTTCTCCCTTGACAAAAGGATTCATCCACGTTCTTCTTTTCCTGTTTGTCCAATCAATGGTATGGTCGCAATCAACAGGATATGGAATTTTGGGAGGTTTTATTCCTCCACCGGTGAAATTGTCCAGCCAATTTATTATAGCTTTTTTCCATCCTTTAGGGTCATAAAGCAAGTCGTGTCCCCGATAAAAATCATGCAATAGCCCGTCGATTTCTTTTTGTTCTGCATCCACATCATAGATATCCCAAAATGCTTCCTGTAAAAATTCCGATACTCCCACAGGCCATTTTTTTCCGATATCGATCAGTTTTCTTGTTCTTTCCTTATACGCCGGCGTACCCTTTATTTCTTTCCATATTATGACGTCCAAAGCCATCTCCAGCTGTTGGTGGGTAACCGTTCTGGGGGTTCCGTCCACACCCCATATCCATTGACTCTCAGCCCAGGATACATAAGGATGCAGCATCCGATCCAATGTAAAATGACAAATAAATCCGCACATATAAATAGCGATATTCATCCAGCTTCTGTCATATGAAATATTTTGGAGTTTTTCAAAGCCTCTGAGTAAAAATGCTCCCGTTCTTTTTTCATGCATAATGTGACCAAGACCTTTGAGGGGTCCCTTGCCCGAGAAGGGAAAGCATTTGTAAAAGAAGAGGGGATCGGGTCCCTGAGCTCCTAAATGATAAAGAGAGCGCTTTTTTGAAACACCCTCAAAAATCCTGCGGCTTTCTATTCTCTCAAGCACTGCATCTGCCACAATTATATGAGTAAGAAAATCAGCCATTCTATTCCTCTCAAATTACCGGGCTAAAAAATCATCCGGTTTTTTGTCTGATAATTTAAAATAGTACAGGAGTGCTTCGGTAATTCTTTTTGAGGCCTTGCCATCCCCATAGGGGTTAACTGCCTTTGCCATTTTTTGATACTCGGAAGTATCTTCTAATAGAAGGCGTGCTTCTTTATACACTCTTTCGGAATTTGTGCCTAAAAGCCTTACTGTTCCGGCTTTTACAGCCTCCGGCCTCTCTGTTTCATTCCTCAGCACCAGGACAGGTTTGCCCAATGATGGGGCTTCTTCCTGTAACCCTCCCGAGTCTGTCATAATCAATGTAGATTTATTTATAAGATTGTGCATATCCTGAACATTCAGAGGATCAATCAAGTGGATTCGCTCATGCCCACCAAGTATCCTGTTTGCAGTCTCTCTGACGACAGGATTCAAATGCACCGGGTATATGACCGAAATATCCGGCATATCGTCGCAAAGTCTTCGGAGGGCTGTGCATATATCATTCAGGGGTTC
This sequence comes from Acetivibrionales bacterium, assembly GCA_050945655.1. GTDB lineage: Bacteria > Bacillota > Clostridia > DSM-8532 > DSM-8532 > DTU059. The sequence continues at coordinate 1,232 of JBMNTI010000097.1, read as the reverse complement.
TCCTATATTTTCCCGTCTATGGGCTGTAACCAAAATAAGTCTCTTTTCGCCAAAGTTATAATTGCTTAAAAACGGGTCGATGAATTTATGGCTTGCATCAACGGTTGACGACAACGCATCTATAACCGTATTCCCCGTTACATATATATGCTTTTCATCAACATTTTCCTTTAACAGATTCATTTTATTTGAGATGGTAGGCGCAAAATGAAGATCGGCTATTGCCCCCGTAAGCTTTCTGTTCATCTCTTCAGGATACGGAGAGTATTTGTCGTACGTTCTTAATCCCGCCTCCACATGTCCAACCTTTACCTTTGCATAAAAAGCTGCAAGGGAAGCGGCAAAAGTAGTGGAAGTATCACCGTGAACCAATACCATATCAGGTTTCGACTCCTGAAAAACATCGTAAAGCCCTTCAATCGCACGGGACGTAATATCGATGAGGGTTTGCTTGTTATGCATTATATTTAAATCATAATCCGGTCTAATTTGAAAAATATCCAGAACCTGATCAAGCATCTGACGGTGCTGGGCAGTGACACAGACCAGGGAATCCATAACTTGGTTCTTTGCCAACTCCTTAACCAAAGGCGCCATTTTTATCGCTTCAGGGCGGGTTCCAAACACAGTCATTATTTTTATCTTACTCATGCTATTTTTCTCCGGTTGTTTTATTTTCCGCATCCCGGCAGTCTGCGCCGCAAACCGTAACTGTAACAACTGCGGTTTTCTTATCTTCTGCTCGTGCCGTCAGCTCTTATTGTCGTCGGTATCGGCTTGTTCGGAATTGTTTTCTTCAATACCTGATACCTTTTCTATATTCTCGCTTAAATCTTCCAGCTTATTACCTGAAGCCGCTTCAAGCTGTGCATCAGCAAGCTCCGAATTTTCGTCTTCATCCTTTTGCCGGATACTTTTGTCTTCAGGTACCAAAGTAATCTCTTTCAGATTTCTTGCCCCGCCTATCCCAAACATAACGATAATAATCAAAAGGATTATCGAAGGCAAGAGCCCTTTATCCACCAATGCTATGGAAACAAGCCCAAGGGCACCGCTTACAATATATAGACTTATTACAGCCATACGATGGCTTAACCCCATGTCCAGCAGCCTATGATGGAGATGTCCTCTGTCTGCCTCACCGATTGGCTTGCCATGCAATAGTCTTCTGAAAATAGCGAAAAACGTATCAAAAATAGGAAGTCCGAGAACCAGAATAGGTATTGCCACAG
>JBMNTI010000096.1:0-9966 GCA_050945655.1 Acetivibrionales bacterium | reverse complement strand
ATAACCCCTCTGTTGCTTTAAACTTACTTACCAATCATACAAGTTTTAACTTAATTAAACAAGCTGAATTTGCCCTTCTTTATTTTAATTAACAAGAAAAATCTCATATCAAAATATCCCACTTTTCGAGTGTCGTTATATATGATGAAACGGCAGTACTTATTTTTAAGATGTTTTCAAATTCAGAGAATATCAGGCTAGACAAACTGACACGGCCATCGTCAACAAAAATCTCAACAGATGATATATCTGTTATTATGCGTATCTTTATTTTATCACCGTATTTATACATAACCCGTCTAATATTATCTTTTTGTTTCCCTTTGCTTTGAATAGGATATTTTGCGCTGTTTCTCCTAAGCTCAAGATAATCCTTCTCAACATTAAGAGTCAGATCTCCGTTAAACAGTGATATGCACACCCCATAAGGACTTTGTAAGGCAAGCCCTATATCGGAGCATGCCCCTGCTTGCATAATAAATGGTCTATCGGGTAAAACAGCTACTTTATAGAAGGATTCCGGGTTTTGTCTATAGCCTTGTAATTCCTTTATGGGAAGCTGACAAATCTGATCGTCTATAATAGACAATTCTCTTGGAATTGTCATAGATCCTGACCAATTATGCCCTGAAACATGAGGAATATATGTCCGCTCCCACATATTCATCCATGCAATCATAACTTGACGACCATCAAGGGTTCTTACTGTTTGAGGAGCATAAAAGTCAAACCCATAGTCGATAATCTGTATATTGCCGGGTAAAGCCGTTAATGTATTTCGATCAAGTATTACATTCATAAATACTGCCTTATGAATATTACCGATTTGATTCTCTGAATCCATCATATTCTGGGGAGAGAACATCATAATTTCTTGTCCCTGCAGTTGAAAATAATCAGGGCATTCCCACATATCGCCCAATTCGTGGCAAGATGTTAAAGAATTTGCATAATCCCATCGTTCAAGGTTCTGTGATACAAAAAACAGAAACTGCCCCGAATTATCTAAAGTTTTTGACCCAACCAGCATTACATACTCACCATTATCAAACCAAATTTTCGGGTCACGAAAATCTTTAGTTGTTGCTCCGTAAGGCAAATGTTTTTCATCCACTAAGGGATTTGAAGGCAGTTTCTCAAAATTGATACCGTCATCAGATACTGCTGCACATTGGACTTGGCGTACTTTTTCATCATTCTGGGTATGCCCTGTATAAAACAAATATAGCCTCGAATCTTTTTCAATAGCACTCCCGGAATAAACCCCATCCTTGTCATAATCCGAACCAGGTTTAAGAGCTATAGGCTGGTGCGTCCATTTTACAAAATCCTTAGTAGTACAATGTCCCCAGTGCATTAGCCCCCATTCACTACCATAAGGATAATGTTGATAAAACAGATGGTATTCCCCATTGAAAAAGCAAAACCCGTTAGGATCGTTTATCCAGCCGGCCGGGGCCATAACATGAAATTTATGTCTGAAACGAGGATTAACCGTTTTGTAATTCAAGTCACTACCTCCGAATAATCATTATGTTCAGTATTTGATACAAATGTTTTCTATATCATATTTTAAATACAGATATCATTTTATCCAATTCGTGCGCCAAATCACTAATTGAATGAGAAAGATCGGAAAGTTTTTGGAAGGAAGTAATCTGTTCCTGTGTACTGGCTGAAACCTCTTGTGAGCCTGCTGCCGTCTCTTCGGAAATAGCCGCTATGTTTTCCAATGCTTTCATTGTATTTTCTTTTGATTCAAGTGCTTTTTTAACCGATAAGTTCATTCCTTCCATTATGCCGAAAATATTATCCATGGATTCATAAACTTCCTTAAATGAATATTCGGTATTATGCAACGCAGTCATCTGTTCATTTACTATTGTATTAGAATTGCTTGCCTGTTGAACAGTTTTAGCTGCCTTGTCCTGTATCTTATTGACGATATCACTGATGGTACTTGAGGCTTCTTTTGTTTGATCCGACAATTTTTTTACTTCTTCCGCAACAACCGCAAATCCTCTTCCAGCCTCCCCGGCTCTGGCTGCCTCTATAGCAGCATTAAGAGAAAGCAAGTTTGTTTGCTCCGAAATGACCAAAATTAAATTAATAATATTCTCGATTTTCTCAATATCATTGTTTAAGTCGCTAATCACAGACACTATACTTTCTGATGCTTCACTTGTCTGCTGAGACTTTTCATTTAACTTATATACTTCATTCTGTATTCTGTAATTAACTTCCTTTGCTTTTTTCAGTGTAGTACCTGCCTTGGTCATGTAATCACCGACATCGGTTATATCATTTGAAAGTAGATTCATATTATTTACACTGTTAATCGTATCAGCCGCTTGTTCGGAGTTTCCTTGTGCAATTTGATGTATAGACAAAGCTATCTGTTGTGAAAAACTTAGGTTTTGTTTGGCAGATGTAGCTATTAAATCTGAGCTGTCGATAACCTGCTGAGCTGTATTGTGAACATTGGAAATCAAGTGTTTTATATTAGCAAGCATATCATTAAAATGTCTTGCAACCGCTCCCAACTCATCTTTTCCAGTATCCTCAATACTTAGCGTCAAGTCTCCCTTCTTGGCCTTTTCCATGTTGTTCATAAGACATTTAAGTGGCAATGAAATACTTTTTGAAATAAAAAACGATGCAAAGAGCGACAGAACCACGCACACACATAAAAACAGAATAATATAATTTTTTATAGTGTTAGATTCGCTAAAAAGATAGGAATATGGTATCTTTGAAACCAGATACCAATCAGGCTTTTTCATATGGCTCGTGGCAACAAGACCATCATCTAAATTAACGGCTGTTTTATCAGAAGCAGCTTGGAACACTGTTCTCATAAAACCTTCATCATAAGGCATTTGTCCTATTTGACTCTGATTTATGCTAGATATTATCTTTCCTTGTTTATCTAAGATAAAAACCTCTGAACCCTCTCCCAAATCAATATCCTTGTAACCGGAGGAAAAATATCTTTCATCAATAAGGGTAATAATAATACCGATTTTTCCTCCCCTCATTATGTTAGGCACATAACGGGTAATAAGGACTGTGTTTTTATCAGGCAGTTTCCAATTGGTACATAGACTTACTGTATCCGAACCCATCTGTTTCACATAAGACTCCAGCATCTCTTTGATATTTTCAATATCTAGCGCTGAAACCAGTTTATCCTGAGAATATACTAATCTTTCATTTTCTTCGGTGACAATCAACGAGCATAAAATGTCATTGTTTTTAGCATACATATTGACTAAATACTTTTCGATTGATTGTGTAGTCTGAACTCTTTCAAATGAGTTTGCCTGTGAAACATTTGTTAAATCTTTTTGAATATACGAAGATAATACAATATCATTGTTAATATCTATTATTCTCGCTGTCTGAACATCAACATAATCTGCCGTACTCTTCATAAGATCTGAGGAATAAGATTTTATTTTATTCTCAACAGCATTACTGGACAAGCTATAGGCAAGGTATCCCAATAATCCGAGAGGTATAGTACAAAGCAACAAAAACGATACTATTAATCTCGATTGTATGCTTGTATTACGAAAAATGCCTCTACTAAATGATTGCATAGAATTAATAAAGGACTTCTTCTTATCGGTAAAAACATTCTCTTTACTTTTTAAGCCTTTCTTTAATGTTTGCATTTTACTTCCCCCTAAACTCGATAAAAAATCATATTATGTTGTAGAACGCTCAACAAGAGAAACCGGAAGAATATTTGAATAAGAAATTTTTTCTTTATTTAATTGTTTTATTATTAATTCAACGGCCATTTGGCCAAGCTCGTCAATAGGTTGATGTATTGTAGACAGGTTTGTCAATGAAGCGAGTCGGATATCATCATAGCCTACAATTTTTATATCTTCAGGAACGCGTTTATTAAAATCTTTGCACGCTTTTAGTACATGTAATGCGGTAACATCGCCACTTACAAAAAATCCATCGATATCGGGATTATCTCGGAATATCTTCTGCACCAGGTCCTCATACTGATTATTGTTAAAAACATCAGTCTCTGTTTGTATTGTTATATGCTCCACACCATGGTTCACAGCCTCAACCAAAAAAGCTTCGTAGCGCTTATTTGCCAACATGTCAAGGTTCAGATTTCCGCAAATATGAACTATTTTTTTGCATCCTAGTTCAATTAGATGCTTTGTAGCAAGCTTTCCCCCTTGAAAATTATCCGAAGCTATAAAGGGTATATTGCTTGAAATCTGACGATCAATAGTAACCAACGGCATATTTAGGCTCATATAATCATCTACCTTCAGCGTATGGCTTCCCATGATAATACCATCAACTTTGTGAGAGCGGAGCATATCGATATACTCTTTTTCTTTCGAACTATCAAGGTGCGAATTACATAATAGAACCTTAAAGCCATTTTCATATGCAAAGGACTCGATGCTTTCGGTCAATTCGCCAAAAAACGGATGGCTTACACTTGGGATAATTAATCCAATTATATTGGAGTGCTTACGCAAAAGTGACCTCGCTATTTCATTTGGTTGATAATCAAGCTGCTCCATAGCATCATATACTTTTTTTCTAGTTTTATCGCTTATATAACCCCGATTGTTTAAAACTCGTGATACCGTTGTAACGGTAACTCCCGAAAGCTTTGCGACATCCTTAATTGTAGCCATATACTATCACTCCATAATACGTTATTAATAAAATCTTAAACTACCTATTTGTTAATATATTACCATAAAGATATAGTAACCAAATAGTTTAATACCTGTCAGGAGTATAGAATATTTGGCTTTTTCATTATGTTATTTGATCGATCCTTGCATAACCCCTGAAATTATATACTTCTGCATAAAAATAAATATTATTACTACCGGCAATATGGTCATCATAAGGCCAGCCATTAAAAGCCCGTAGTCAACAGTATATGTCCCAAAGAAATAGTATGTAGAAAGAGGGAGTGTTCTTTGTGCAGGAGTTATCAAAACCAAACTGGGAAGCAAAAAGTCGTTCCATATCCACAGAATATCTAAAATCGCAACAGTCATTGTGGTAGGTTTTAAAAGCGGAAAAACTACGCTAAAGAAAGTTCGACGTCTTGAACAACCGTCAATCATGGCAGCCTCCTCAAGCTCAACCGGGATACTCTTTATAAAACCATGATAAATAAACACGGCCAAAGATGCTCCAAATCCCATATACATATATATCAGGGATTCCTTACTGTTTAAGAATCCGATGGAACCATATACCTTTACCAAAGGAATCATTATTGCCTGAAAAGGAATAATCATTGATGCAACCATAATTATAAAAATAATTTTACTTAATTTTGTTTTATTTCTCACCAGTGCATATGCTTGCATGGAAGAGAAAAGAGTAATGAATAATACACTAATTGAAGTAATAATCAACGTATTAGTAAACCCTGTTAAGAATCTCATTTTTTCGAAAGCAATTTTAAAATTTGTTAAGTCAAATACAGCCGGCAAAGCCAAAGGGTTTTCCAAAAACTCCTTAGTTGTTTTAAAGGAATTCAACACAACCATTAGAAATGGAGAAATAAAGAATATAGCTGCTATAGTAAGTAATACTACTTTCACGATGTTAAACAAAATTTTCTTTTTCTTCATTACGCCTCCACCTCCAACTTTTTGCTGAAGTATAACTGTGTAACTGTTATAACAGCAATTATCAAAAACAGCAAGAATGCTTGGGCTTGTCCTATACCATACTCCTGCGATAAGAAAGCTTTTTCGTAAACATACATGGATACAAGCTGTGTGCTTTTAAATGGGCCACCCTTAGTAAGGGATACATTGACATCATAAACCATAAAAGTACGTTGCAATGTTAGAAATATACAAATAATAAATGAAGGAACCATAAGAGGTAGTATAATGCTGGTGAATCTCCTAATTCCTTTAGCACCGTCAATGCTTGCAGCTTCCAGTACATCCTTGGGAACGTTCATAAATCCCGCTATGTATATAACCATCATATATCCCGCATACTGCCAAACCGTCACCACTACAAGAGCCCAAAATGCCGTTTCTGGGTTCCCTAGCCATGAAGAGATAAGAAAATCAATACCATAGCTTTTGCCGATATATGTAAGAATATTTGAAAATACAAAATTCCAAATGAGACCTAAAATTACTCCTCCGACCAAATTAGGTGTAAAAAATCCTGCTCGAAGTACTTTGTCTCCCCGTATTCCGTTTGATAGAATGTATGCAAGAAAGAATGCTATTATATTTGTCAACAATACTGTGTAGAACACGTACCGAAGCGTTAATAACAGCGATCTCCAGAATGCACCGTCCTTTAAAACCGCAATGTAATTGTCTAAACCGGCAAAGGAATAGGTTTGTGATATACCGTCCCAATTAGTGAAGGTCAGGTATATACCAAAAATAAAAGGAATAATAATGACAGTAAAAAATACAAATGTTGTCGGCCCGCAAAAAAACAGAAAGTTTATTATTCTATCTTTTTTGCTGTTATGCTTCATATAATACCGCACCACCTTAAGCAAATTTCTATGATTTATAATCAATTCATTTTCTATGATATACGCATGCCGATGGAGGCTGGCCGCCGACACCGCTTAAGTGACTTTTAAGAAAGAATATAACGGATATGCTTACACTTACCCGTTATATCCTATAATAATTGCATTACTTTTCTATTTAACTGTTTTCCAATAGTCCTGAATTTCTTTTGCCAAGGTTGCTCTGTCTGAATAATCACTCAAGTATTTTTGTAGTGATGCGCCTACTTGCGACCAGTGATCTGCGGGCATTACGGTATAAGTATCTATTGCTGACAAAGACTTCCCTTCTGACATGTATTGAGCTATTGAATTACCCAGAGGATCTGCTATCGGGAGGGTAATATTGCTGAATGCGGGGATAAGGTTCATCTTATTAACCAATGCATCTTGCCCGCTCTTTTCATATACAATCCAGTTGAGGAATTCTTTTGCCGCCGCTTGTTGTGCTTCCGAATTCTGAGTTTTATCAATTGCTACAAATTTTGAAGGGAAAGATACTATGCTGTCGTTTCCGTAATCCGAAGCATTATCACTCATTGGGAAAGGAATAAATCCGAATTTTTCGCCGGTGGTGTCAAATTCCTTAACTTGTGGCCATGCCCAGTTACCCATGAACCAGAAACCGACTTCACCTTTTCCAAGAGCTTCCGGACCTTTTTCATATGTAGCAGCTAGAGGATCCGCTTTTTCAGCGTTATATTCTTTAAGCAAATCAAATGTATCTACCCAGTTATTAAAAGACTCGTTCTTTGAAATATCTATATTGCCACTCTTTAGGTCTGCGAACAGTTTGTCATAGGAAGCCTGTTTGCCTTTACCTTCAACAATATAGTTTATAGAGAACATGTGGGCTCCTAATGACCAATCCATAGGAGATACGGTAATTGCCTTAACGCCACTGGCTTCTACCTTGTCAAAAGCTTCTTTTAGAGCTGTTCTAGTTTTTATTGTTGAGGGATCGAAATTCCCACCGTAAGCTTTATCAAGAACCTGTTTATTGTAAATAAGTCCATATCCTTCAATTGTGAATGGGAATGCATATGTTGTGCCGTCTATAGTTGCTACCTTTGTTGTTCCTTCTATAGCGTCCGCCATCCACTTTTCATTATTTAAGGAAAGAAAATTATCCTTAAGTCTGGGAATATCACCCGAGTCAATCATGGAAAGGGTTGGAGCATTTCCAGAATTGTACATCGCTGAAAGAGCTTCAAAAGGAGATTTACCTGCAGGTACCGGTACTATTTCCAAAGTGATGTTTTTCTTTTCGCTAGAGAATTGTTTTGCTGCTTCTTCTATAGTTGCAGCAATTTCACCTTTTGTGTTCATCAAAGTAATTTTTACAGGCTCACTCGATGTCGGTTCGGAAGACGGTGAGCTTTTTTCAGAGGTATCCGGGGCTGGTGTAGATGATTGTACCGAAGGTGTAGTACCGCAACCCGCTATCATGGTTGTTAGTAGAAATACTGCAAGAACTAGTGTGAAAATACGTGTCCTTTTCATTTTATTCCCTCCTGTTATACGCCATCCGGCGTTTCTGTTTTTATTATAGGCTAAACATTTAAATATGTCAACCGTTTGATATACATTTTTCATATTTTTTTTCTTGATTTTTGATTTTTAATGGGCATTCCTCTAAATGATTATATCTTCGGCTAGTCCATCGGAATGAATCCAGGTAACCTTAAACGAGTAGTTTATTAGATCAGCATTTAGCAATGCCTTATCACCGTTTGTACCCTCCCGTTCTATTCTCAGTTTTCCAAATGAATTCTCAATTTTAATATTCCTGTCAAAGGCTTGACACTCATTTCTGAATTTCATCAACTTAACAAGACGCTTTACAACGGGACGTTCTAGGTTGCTCTCAACTTCTCCCTTTGTATAAAAATGCCTATTGATATTCCGTCCCACCTTTGTTTTTTCTAGTAATTCAAGATCATTTGCACCTGCAAGCAAACCAACATAGTATACCTGAGGTATTCCCGGTGCAAAAAACTGAATAGCTCGTGCCAACAAATATGCATCGTCATTATCCCCCAAAGCGGAATAATATGTACAATTTATTTGATATATATCCAGGTTATTATATTCTGTCGAGCTATACTTTCTTTTTACATTGGCACCCCGAGTATAAAGTGTTTCTTTGGTAAATTCGATTTCATCGTCGTTCAAAAGCCCGATAACATCCACCACACCGATGCCATCATGAGTATCAAGTGTAGTAAATTGATTGCGGGGGCAAATTTCCAGCCAATGAGCCAATCTTTTTGTTTCACCACTGTATAATGCATGTAAAATAAGCATAGGAAGAGCAAAATCATAAACCCAATACCCTTTTGCGGCGAGTTTTTGCTGTATTGTATAATGCTCATGTATCTCCGGTAATACTATGACATCAGAGGGTTTAAGTATATTTTCCACAAAATTAAGAAGATCCCATATTTCTGGTTCAACAAAAAAACAATTCGTGCCTAACTTTTTAATAGCATAGGCAAATGCGTCTAATCTGATGATTGATGCCCCCTGCAATGCAAGAAACTCGAGATTTTCTTTGTAGAACTGCTTGGTCACACTTGTTTGAGGATTCAAATCAATCTGTTCTTCATCAAAAGTACACCAAATTTTTTCTGTGGTATTATCACTGAATTGTGCTTCTACATAAGGTGCACGAGGTTTTCTTTTATATATGAGTTCAATGTCCTGAGGCGTAGGTTCACCGTCAGGCCAAAAATCTTTATATCGGAGGAATAAATTTGCATAGGGAGAATTATCTTTTTTTAAGATAAAGTCTTTATAATAATTTGAACTTTTTGAGATATGGTTGATCATAAAATCAACCATTAAGTAATACTTTTCGCTTATTTTTCTGATTTCATCCCAATTTCCGAAGGCAGGGTCAACTTCTTGATAGGTCATTGGTGCAAATCCTCTATCGGCTGATGAAGGATAGAAGGGTAACAAATGTACTCCCCCGATCGCCTCTGAAAAGTGTTTGTTTAATATCTCCAGCATTTCGTTTAAATCTTTGCCCAGACTGTCAGCATAAGTTATTAGCATAACTTGGTTTTTAATTCGCATATTTATTACCTCTTACTTTATAATGTAAAATGTTATAAATAAATTATATAGTAAGCTTTATTTTATGTCAAACGTTTATCATGTGTATATTTGCTAATTTTTAAACAATTATCTGACTAGACCGGATTAATACAATAATCATGGGGTTTTCACCCTTGATGCATAACATGCCTGTAATACAAAAAAACAAGCGACTATCTCTAGTCGCCTTTTAAACCGTTCTTTATATATAACACAGGTTAATCTTATCTTTTAACAACCTTGTTTTACTTTGCCTTCTTCTTCAGCACAGACAATGCCGCACTGACAATTGCATCAGCGTT
>JBMNTI010000095.1:0-10242 GCA_050945655.1 Acetivibrionales bacterium | reverse complement strand
GGCCAGCGGTGTGACCACATTATGCCTGGCACTGGGGAAATACCTGGCATGCAATAAAATTAATCCGGTATTGGTTGAACTGAATTCCAGCGGGGATTTTAACAGGCTGCGAGAGTACCTGGATGAAATTGGAGAGGTCAGGATTCAAAGTGAGAAACGTTTTGAGACAAAAGACATGACCTTTTACAGTAATGCTCCGGACTTCGGAGGGGTTTCCAGGAAAGGTGTCGATGTAATTATACTGGATATTGGTCACCTTAATACCGAGAGAAAAATAAATGCATTAAACCATGCCGATATCAGGCTAGTTGTGTGCCCATGCACGCCTTGGAAATACTCAATTTTAAGTGAATGCAGCAAGAGCATCAAATCATCGACAAAAAACGAGTGGATCTATGTGTCCAGAGTTACACAGAATTTTGACCGGCAGAAGCTAAGAAAAAAATTGAGCAGGCACAAACCGATATTTTATTCTTCGATTATGAACCCCTATTATTTAAGCGCGGAAGAGAATAAAAGCATAGGAACTATGTTGAGAGAGATATACAGAACAGTTGGGAGATCATAGTGTAAAAGGAGGAGAAAAAGTGATTTTCAGACCACAGCGTTATAGGATTCTAATAGGCTTTTTAGCCGGGATTATCCTTTCTTTGCTTATAGGGAGCATGGTATATTTCAGATATTTAAATAAAATAAAAACATTGACTGAGCAGGAAAAAGTACAAATAAGCCAACTTGCCGTAGAAGAGTATAAGAAAAACAATCCAACCAAACTGGTATATACCATCATAACCGATAAAAAGGCAGGAGAGGTTTTAAACGATAAAGATATTGTTCCGTCGGAAATAAGTACAAACCTTTTTCCGTCAGACGCGGTCACAGATCCGTCTTCGGCGGTGGGCAAGGTAATAAGATGCAGTATTACGTCCAATACCGTGCTGACCCAATCCCTTTTATATGCAGAACAGGATTATCCCGACGACATGCGGCTGGTGGAATATACGGTGTTGAATCTTCCTATGAAGCTGCAAAAGTCGGAATTCATCGATATCAGGATCATGTTTCCTAACGGATTGGATTACATTGTCCTATCCAAAAAACAGGTTACTGATTTGCAAAAGCCGGAGGACGGCAATAAAAGCATAGTATGGTTCCATGCCGGAGAGGAAGAGATTCTGAGGATGGCCAGCGCGATTGTTGATGCAAGCCTTGTGGAAGGAACAATGCTGTATGCGGTGCCCTATATTGCGCCGGATATCCAGGATGAGGCAATCAAAACGTATCCGGCCAATCCTGAAGTTCAAAAGCTGATTCTGGAAAATCCCAATATTGTAAACAAAGCCGTAACAGAACTGGAAATTCGGAATCGTGAGCAATTCGAGAACAGTATTAACGAAGACTATCAGTATACCGGCAGAAATAAAGTATACGGTGAAAACAAAACTGAGATTTCACCTGATCTTCTTGCGCCCAATGATACTAAAAATGATACTAAAAATGATACTAAAAATGATACTAAACCGGAAGGAGAAAAAGAATTAGAAAATATTTATTAGGAGGCCGTAAATGAATATAGCGTTTTTAGGCGATAGTACGGAAGAAAAGCGATTCTTGATGCTATGCCTGGCAAAAATCGCATCAGGTCATACAAAAGTAAGAATAATATCTAAGCAACCTTATTCTTTTGACGATATAGATGAGACTTATGAATATTGCGGAATTGAGATAATCCATATAAAAGATGGAGGCGACCCCCTGTTGAAGCTTTCGGCAGAAGCCAGCAATTTTATTGATGCTGAAGAATTCATTGACATACCGAAGGGTTTTAAGGTTGTTGCTATCAGCGAGACAACCAGAAACAGACTTGAAAGCTGTGTAAAATTAGCCGGCGAGTATACCTGGTTTAAGCCATCCATAAAAGTTTTTATTATATATCTTAATATTATGGAATACTGCAAAATAGGAAAAAGATATCTGGATTGTTTCTGGGAACGTAGTTTGCCAAGCTTTACCGAGATTACAGGCGTTTCAGAAATATACTTTGAAGAGAAGAATCACACGGCAATGATAGAAAGCCAGTACTCAAACAACTTATCGGTTAAAAAACTGTCCGTACCTTTCAGAACGGCGCTTAGAACGATAATTCAAAATATTTTTTCTATGGATACAAAAGAAGCAAAAGCAATAATTAAAAAGGCTGAAAGGATGAAATAAAATGCAGATTTCATTTTGGTCAAATATGCATGGACAGGGGGCTGTCAGCACCACAATAGTAGCCGTAGCTTCCGCAATAGCGCAAAAAACAGCCTTAAAAACCCTGATTGCCCATAATCATATAGAAAGAAGCGCTTTGGAGGGCTATCTTTATAAGGAATCAAGACAAAGTGGGCATCATATGCGAAGCCTCAGCAATCAGGGCATTGATGCGCTGTTAAGACTTATGAAAAACGGAAGGCTCAAATCGGAGATGATTACAGATTATACATATTCTATACTAAAAAATCATCGAATGGATTTACTTGTAGGAACCGAAAAAAAACAGAAAATGGCGCCGGAGGATCAGGAGCTGTTTTTAAGAATACTAAGCTACGCTAAAGATTTCTACGATCTGGTTATTATTGATGTCCATAGTGGTCTGAAAGAGAATAATAGCCTTAAGATACTGCAAAGTTCAGACGTTATAGTTTTTTGCATAAATCAGAATAGCTTTTTGCTGGAAGATTTTACGGCCCTTCTTAATGAATATGAATTCTTCAGATGGAAGCGGGCGATCTATGTTTTATCACGATATGAAAAGAACAGCGGCATGACAACCGGAAATATTGCCAGAAGGTATGGTATAAAAAAAGAATCCATATTTGAAATTCCAAATAGTTCTCGCTTACTGGATGCCCTTAACACAGGAAGGGTGTATGAATATGTCGCCTTTAACCAAAACACAAAGCAAGGTGAAGATAAACAGATAATCGACTCATTGAATAAAATGTGTGATTATATTATTGAGGGGTGCAAAAACGTTGTCGGTAATGATTAACCTCCTGATTATTATTTTAATATTAATAGGACTTGGTATTGCCCTGTATTTTTTCTTTGTCTCTAAAAAATATCATAGAGAGGCAGATGATGGGGAAGACTCCCAGAAGTATACGATTCCAGCCCTTATTGAGCACGTCAAGAATTCGATAAATGAGATAACCAGAACAAATTTATATGAGCTTGGCTTAAATGAGATAGAGTTTAAAAAACAGACAAATAAAAGGGCAGAGTTGAAGAAAGCTTTAAAAGTATGCATGCATGGCTCAATTGTAGATAAGCAGTTTGTGAAAGCTTTCATATATGATATATTGCACGCCTATATACCCGATGAAAAAATTAACTCGGTTATACCTTTCAATAACCCTTATCTTCTTTCAACAAAGGATAAATTTGCAATATTACTCTATATGTTAAAGAAAGACCATGGATATAAAGCTCTTTCCTATTTAATTGAGACATTTGAGCTGGATAAACTAAAAAAAGCGGAAACCGGGGAGTTTTGCTACTATGTGTCCAAGCGGGAAATCGATGATATTTATGACAAAATGGGCTTGATACCTTCCAGGGAGGACAAGCTTGAGATTATTACCCAGGCGGTATACGAGCAATATAAAGGGCTGGGCGTTATAGATGAAATAAGGGATATGAATATTGACGGAGTATCTGCCGGAGTATCCGGTGTAACCGGTGATTTTTCCGAATTTACCGACTATTATGACCAATTGCGCGGGCCTGTCCGGTACCAAAGAAATTATGAAAGCATTTGGATCTTTTATAAGGGCAAATCTATTAAATTTGAATTTTTAGGCTTTGATACCGAAAGTGAGCTTAAAAGAGTCTGTCAGATTATATATCGCTATAATCGGGGGGGACAGCTTTCAGAATCTACAGGCTACAGAGTCAATGAGATGAAGGACGGAAGCCGTATTCTGGTTGTAAGGCCTCCATTTTCCGAATCCTGGGCATTTTTTGTAAGGAAATTTTATATAAAAAATTTGACTTTGGAGATGCTTATTCGGGATGAAAACGCTTTTCTGCCCATTAATCTTATCAAATATATGGTAAAGGGCGGGATGATTACTGCTGTAACCGGACAGCAGGGAAGCGGAAAAACCACAATGCTTATGGCTATGATCGAGCATATTTATGCCACGTTGACCCTGCGTATTCAGGAAATGGCCTTTGAACTCAATCTTAGAAAGCTATACCCGGGAAGAAATATATTATCCTTCAGGGAAACTGAAACAATTTCAGGTCAAATGGGCTTGGATATTCAGAAAAAGACCGACGGAAGCGTAAATATTCTGGGAGAGGTAGCTACAGACCCGGTTGCGGCATGGATGATACAAATGTCTCAAGTCGCATCATTGTTTACTCTTTTCACCCATCATGCCAAGACTACCAGAGATTTGGTTCATTCACTCAGAAACTCCCTGTTAAAATGTGAAATGTTCAGTAATGAAAAAATTGCCGAGCAGCAGGTAGTGTCGGTATTGGACTTTGATATACATCTGGCAAAGGATTATGGAGGCAAAAGATATATAGAAAGGATTACGGAAATTGTGGAACTTCCCGACCCGCCGCTGCCGCAAGGTTATGCCGGTAAAAAAGATCTGAGGGAAAAATCGGCTTCCTTTATGGATACAACTGCGGAATACTATAGAAAGATGACTGATAAAAGAATCTTTGAGTGCCGTAACATTATTGAGTATAAAAACGGAAAATATGTGGCGGTCAATCCTATCACAAAAAAAAGAGCAGAAAAAATGAAAAATGCCATGACAAAGAAAGATGCACAGGAATTTGATGCGTTTGTATATAAACATTTAAGCCTGCTTAAGGAGGTGAGTGTTTGAAGATATACGGGATTATCGGAGGAGCTTGCCTTTTTCTCGCCTTATTATTAATAACAATAAACATACTATATACCAGGAAACAGAAAAATTCAGGGAGGAGCTTAAGACAGGAAGGAGAAAAGGCTTTAGCATTTTTTATTTCCCTGTATCGTGCGATTAGCAGAATTCCGTTTTTGAATACGCTTTTAATAAATATAAGAAAAAGGCTTGAGATATATACCGTGACCGATGAAAGCAACATCCGGAAAACAACGGTTATCCTTCTGATCACATCGGCAACTGCCTATATATCCTTGGTGGTCATATTCTGGGCATTGACAAAGGACTTGCTGGTCATGGTATTATTTGCGGTTCTTTTATCCTTTATTGCTGATACGATTATCGAGCTCTTTATCAACAACCTTCAAAATAAGCTGTTACGGCAGCAGATAAAATACCTGGAGCTGTTGCGGCATAAATATTATGAGCAAAAATCTGTCGAAGATGCCAATATGGAGGCCTGCAACCTGTTAAACAACGAAGGAACTTATGAAGTATATACCCAGGCTGAACGGATAAATGATATTCTATCTTCGCGGGATGTGGAAGACGAGCTTGCAAAGTACTATGAAACGGCCCCGAATAAGTATTTTAAAATGCTTGCCGGTATTATTTACATAACAAAGGAATATGGGGATACGATTGTAAAAGACGGTTCGGTATTTATTCGGTGCATCACTTATCTTGGCCGGGAGATCAAGGCCGAACTATATAAGCGCGAAAAGCTGAAATATGCATTAAGAAGTCTTTCTACAATATCCTTATTACCTCTGTTTTTTCTAAAGCCTCTCAGAAACTGGGCATCCGAAAGTTTTGCCCCTATGGAATCGTTTTATTCGGGCAAATTAGGTATTGTGCTGGGTATAACCACCATACTGACATCAATTATTTCTTATATAATCCTAAGAAGGCTTCAGAGCTTTGACAGCCACATAAGTTTAGGGTATGTCAAAAAGTCGCTGGAGGAGCGGTTATACGATAAATTTTTGTATCAAGTAGTAGATAGACTGGTGCCCAGAGAATACACAAAACAGTCACATAATTTGAATGAGCTTATTAAGAGTGCAATGGCGCCTGTTAATATTTATACTCTTTATGTCAGGAGGCTTTTGGTCGGATTTCTGGGGTTTGTTCTTGGAGTTTGCATGTTCATAGGGCTTAATGCGTACAGCAGATTTTCGATCCTTTATCTGCCGCAGATGCCTGAGGGTTATCTGGGAGGGCAACTCTCGGAAGAGGAACATGAAAAGCTTAAAAATATTGCAGATTATGATCGCAGCATTATTTTAAGCCTGGATGACAATTTGAGTGAGGATGCGGTTTTGGAAGAGCTTAACCAAAACGGACAGCTGGACAAGCAGGAAACCGCGATAGCTCATGAAAGAATAAATAAAAAGATCAAGAAGTTATCCAATAATATATTTTGGTGGTGGCAGCTAATCATTTGTCTGCTGCTGTTTATTGTGGGATACTGGGTTCCTGTAATAGGCCTTCACATTATGGCACGGGCAAGAAAAATAGATATGGAGGATGAGGTATCCCAGTTTCAGACGATTATTCTAATGCTTATGCATATGAACAGGGTACATGTTCAGGAAATCCTCGAATGGATGGAAGCTTTTTCGATCCAATTTAAAGAGCCTTTGCAAAAATGCATCTTAAATTTTAGCTCAGGGCCATATGAGGCGCTGGAGCAGCTCAAATCGGAGGTTGGATTTTTGCCGTTTCTCTCTATAATAGATAATCTTCAGCTGGCAAGTTCAGATTTGGAGGTGGCAAAGGCCTTCGAGGAGCTTGAAGACGAAATGTCTTTTAATCGTGAGACCAGAAAGGAAACCAATGAAAGAATTGTGGAAAAAAAGAAGAACCTTGGTAACATGATAGGATTTTTGCCTGTCTATGCATTGATCATACTATATTTGATAGTACCCATGCTTGTGGCGGGAATGAATAGTATTTCTGCTTTTTACAAGCAATTATTACATATGTAAATGCGGTCATTAATAATTCTATTAACTAAATATGAAAAAATGGAACCTGAAAGACCATTGGAAGAGCTTAAACAGAAAAAGCCTGCCAATGGGATCGGCTATGAACATAGTAATTTGAAAAACAGTAACAGGAGGAGAATTTATGGAGGGAAATTTATCTAAAGCACTTTGGTTGGGAGTTTCAATTCTTCTTTTTATTGCAGTGGTAACCCTGGGACTAAGTATATTCGGAGGAATGAAAGAAGTGAGCACAGTGGCCACTACCCGTATCGGAGATCTTTCTCAAACAATTGCAGAGGAAGAATTCAGGATATACGACGGAAAGGAGGTAAAAGGGAATGATGTTCTCTCAGCCCTGGGTACTTTTTCGGGCAGAAGCGGAGAAATAATTGTTTTTGTGGCAACTTTAGGCTCAAACAGTGGTAACCCGATAAATATAAACCTTACTTCCGGCGCCGGGCTGGATCGTTCAAACTATACTCAATATATATCCAGAACGTCAGGTACATTAAAAGCAGAAAACAAATGTGTTATATTATCGGTTAGCGGCGGCGAGCTTCTTACTAGCGTAAGCAAGACCGTCATGGATGCCGACAGAAGAGATTGCGAAAACCCCAATTTGACATCCAGATATATCAACCCTTCCGGTAAATTTATATCCCACTTGGTTTACGATGATAATTTAAAAATTCGTGGCGTACTCTTTGCTCAAAAGGATTGATTTATGAACAGCAATATTGAAAAAATCTTATACATTGGGACAGGTGTTCTTCTGTTAGTGATGGCTTTTACATTTTTCTTTTCTAACTACAACCTGTACCAGGAGTATATTGAAAAGAATAATAAAGTAATGAGTGAGGACAAAACAGTCACCATCTCGGAAGGTAATGAGGATTTTCCAATAGCAGGTGCGGAAGTTATACACCAGGTTATAAATGCAAAAAAAAGTCAGGACAGAGAAGATGTTTTTGATCTGTACTCAGGATCAGCATTATCTACGCATCTGAAAGCCGCAGAGATATGGGTTTCAGGAAAAAATGCCAATTATATGGAAGTATCGGAAATAAATGAGGCTTCATTCTATGTAGTCAAACTCGAAAAAGATACTTCCGGCAACATAATAGGAATTCATTACACCCTGCAATAGACGAGGAGTAGAGCATGGATAAAACATTCTGGAAGATACTGGCCTTCATGTTGTGCGCTGTCTTGATGTTCTTGTTTCCTTTGATGACTGTTTTAGATAGGCAGGATGATGTTGCCTATAATATTGTATTGACAGAGTGCAATAGATTTGTGGATGCTTGCAGAGACACAGGATACATAACACCGGCCATGTATTCTGAATTTATAAATCGTATTGAATCTACAGGAAACATCTATAGTATTAAAATGTCCCATATAAAAAGATCGGTGATCCCGGTATATGAGCAGGAAAGCGGGGCATTAACTTTTACGGGAGAATATGAGATAACTCATGTAAACTATGGCGAATACGAAATCTTAGGGGTTTTGTATCCGGACAATTCCACACTTTCGCAGCTGGATAAAGCACGGCGTTATAATATGAGTATGGGGGATCTCTTTTTTGTCGAGGTCAAAAATACCGGTAAAACAATGGCAACAGCGCTCCGTGACATGATGTTGTTCAGAGATACCCAAAACCCCGATATTTTTGTGCGCTCGGGAGGGATGGTGAGAAATGAAACTTACTAGTTTTGCAATTATATTTGTAATCATAATCTCACCTTTTATATTTATCAGCGGTCAGCAATCCGAGGCTGCCTCGCAGGATCTCAGACTTAGATATTATTATGACAATATTATTGATAATGCTGTACAAGACGCGGCATTCATTCTTTCAAACAAAGGGTCGGGTCTTACATATACAGGCGATGTGGACATTTCTAATGCCAGGTTGATTGCAGCCGAAGCTTTTTTTGATTCGTTATACCATGCCTTCAATGTCAAGGGTAATCCCTCGGGTATGGCACGGGTAGATGCTTGTGTGCCTATCCTGGTTTTTTTGGAGAGTGAAGGGTTCTACATTTATGCTCTTGATGAATATAAAAACGTATCCGGCCGAAATGAGATCAGGCATATCTGGTTTCCTGCTCAGCATTATCTGGGGGACACTATTTCCGGCACGTACAGCATTCGTTATACTTTAAAAGACGACGTGTATATTTTTGATATTGCCAATCAGGTTGTCTATCAGGGTGAGTATACAGAGTTTGAAGATATCATTTCTTTCTTTAAGGATGATCAATTCTTCAAAGATTTACGCATATCGGCTGTTAAAAATTCTGTTCAGGAGAAAATCGCAGCATACATGGATTATCACAATCAATGGACATCGGGTAGAAGCATCTCTGCAAAGCTTGAATTTCCGTCAATAAATGATGCAGACTGGAAAAGAGCCCTTACAGATGAGGGTATTATAGTATTTGCACAAGGGTTTCCGGTTATTTCAGGCAATAAATATAAGCACTATGCGCTGGGCGGAGCAAGGGTAATAAGAACGGTGCCGATAACAGGTTATATATACCAGGGTATTTTGTACTATTGCCGTACCGATTGCGAGTACTTTCAAAATACAATACTCACAGACTCAGCCTTTGATTCGGATAGCATTGTTTACTATTCCAATGCCTATGAGGCTGCCTCTAACGGCCATTTCCCCTGCCCCTTCGAGTGATTGACAGGACAGGTATCTTGATATATATGGCAAATCTTGCACCCGCTTTAATAACGTTAATCGTAAAATAATTAATTATCATTGGAAGGAACCGCCAGCGACAGCCTGGGTGAAAACTATCAATAGCACTAAATCTATGCAAGTTTAGCGGCTATATCTGACATTTGTCATCCTGAGCGTCAGCGAAGGATCTTCTGCGATTTAGCGCTCCATCTCCAACATCCGGTTTCCAGTCGCGCTCGTTACGCAATCCATGCTTCGCTTTAAATCGCAGCAACCTCGCCGCTTATTTACTATTGCATAATCAAATATTATAACCTGCATGCACAGTCTGGCGAAGTGAAAATCTTACACCCGCCTTACCACGTTAAACATTGGTAGGAACCGCCAGCGATGTCATGTGTGAAGCGGAGCAGGATTGTGAATCTCTTATGGCAAATCAATAGCTTTGATATTTTCTTTGATTCGTGATAATGTAGTATTGAAATCTGTCAACATGAGTTTGGCAGCAAAATGAGTGAAGAAAAGCCCTTAACCGCTTATGTTTAAACGATTTTGGGCTTTTCATTTTTGTCAAAAAGTTGTAGTGTAATAACTCATTTTTTCACATCTCCAAGAATTT
>JBMNTI010000094.1:0-10563 GCA_050945655.1 Acetivibrionales bacterium | reverse complement strand
ATAGAGAATACCTTCTTTCGTAAGCTATCTCTATTATACACCAGACATGGCTGAAACACTTATGTTTACTACAAAATATATGAATTTTTCAAGGTGCTATAGGGGCTTTTGACCCTAGTATCATAATTATCTTAATATCCTTTTTCCAGTTATACTCCTTCGCCGGAAACAACGACAGTCTTCCTCCCTACGGATATTCGGGTAAAGTCCAGCGATTAAATGTCAATAGCCAACTGGAAAAAAGTCTTTAAGTAAAGACCTGTTTTAGGGCAAAAAAGGACAAAAGGAGGACTCCCCAATAAACCTACCGAAACATAATTGAAAATTATGGTAGGAAGTGGAACGCCAACTGGAAATTACTCTCCCTTTGGCGGGGTATATAGCCGGT
The DNA here is from genome assembly GCA_050945655.1 of Acetivibrionales bacterium. Lineage (GTDB taxonomy): Bacteria > Bacillota > Clostridia > DSM-8532 > DSM-8532 > DTU059. Next base: position 10,175 of record JBMNTI010000094.1, on the reverse strand, counting down.
TGTCATGCAGCAGAGCATAAACAAGCCGGATAAATTTTCTGGCATTTAGTGCAAGTGCTCTTTTATGGGGCGTCTTAGGGGTTTGGCTGTACTTTAAATTATAGAAGCGTTTAAACCCAGGATCGTGCATTCTCACTTTGTTAGTGGCTTCCACGACGGTACATTGCAATGAATTAAAATTGCTGGACTTATGATATAATAGCCTCATTAAGGAGGCAACAATGAACGAGAATTATTTGCCGGCTTTGCAGAAATGTGAGCTGTTTAGAAATATAAATAAGGATGAAATAAAGGCGCTATTAGATTGCCTTAAACCTGTTTATCAAGCTTTTCCTAAAAATACTTTCGCCGTGCGGAACGGAGATGCTCTTGATAGTCTTGGGGTTGTCCTTGAAGGTGAAGCCTCAATTTTTAAGGAGAGCATTTCGGGAAACCGGATTCTGATTAAAAATATCGGTATGGGTGAAATGTTCGGGGAGATTGCGGTGTTCGCAAGCCAAAATGAGTGGCCTGCCCTGGTTCAGGCCATCACTCCGCTTACTGTGTGTTTTATTCCCAAAAATAAAATAATTGAACATTGCAAAAATGCATGCAAATGGCACAACTTATTGGTAAACAATATGCTAGGGGTAATAGCGGAAAGGGCTCTTATGCTGAGCAAGAAGCTGGAGTATGTCTCAATAAAAACCATGAGGTCAAAATTAAGCACATATATTTATGAACAATACCGGAGGAGCAAGACAACAATCTTCACACTGCCTATGAATCGCCAGCAGTTGGCTGACTTTTTGAATGTTTCAAGGCCGTCTATGTCCCGGGAATTATCAAGAATGCGGGATGAAGGGATTATAGACTTTCATATGTCGGCCATGAGGATTTTGGACATCGAAAGATTAAGAGAATTTTGCGAATAGATATCTGAAAGGGGAATAGCAATATGAGCGAGAAGAATAAAGATATTGCAGCCAGAGTAAAGGGATTAAGACTATTATCGGGACTCTCTGTTGAGGAAGTGGCTAAAGCTTTTAACGTCAGCCCCGAGCTTTATGAACAGTATGAAAATGGTGAAGACGATATTCCGGTAAGCCTTTTAAATGAAATATCAAATTATTTCGATGTTGATATGACAGAGATTCTGACAGGAGTATCACCAAAGCTTCGTGATGTGTGCCTGGTTAAGAAGGGGGAGGGCTTAAGGGTTGAGCGCTACGACCAGTATGAGTTTCAGAGCCTTGCTTATAAATATGCAAAAAGAAAGATTGAACCTCTTTTGGTAACACTTAAACCTGGCAAAACCCCTGACCTTGTCTCCCATAAAGGGCAGGAGTTCAACTACTGCCTGGAAGGGCGCATGAAGGTTATTGTGGGTAAGGATGAATATATTTTGGAACCCGGCGATTCCCTGTATTTTAACTCATTGATACTTCATAAAATGCTTCCGTTGGACGAAAAAGAAGCTAAATTTTTAACGGTGATTCTACTTTAGGAGGATATATTAAATGAATCTTGCATATCGCTACTTAGACAGAGAAACATTTACAAGCTATGAGGACTTTGCGCAAAATTTAAAAATTAATGTTCCCGAATCTTTTAATTTTGCCTATGATATTATCGATGAATATGCCCGGCTGGAGCCTGAAAAGCTGGCTTTGGTCTGGTGTGATGATGCGGGTGAAGAAAAGAGCTTCACCTTTAAGGATTTAAAATTCTGGTCTGATAAAACTGCTAATTTTTTAAAGAACAATGGAATCAAAAAGGGCGACAAAGTAATGCTCATACTAAGGCGGCGCTATGAATTCTATTTTTTCTGTTTTGCTCTATGCAAAATCGGTGCCGTATATATACCGTCGACCAATCAGCTTAAAGAGAAGGACATAATTTATAGAAACAATGCCGCCGGTGTAAAAATGATAGTGGCATACAACTGGTCTGAAGTTATTGATAGTGTCGATAAATCACGCGGTGAGTCGGAAACTCTTGAAAGCACGGTATTGATTGGCGGAGCCCGTGAAGGGTGGCTTAATTACGACGAGGAAATAAAAAACGTTTCGCATGATTGGGAAAAACCCTCAGGAAGCGAAACAACAAATAATTCCGACCTTATGCTTATTTACTTTACTTCGGGTACCACCAGCATGCCTAAAATGGCATGCCATGACTTTACTTATCCCTTAGGACATATCGTTACGGCAAAATATTGGCACAGAGTAATAGAGAACGGGCTTCACCTTACAGTTGCCGAATCAGGCTGGGCCAAGTTCGGATGGGGAAAGCTCTATGGACAGTGGATTTGCGGTGCAGTGCAGTTTGTTTATGACATGGAGCGCTTTGACGCCGACAAGCTGCTTAAGATTATTGAAAAGTATAAACTTGCGACATTCTGCGCCCCTCCGACAATCTACCGGTTCCTGATTCAACAGGATCTTTCCAAATATGATTTATCTTCTCTGGTACACTGCTCCACCGCAGGGGAACCTTTAAATCCTCAGGTGTTCTATACCTTTGAGAAGGCTACCGGGCTAAAGATACTTAACGGCTTTGGCCAGTCCGAATCCACTGTTATGGTTGCAAACTATGAATGGATGGACGTTGACCCGGGCGCTATGGGAAAGCCCAACCCAATATACCATATCGATATTGTGGACGAAGAAGGAAAATCGGTCCCCGATGGTGTTGAAGGTGAGCTGGTTGTAAGGGATGCGGACACAAATAAGCCGGTAGGTCTTTTTTCAGGTTACTACCGCAACGAGGAGGCTACAAAAAAGGTTTGGCATGATAATACATATCATACCGGTGATATTGTTTACAGGGATGAACACGGACAATTCTGGTTTGTGGGAAGAAATGATGATGTTATTAAGGCCTCAGGTTACCGTATAAGTCCTTTTGAGGTAGAAAGCGCATTAATTGAACATCCTGCAGTTGTGGAATGTGCCGTAACAGGCGCCCCGGATCCCATAAGAGGGACAGTTGTTAAGGCAACCGTCGTTCTGGGAAAGAACTATTCTCCTTCTGATGAGTTAAGACATGAGATTCAGATGTTTGTGAAGAACATTACCGCTCCATATAAATACCCCCGTATCATCGAATTCGTTGATGAGCTTCCCAAGACAATCAGCGGTAAAATAAAACGGGCTCAGATCAGAAATGTTGATCACGGGCATAAGTAAAATAATACGGATTTGCCGGTCTTGCAACGTTGGTTGTGAAACCCTATGCCTGCCTTTTGCCTAACCTTTTGGGGTAAGTTCATAAGAGCGGGCATTTTATTTATGCTATTATAGAAAAATTTCTGTTGCAAATTTATAGTCTGCGTTTTATAATTAATATATGAACAATTGTTCATATATTAATTTGTTTATACGAGCAATTTGAAAGAGGTCTTTGAATATAAGGCTGCAATAGCCTCAGAAAGAGGATAATCGGGGAGGAACTCAAATGAGCATGGAAAAGAAAAGGAAGCAAGCAGTTACCTGCGGCCAATTGATTATTCACGATGACATAGTAAAAAAGGTAAGAGAAAACATGCCGGAAGAGGATAATCTTTATGATTTGGCCGAGCTGTTCAAAGTGTTTGGCGATTCGACCAGAATAAAGATTATTTGGGCTCTTTTTGAGTCGGAGATGTGCGTGTGCGATATTGCTTATCTTCTGAATATGACCCAATCGGCTATTTCCCACCAGCTCAGGGTGCTGAAGTCGTCAAGGCTTGTGCGTTACAGGAAGTCGGGAAAGACCGTATATTATTCCTTGGAGGACAGTCACATTAAGAAAATTTTCGAAATGGGAATGGAACACATATTGGAAGGATGAAGAAGGTGCGAGAATATGACAATCAAGAGGGACTATGAACTTACAGGCATAAGCTGTGTCAACTGTGCGGGGAAAATTGAAGCAGGAATCAAAAAGCTTGAAGGTGTAAAGGATGCAAACCTTAATTTCACCCTTTCAAAGCTTTCGGTAGAGTTGACCGAGGGTAAAGCTCCGGCACAAATAGAAAAACGGATTCAAGAAGTGATGGATAGCATAGAAACAGGCTTAAAGCTGGTGCAGAAAAACGATGATAATGATGATGATCATACCAGTGACGGATATAACCATAATTCACCGGCACTGCCGCCGTATATATATATATTTGCGGCAGTCGCTTATTTTGCAGGGCTTTTCCTTGTCAAAGAGACTGTAATAAAGCTTGTGCTCTTTATTACAACTTACATTGTCTATGGCTATAATGTACTTATTAAATCGGTCAAAAATATTTTAAAGGGCAAAGTATTTGACGAGAACTTTTTAATGTCGATTGCGTCGATAGGCGCGTTCATTATAGGAGAATATCCTGAGGCTGCGGCTGTTATGATGTTTTATCAAATAGGCGAAATGTTTCAGGACTATGCGGTTGACCATTCCAAAAGGGCTATTAAAAGTCTTATTGCCATAAAACCTGACTTTGCGAATATAAAAACGCCTGAGGGCTATGAAAGAGTTGATCCGTCCGATGTCAGGGAAGGAGATTTAATAATAGTCCGACCGGGTGAAAGAGTACCCCTGGACGGTATAGTAATTGAGGGGTCTTCTGCTCTTGATACTTCGGCTTTAACGGGAGAGTCCCTGCCAAGGGAAGTAAGCGCGGGCAATGAGATATTATCGGGCAGCATCAACCAATCCGGAGTATTGACGGTGCAAGTTACAAAGCTGTTTGAGAATTCAACGGTCAGCCGGATACTATCCATGGTTGAGCATGCCTCACAAAAAAAAGCGGTAACAGAGCGGTTTATTACGCGGTTCGCGGCTGTTTATACCCCGGCTGTGGTAGGTTTTGCGGCCTTATTGGCAACAGTGCCGCCAATACTTTTTAATCAGAGTTTTAACGAATGGCTTTATCGTGCTTTGGTATTCCTGGTTGTATCCTGTCCGTGCGCTCTTGTTATCTCTATTCCTCTGGGTTTCTTCGGCGGTATAGGGGCGGCATCAAAAAGAGGGATTCTGGTTAAGGGCGGAAACTATCTCGAGGCGCTTGCAAAGGTCAGAACCGTTGTATTTGACAAAACAGGCACATTGACCGACGGTTCCTTTGAAGTAACTGAAATAAATAACGAAGACGGGTTCACAAAAGAGGAGCTTATTTATTTCGCCGCACATGCCGAGGCTTTCTCAACCCATCCTCTGGCCTTATCAATTTTGAATAAGTATGGGAACGAACCTGATAAAAGCCAGGTATTTGAGTATGCCGAGCATGCCGGTATGGGCGTTGCAGCAAAGGTATCGGGGAAAACAGTGCTTTTGGGGAATCGTTCGATTTTTGACAAGTTCAATGTTGAGATAAAAGAAGCTGAAAGCGCCGGAACCCTTATGTATATTGCCGTTGACGGAAAGTATGCCGGATATGTGGTCCTTGAAGACACGGTCAAAGAGGATGGTGCAAGGGCTGTCAGGGAGCTTAACAGTCTTGGTGTCGACGATATTATCATGCTGACCGGAGATATAAGGGAAGCCGCAGCTTCCGCCGCTGAAAAACTTCGTATCAAGACAGTATATTCCGAGCTGCTGCCTTATGAGAAAGTGGAACGGCTTGAGAAAATTATTGACGAACGGAAAAAATCCGGAACCATTGCCTTTGTAGGAGACGGCATAAATGATTCACCGGTTATAGCAAGAGCCGACATTGGAATTGCTATGGGGGGCACCGGCTCAGATGCCGCTATAGAAGCGGCAGATATCGTTATGATGACCGATGAACCGGGTAAGATTCCCGAAGCCGTACGAATTTCCAGAAAGACAAAGACTGTTGTCTACCAGAACATAGCCTTAGCCATGGCAGTGAAAATTGTTGTGTTGGTAATGGGAGCAGGCGGTATCGCAAATCTTTGGGAGGCAGTTTTTGCCGATGTGGGAGTCGCGTTATTGGCAATTTTTAACGCCATGAGGCTTACAAAGTGAGAAGTGAGATATGAGAAGTGAGAGGTGCGATGCGAGAGGTGTAATGTGAGAAGTTAACATTAATAGGTGGGTGCAAGATTCTCGACAAGATAAGCCGACCGTTTCAGAGAGTGACCGCCGCAGGTGCAAGGCTTATCACATTGGCAGGGATCGGCGATGTCATGGGAAAAACGGTATACTGTACGGTACACATGGTTTTATGGTATAGTATAAAAAGATTTTACAATAATTGATAAATATTTGGGTGGACATGACATGCCTCAGGATAATGTATTCGAAAAACCCATAAAGTATGTGAAAGGTGTTGGGGAAGCGAGAGCCAAGCTTTTATCAAAGCTTGGCATTCGTACGGTTAATGACGCCCTTAATTATTTTCCGAAGGATTATCAGGATAGAACAATATTAAAAACAATAATAGAGATGGAAGACGGGAATGAATGCGGCGTACGCGCAACTCTTGTTTCTGAAGTGACCGAATCAAAGCCCCGAAGGAATCTCTCAATAATAAAAGCATTGGTTTCGGACGGTACGGCCTTTTTGTCCCTTACCTGGTTTAACCAGAGCTATATAAAAAACTCACTTAAAAACGGAATTGAATATATTTTTTTCGGTAAAGTGAAAAGAACAGGGATGCGTATGGAAATGCATAATCCTGTTATCGAAACGGCCGATCAGTTTGGCAAAAATACAGGACGTATACTTCCGGTATATTCACTTACTAAAGGCTTGACCCAGGCACATTTAAGGAAAATTACCGAAAACGCATTAAAACTAGCCGGGGATAAGCTTTTGGAAACACTTCCTCAAGATATTAGAGAAACCTATAAACTAAGCCCGATTAATTATTCATATGAAGAGGTTCATTTTCCAAAAAGCTTCTACAATATGGAGGAAGCCAGGAAACGCCTGGTATTTGAGGAACTCCTTGTTCTTCAACTGGGACTTTTAAAATCTAAGAATGTAAGCACCGAGCAACAGGGAATCAGATTTAAATCGGTTGATATGGCTCCTTTTTTTGATAAGCTGTCGTTTAAGCTTACATCTGCCCAAAAAAGGGTATTTGAAGAAATACGAAAAGACATGGAATCCGATAAGAAAATGAATCGCCTGGTTCAGGGAGATGTTGGCTCCGGTAAGACCGTTATATCTATCATGGCTATTTACCTGGCGGCTAAAAATAAATATCAGAGCGCATTTATGGTTCCTACCGAAATCCTGGCCGAGCAGCATTTCAGAAGCGCAGAACCGCTTTTAGTGCAGTTTGGAATAAAGGTCAGGCTGCTTACGGGCAGTACAAAAAAGAAGGAAAAGGAAGAAATAAAGGCCCTAATCAAAGAAGGCGAAATTGATGTCCTGATTGGTACCCATGCCATACTGGAAGATGATACCGAATTTAATAAGCTTGGCCTTGTTATAACAGATGAGCAGCATCGGTTTGGGGTTCGACAAAGAGCAAAACTTTCCGAAAAGGGTGAAAACCCGGATCTGCTTGTCATGACGGCAACTCCCATACCGAGAACATTGTCGTTGGTTCTATATGGTGACCTGGATGTATCAATAATTGATGAATTGCCTCCGGGAAGACAGCCCATAGATACCTATACGGTAGACGAGTCCTTCCGGGAAAGAATCTATAATTTTATCAGAAAAAATGTGTCCGAAGGCAGGCAGGTATATATAATCTGTCCTCTGGTTGAAGACTCGGAAGAGATTGAAGCGGAGTCGGCAGAGGGGCTGGCTGAACGAATAAGAGATAATGAGCTAAAGGGGCTCAGAGTGGGCTTAATACACGGAAAAATGAAAAGTGGGGAAAAAGAGAAGGTGATGCGCGGATTTGTCAATGGACGGCTGGACGTATTGGTTTCGACTACCGTTATTGAGGTAGGTGTCAATGTTCCCAACGCATCGCTTATGGTAATAGAAAATGCTGAACGTTTCGGCCTTTCACAGCTTCATCAGCTTCGAGGACGGGTAGGAAGAGGGCAGTACAAGTCTTATTGTATTTTGTTCAACCAGAGCAAAAGTGATATTTCAAGACAGCGGATGGATATAATGACAAGCACCAATGACGGTTTTATAATCTCTGAGAAGGATTTGGAGCTTCGAGGTCCGGGGGATGTATTTGGAGTCAGACAACATGGTTTGCCTGAATTTAAGATTGCCAACCTGTATCGTGACATTGAAATATTAAAGGATGTGCAAAAAGCCGTAAAATACATTATTGACCGAAATCTTCTAAAAGACAGTCAATATAGCCCTCTTGCAGAAAAGCTTGATATAATGCTGAAAGAAAAGTTTAAAGATATATCCATGAATTAACTGCCGTTTTCACGTGCAAAGCGGGTATGACTTGCGATATTATTGTGGAACTTTATTTTTAGGAGACCGATTTATGCTGCGTGTAATTGGAGGAACAGCCAGGGGTGTTCCGCTGAAATCCCCTGATACAAAGAATACGCGTCCTACGATGGACAGAACGAAGGAATCTATTTTTAACATCCTAATGCCTTATATATCGGGAACTCAAGTTCTGGATCTTTTTTCAGGGTCGGGAAGTTTAGGGATTGAGGCCTTAAGCAGAGGGGCGCAACATGCGGTTTTTGTTGACAAAAGCAAAAAGTGCAGAGATATCATAATTGAGAATATAAGGAAGACGAAAATGGAAGAACGCTCTACAGTAATGACTTTAGACGTTTATAAAGCCCTGAAGCTATTAGGTTCCCAGAATGCAAAATTTGACATAGTTTTTTTAGATCCGCCATATAATATGAATTTTATTGCAAAGACAATACAAAACATAGATGAATTTGATATAATAGTTCAAGACAGTATTTTAGTTTGCGAGCATCATATTGATGAAAAAGCCCCGGAGCAGGTTGGCAGACTTGAAAAGGTAAGAATAAAGGAATATGGCGAGACAGTTTATTCCTTTTACGTAAGAGAAAGCGAAACATAATAAAGGAGGCAGATTTTTGAGAACTTTTGTATATCCCGGCAGCTTTGACCCGGTGACTAACGGTCATTTAGATATAATAAACAGAGCGTCAAAAATATGTGATAAGCTTATTGTATTAGTTTCGGTCAATACTTCCAAAACTCCGACTTTTACAATTGAGGAGAGGCTTAGCCTATTAAACCTTTCAATAGGAGAACGGAAAAATATTGAGATCACAAGCTTTTCCGGCCTTTTAGTGGACTTTATGAGAAAGGTTAACGCAAAGACGATAATAAAAGGTCTCAGAGCTGTTTCAGACTTTGAGTACGAGATGCAGATGGCCTTATTGAATCATCATATGGATAGTGAAATAGATACTTTATTTATGATGACAAGCATTCAAAACTCGTTTTTGAGTTCCAGCGCAATTAAGGCAGTGGCTATAAATGGCGGCAGAATTAATGATTTTGTCCCGGAGCAAATAGCCGATATTATTATTAGAAAACTTAGAGGATAAAATTCTGATATTAGTTGGAGGTTGTAACATGGAATTACTGGATCTATTGGAACAGCTTGAAGATATCGTGGATAATGGTGTAAATATTCCGTTGTCGGGAGGAAAATGTCTTTTAGATAGAGAAACTATTTTAGAATTAATTCAGGAAATACGTCTTAAGCTGCCTGATGATATCAAAACGGCAAAACGTATTGTTGAAGAAAAGCAACGAATAATAGCAGAAGCCCAGCAGGAGGGCGAGAATATCATTAAAAACGCTGAATCTCGTATAGCCGCTTTAGTGGATGAGAATGAAATCACTAAAAAGGCATATGAACAAGCTGAGATTATCATTTCAAATACAAAGAAGAATGCCAGAGAGATTCGCTTGGGAACCAGAGAGTATGCCGACAGCATTCTTAATAAAGTCGAGGAGATTCTTGAGGATACTCTGGATGTAATCAAAGTGAACCGTCAGGAATTAAAATGACAGCTTTAAGTCTGAAAAAGAGCATTATTATTGCTATAGTCGCTATTTTTTCACATTTGTCGCAGTTCGGTTTCGGTATGGTGAAATAACCAGTGATACCAGAAGAACTCCAATGATTAAAGGCCGGGTCCATAATAAATCAATGCTTGATATTGCTTCCATTTCGGAGGTCTGTACCGACATGGGCATAATATATCATGAGTTTGGCAGCAAAATGAGTGAAGAAAAGCCCTTAACCGCTTATGTTTAAACGATTTTGGGCTTTTCATTTTTGTCAAAAAGTTGTAGTGTAATAACTCATTTTTTCACATCTCCAA
>JBMNTI010000093.1:0-10744 GCA_050945655.1 Acetivibrionales bacterium | reverse complement strand
GCGAAGTAAAAAAATCATGTTTTTCACGCTTCAGACTCTGACCATTCAATTACACAAAAGGCTTATATAGAGCCTCTCCGGAGACCCTTTACTAAACCCTTGTTATCAATACGCAACTCTCCACGTGTGCTGTTCACGGGAATAATGCGAGTATTATTAAATTATTCGCGTGGACAGGATGGTCTTATGATTCAGGTAAATTTGTTTATCACACGATCTCCCGTCCCTTTGACTTGGAGTAGTATATTTCTTTGAGGATAACTGCATCCTCGGCCATGGTGCCGCGGGATTCGCATATTATAACAGGCTCTAAATCAAAATCATAGATTGCTTTTGCCAGGGGGTCAAAGTCAGGGCCATATTTTGTATCCGAATATGACCAATGCTTCTTTTCGCCGCCTTTCCCGAATTCCACACGGCTGAAATGAATGTGCGCCTTTTTCATTCTCTCTTTTCCCAAATGCTTTTCAACAATCTTGAATACTTGTGCAAAATCCTCCTGGGCCTTCATTTCGCCCTGGGTTAAAGAGTGTAAATGGGCAAAATCCAAGCACGGTATAAGTCTTTCATCAAGGCTGCACAGATCCAATACTTCTTCAAGATTGCCTAGCTGATTATTTTTACCCAGCACCTCCGGACATATTGTGATTTCTGAAAACCCGGCTTCATCTGCCTTTTTGATTGCTTCAAGCAATGTAGCCTTAGCCAGCTCCACAGCGGTATTACGTGCTATTTTCGAAACATAGCCCGGATGTACTACAATTCGTCCGGCACCCATAACTTTAGCTATATTAAGGGTATCCAGAATATACTTAACCGAATTATTTCTTTTTTCTTCTTCCGTGCTTGAAAGGTTTACATAGTAAGGAGCATGTACACTCAATCGTATGCCGTACACTTTTGCATTTTCCCCTATTTTCAGAGCTGTCTCTTCCTTCAGGTTAACGCCCTTGTTGCACTGATATTCATAAGCGTTAAGCCCCATATCGGAAAGCCATTTCGGCATCTGCCAGGAGTGTTTGAATCCCTGGTCATAAAAGCTGTTTGAGTTTCCGGCAGGCCCGAACCAAATCATAAATTCAACTCCATATCAAAGCATTCTCATAAAGGCCGGTTAGGCAATTCAATAATCTTATTATTCTTAGATTGCTTGTATAAAACAAATTTATTTCCTATCACAGATACTATTTCCGCATCAATAGCATGTGCTATTTCCTCGCATGCTTCTCTTGAAGTATATAATGAATTTTTCAGCACATTTGCTTTAACCAGCTCCCTGGCTTCAAGAGCTTCTTCGAACTGACGAATGACATTATTGTCTATCCCGTTTTTACCTATCTGAAAAATTACCGGGATATCGTTTGCCAGTCCTCTCAGATAGCTTCTTTGTTTTCCTGTAATCATATTTTACTCCTATGGCACATAATCAAATTCTATTTCACCAATTCTAACAGTGTCGCCTTCCGAGATACCCTTTTCTTCAAGGGCCTCAATAACACCTATGTTTTTCATGACACGCTGGAAGTATTGGAGGGATTCCCGGTCATTTAAATTGACCGAACCCAGTATCCTGTCTATCCATGGGCCTTCTACAACATATGCCTCATTTTCACGCCTTACTGTGAATTTGGGTTCATCTTTATCAGGAACAATCTCAATTTCCTGCTCCGGATCGAACAGAACAATGTCAGGCAGTACTTTCAGCTGCTCATAGGTATATCTGATCAAATCATCAACGCCCTGATTGGTCGCGGCAGAAATTTCAAATACCTTATATCCCCTGTCTTCCATTTCTACCCTGAACCTTTCCAGCTTCTCCTGTCCGGAAAGAGCGTCAATTTTATTTGCCGCAATAATTTGGGGACGTTTGGCTAACTCGGGATTATACAGCTCAAGCTCACGGTTGATAACATCAAAATCCGAGATAGCATCGCGGCCATCTGTTTCGGCAACATCAATTACATGAATCAAAAGCCTGGTTCGCTCAACATGCCGTAAAAAGTTATGTCCCAGACCAGCTCCCTCATGAGCTCCTTCTATCAGTCCCGGGATATCGGCAATTACGAAGCTTTCTCCCTCGCCCAGCGACACAACCCCCAGATTCGGGGTCAAAGTTGTAAAGTGGTAATTTGCTATTTTGGGCCTTGCCGAGGATACCACTGAAAGCAATGTGGATTTGCCTACATTCGGAAAACCCAGAAGGCCGACATCAGCAATCAGTTTGAGCTCCAGTATAGCCGTAAGCTCCTGTCCGGGGCTCCCTCTCCGGGCAAAATTGGGAATCTGGCGGGTTGGCGTGGCAAAATGCTGATTTCCCGCGCCTCCTTTTCCTCCTCGCGCTATTACGACTTCTTGTCCCTCTTTGGATATGTCGGCAAGGATTCTGCCTGTCTCCTTGTCCTTAACGATAGTACCTACCGGTACTCTTACCTCAAGGTCGGTTCCGCTTTTGCCGCTCCTATTACGTTTACTGCCGTTTTCTCCTCTTTCGGCGATATACTTTCTTTTATAGCGAAAATCCATCAAGGTTCTAAGGCCAGTATCGGCTTTGAAAACAACATTCCCTCCGGCTCCTCCGTCTCCACCGTCAGGACCTCCGTTAGGAATATATTTTTCCCGCCTGAAAGAAACGGCGCCGTCTCCGCCATCACCGGCTTTTATATATATTTCTGCAATATCGATAAACATATTTCCCTCCAAAGTGGAAGACGTATAGTTTTTGCACAGACTGATTGTACGATAAAAAAGGGACGATAGCCTCGTCCCTTCCCATACCAGTATAACCTGTCTTTAAGCAGAATAAACGCTTACCTTTTTTCTTGTTTTATCGAGTCTTTCAAACTTCACCTTACCGTCTATGAGAGCAAACAGTGTATCATCACTGCCTATTCCAACATTGGTACCGGGATGAATTTTGGTGCCTCTTTGCCTTACCAGTATATTTCCTGCCAATACAGGCTGACCGTCGCCTTTTTTCACACCCAATCTCTTAGATTCGCTGTCACGGCCGTTCTTTGTGCTGCCCATTCCTTTTTTATGAGCGAATAGCTGCAGATTAATTCTGATCATGGCTACACCTCCTTAAAACTTACTTGTATATGTTTCGAGTACTGATTTTCAATTTGCTTAAGGCCTATTTCCATAGTCTTAAGAATGATTTGGGCCTTAGCCCAAGCCTCAGCGGTCATATTTTCAGGTAAATCCATAACAAGATTCCCATCGGACTCTTTATAGGTATTCACCCCGCAAAGCTCTTCCAATCCTCCGAGAGCCGTATACCCCACAGCCGATATTGCTGCGCATACCATGTCAAACTCTCCGTTTTTTGCTGCTCCTGCATGGCCTCTGATGCTAAATCCTTTAATATCTCCGTTGTTCAAACGGTTGATCACAGCTCTTGTCATAACCTTACGCATTGATCTTTTCGATCTGAACCTTTGTGTATGGCTGTCTGTGGCCCTGCTTTTTGCGATAGCCCTTTTTAGGCTTATACTTGAAGACAATAATCTTCTTAGCTTTGCCCTGGCCCAGCACCTTGGCAGAAACGGAAGCCCCGTCAACAGGATTTCCTGTTACAAGCTCGCCTTCTCTGGATACTGCAAGAACCTTGTCAAAAGTATAGGTTTCTCCTTCGGAAGCCGTAAGCTTCTCAATGAAAACAACATCGCCTTCCTGCACTCTGTACTGTTTTCCGCCTGTTTCAATAACTGCGTACATCATTAGCACCTCCTCCTACCAATCTCGCCTTGAAGGGACAGTATGCCAAATTTTACGCATATCTGATTTACAAACCCTTTTTCGTGCGGTTGCCGTTATATTGTAGCACAGAGGTTATTTCATGTCAAAGGGGAATTTTTTATCTGTTACCAAGCCAAGTGTTTTCCCCGGCATATGTCGAAGGACGACTGCTTGGGGTTAACGGGCTCTTGAAACAGCTTCCTGTGGTCAGTCCGTACAGCATTGAGTTTTCAATACCTTTATGAGGATACCAGCAAATTACCAAATCATTTCTCTTTTCATAATTAGGATTATTCATATCATAGTATTTGCTTGATTCCGAATTGATTTCAACATCGAAAACTTCTTGTGACGGCCCCTTTAGTGTAGTAAAGTCCACCTTCCCTTTAAGACTTACTTCCACCTGCAATTTCAAAACGGCTTGATTCCCTCCACACCATTTAGGTTTATCCACCATGCGAATATAATGAGTGTCGTTATCAGTGACGAAGACTTTTTGTAACAGTCCCTCTTTCCATATGATAGTCCATACTGCCCCTTTAAACGGGCCTTTTCCCTCACTATAATACCCCATTATATCTATAGGGAAATAGGCGGAAGCCAGAACATCGGCTATCTGCTGCCTTCTTTCTTGTGAAAGCTGACTATTTGTGTACGAAGGATATTCCTTAATATACTTATCAATGAAGTAATGCTGTGTAGGAGGCATATCAGCGCCAAACCAGGAAAGCTCCCTTGGCTCATCGGTATTGTGTTCATTTATGTATGCCATGTGAATTCTTTCAACAACATAATCCAATGCGGTTTTAAGATCAGCATGAACACCTCTTTCAATCTCGGCAAGCTTGTTGAAAACATCCGATGTATACTGCAGAAAGTACGCATGGCGCTCGCCACCAGCTTCTTCGGTAGAGCCGTTTATATGTTCAATAGCATGGGTAAGCTCATGCACAAGGGACTGAATATTTTTCATTTCATTTCCGCTTTTTGGATAGCACTCATCCTTTAGGACAACAGAACGAACTCTTTCTCCTCCCAGTTTACTCTTAAAATAGTCTCCATACCCTTCCGCTTCTAAAGCATGTTCATAATAGTTATCATTCATTCTAACGGCAAAGGGTGAATTGCTCACCGTATAAACGCGGTCTTCGATAAAATCCATGGCTGCAAGATATCGATTCACATTACCAAAGGAAGCAAATGATCTGGCAAATGTATTTTCAGAATAAGCGAAGAAGCGCTTTATATATGCTCGCAAATCATTAGAAAACTTAATTTTTGCCTGTAGCACAAGAGGCTTCAAAGCAGAGTCGGATGAATTTACGGTTACACAAATCGGCAGGGGATCCACACCTCCTGCTGCGTCTTTATCAGCATAAAGGACATATGTAATGGGCTTGTTTTTGTTATCAATGGGAGAGGCATATTCAGCCGGTCTTGTCTGGGTTGTTCTTTCTCTTCTAGGGAATGCTTCTTCCAGTGCCGATTGCGCATGAGCCAATTTTTCGGAATCACTGTAATCAACTGAGACCTTATCAAGCTCGAATTCAAACTCCAGTGCTTCGCACAGTGATGTATCGTGTTTGAGAGAGCGTGCCTTTTCATCCCATTTCATTACCAGCATGGGAAGCCAGACACCTTTTTTATAGCGCTCGTCACTTTCAGAAACACAGTTAATGATATCCTCGTTCCTGGGGATTTTATTCGTATTGATTCCTTCATAAGCCGTTCCGATACCCTCGTAGCACAAGCCTATTTCAAGCTCAGCATAAACTATATCTTCTGGCTTTATTCCGTATTTTACCTCTAGTTTACACTTAACCGGCTTGATAAAAGAGGTCTGATCCCATTGGACTGCTTCTTCCGCGGGAGAAATGCGCAGAAAACGTTCCTTTTCTTCGTCCCCCTCAGATAAGTCTGCCCATACAAGGCCGGATGGACATGAAAAGCTTATTTCAGGGTTTTTCCCACAGCCTTTCAGGCTATAAGGCAAATCAAAATGCGCTTCAGTTGAAAGTAAATAAGTATTCTTTTCTATTATTATTTCAGGCTTACCTGCCAACTTAAATGCCATTTGTCTCTCGAAATATCCTCCGTCAGGCGCGGTATATCGGAAGGACAGGATAGCCTGCGCGTCAGTCTTTGGGTTTTGATTCTTATTTATAAAAGTTATTCCCCGACCTTTTCCCGGTATGACGCTGGGGGGACCAAGAGTAAGCCCTTCGGTTCGCGGAAGTGAAACAACGATACCCAACATGCTCTTTTCATTATCATACTGCCACATACCTGTAGCAGGATCGGCTGATTCAATACGGGCATAAACCTCCTGCCCCGGTTTATCGTACTCAATAGTATCACCAAAGGTCTTATATACTACCATTCGATAATCTCCTGTTTTCTGCCGTGCTGCTTCCTCTAAAGCATCATCAGCTCCGGCGGATTCCGCTCCCGCCGAACCGGCCTCAACAATCCCTGAAGCTCCGCCTGCTCCTGCAGCCCCCAAAGCTGCAATTGTAGCTGCAATACCTATAATAGCCGCAGTCTTAACAGAGGTTGATTCCTCTCCTTCTGTTTCAGATACCGGGTCATCTTCCACCTGAACAACGGGTTCTAATTCCTCCTGTGCTTGCTCGGTTTCTTCCGGCTCGGTTGGTTCCACTTCAGGTTCGGGTGTAGCTGTCGGTTTTACAGGCATTGCTTCCTGCGGAGGCTTTTCAGGCTTTAAAGTCAAATAGACAGCTACAGAGTCATTTACTACTGTAAAAGCATTTGCCCACCGGGTAGTAAATATTCCGCTGGCACTTATTTGATGTGTCCCCGGGGGAACTGAATTACTCATTGCATAACTCAATGTCCCTTCTTTGACTGTGCCGGAATCATATTTTACTGCTTCGCCTATGGGCTTGTAATCAATGTCATAAAAGGTCAAGTACGCTTTCATAGTATTCCACACATGGAGGTCTTCAGAAACGGGTGCTTGCGTGCCTTTAACCGCAAGTGTTATAGCCTCCCCTTCTTTAAATGTCCCCTCCAGGCTATAAGATGTATTATGCCTTACAACACCCCATTTTGCTCCGGTCAGATTTCCTCCTTCAACACTGAACTGCATTTTTGTTCCATCGGTGGCTTCAAAGCTACCGTTTGTATATATCTGAGCCGGGTCCTCGTACCTGTCAAGTATTTCAGCCATTACCGTAATTGGCAGGCTTAACAAAATGATCAACATTATAGTAAGCATTAAAACAGCTCTCATTTTCATATTGGCTCGGCCTCCTTTTTTGGCTTACCGACTATGGCAATAATGATACCTGAAATGAAAACAACTCCTCCCAATATATAAGGAAGATTATATATATTGATCGCAGAAAGAGGTACGCTCAGCATAAACCCTGTAGCCAATCCCGCAATTATACGCTTAACAGTCGGAGTATCCATTGATTTCCCTTCTGCTGTCTTTTTAGCTGTGAGCCCTCCGAAAAATTTCTGCAAAAAGCCGGTACGACTTCCCAGTGATTTAAGAGAAAGCAGCAATGCTGATATACCTGCCATTGACATGGAAAGGGAAGCAAACCCGACCATGAAGTTATAGAATATAAGAGCCAGACCAATACCAATCATCAAAATACCGATTTGTCCTATACCCTTGCAAGCATAAGACGAAAACATTGTTTTTAACCCACTCCCTATTTTTCTCAGAGGATTACCTCCGGAAAAAAGTGAGAATATCAGGCTTGCAACAATTCCTTTTCCCACAATGCCCCCTACAATATGTATCAACTCCGGATTTTCCGTCATGCCCAAACCACCTCTGGCAAAGGTCAGCCAGGATAATCCCTGAATCCAATTCGGATTGAAGCCTAAATTCGGCAGCAGCGTGAGGACAAACCAGGTAACAGCCATAATCAAAGCCGGTATCCATTTCTTCTTGTCTTTGAACGCCGCCCCTATACCTCGTATGACATTCCATGCGCCGGAAAAAAGCACTTTAAATGGATTGATTACCTGTATGAGTTCTCCCGCTATTTTTGGAATCTGAACATCAAATACTATTTCACCTGCTCCCGTAGGGGCCGCTATAATGCCCCCCGAAAGCTGAGTTATGGAATGCAACCCTTGAACCGCAGCATTTTTAGCATTTGCCACAGAGGTTTGACTGGACTGAGAAGGCTCCATGGGTTTGTCTGTTTGCTCCGGGATAGGCACTAGGATTTCTGCTGAAGTACCACAGGAACCACAGAATTTTGCTTCCAAATCAAGCTGTGCACCGCAGTTACTACAAAATTTGCTCATTATTATACCTCCTTGGAAACCAAAAATTACTTTTACCTGGCGATTATTGCTTATGTCCAAAGTGTTTCTCTGGTAAACTAATGCTGTCGTATGTCTCCCAATATATGTCATAGGATTTCAACCTGAGGTGAATAACATGGAATCCTAGTATTAAATAGATTTCCTTTACTTTTCCCCGACAAGTATTTAAATCAGTAATACCTCACTAATAAAGAATTCTTGGCTCTATTCCAGTTTCATACCGAAATTTTTCTACAATATCGTCCAGCTTTACCGAATCAATCGGCGGTCGTACAAGCCATGTGCTTTGCATCTTTTTTTCTGTACCATAGGAAAGTGATATAAAATTTTGACTGATTTCCACATCTTTTAGCCATATTCCGTTCTGATTAAATGTAATTATCTTTTCACCCGACAAAATACCAAAATAAGAAATAAACACCTCAACACTCTCTGCATTATCTGATTTCTCCTCATTATCAGAGATGTTACTGGTGATTGATGTATAGAATCGAAGAAATGAGTTCTCCAAGATAAGCTGAGCTGATTTTAGTTTTTTGTATTCTTGCATCCAAAATCCTGCAGATATAACACTTGCCGCAAATATGACTGCCGATAGTATCCAATTATTAATATCAGATCTTAATTGCTCAAGAGCAAAAAACACAGCCATTATTATGCCAAAGATGGTAAAAGCCGCAAACACATAGTTCCTTCGCTTAAAAATATTCAAATTTCTCTCCCTCTCTTTATGACAGGTGTCTTAACATACCAATGAAAGCATATCAAATATGAAATGAAAAACAATCACCCTACGTGGGTAGTTTTAAAAAAGACTCCTACCTTTTTCGGGTAGGGCCTTAATTTATCTGCTTATTTGGGGATATCTCAATTATTCCTTATGAATCATATTTTAGTCTTTCATCATGATATCAATTAGCTCAGATCGGCTTTTTACGTTGAATTTGGAATATATATTTTTGACATAATACTTTACAGTATTATCGCTTATATAGAGTTCTGCAGCAATTTTTTTATATGTTTTCCCTTGAAGAAGTAATGAAGTAACCTGGCTTTCCCGTTCCGTAAGCTTACCGAAATTCTTGGCTTGATTAATCTGAATAGTTTTCTCCTGTTCAGGCATTTCGGAAAACACCGTCAAAAAACTATGATTTTTGAGTAGGCAAGAAAGGTGCTTGTGTAGAGGGGGCAGAAGGGCTAGTGTCACACAAACAACAATCAGTGCCAGCAGTAACGGGTTTTGATTGTTTATATCCACAGATGTTACTACTCTCCCAATAATCCCGCCAAGCAGCACTCCAAGCAAATTGGCGGAAAGGCCTATCCCAAGAATTTTTGCCGGATTATTATGGAACTCCAGCATTTCCCCCAGAATACTCCACCAGAATAAATCGTACACCCCAAAAGCTCCAAGCATAAGCGTATTAACCATAAGATAGTTGATAACCGTATGTTTAAGACCCATAAAAAAAATAAATGAGAGTCCGATCATTGCTATACTTATATAGAGAATATATGTCATGTTAATCCTGCGAGGCAGATTTTTCATGATAAAAAGAGCAGCGATATATGGTAAAGCCCAGTACCAGCTTGTAAGCCATTCAAGATGTGCAAAAGCCGGATTAATGACCTGATACATCAAGCCGGAATCGATGGTGATAATAGTAACAAAAAGGCATAAAAAAGCTAGTGACCCCGCAATGCTGATAGAGCTTGCTTCCCGTTGTGATGAATCAGGTTGTGTACTACAATTATTTACTGGAAGTCGCAAGGCTAATACAAACGCAGCAATAAGCATCAGTACTGCAAGCAACAGCCCAAGATAAGGCGAAATATGTATAGCTGCCATATTAAGGGCAACCATTAAAACATTTGATAAGATCAGCATATCTGCAATTGTCTTAAAACGCTCATTTTTTGGTGTGTAACTTTTTAAGAAAAAGCCCCAGGCTGCCACACAGCCTCCCGCTAAAAATGAAGACACAATAATTCCAATATTCCAGAGCAAAGATGGTGTAAAGAAAAAGGCAGCGGATGTTAGTATAAAAACGATATACGAAAATAAAAACAATTTTTTTGCATTTTTCATTGTTTTAATTATAAATCCGCAAAAAAACGCTCCTACTAAAAGTGATGCCATACCGCCAAAGAGCATCTCATAAGGAGAAATACTAAATCTTCCGGCAAGCGCGTAGAATATTTGCCCTTCATATAGAAAGGCAAGCATCCATGCTGAAAACAAAGAATGAACAACAACAGAAAGCTTTCGCTCATCCATATAGATATGTAATTGTCTGTGTTTATCTCTATCTACCATTTATGCCGCACTCCAATATATAAATCTATGTCACTTTAATCTAAGATTCTTCACCCTTGTATAACAATTGAATTGTCCTTTGACCAGAGTACATAAATCTGTTGGGTCTGATGTGCATTAATAGTCCGGCTTCTTTGCTGCAGTCATTATATAAGATTTATTATATCATTAAATCTACATCAAAACGTGGGTTTTAATCAACTATTTTTTACTGCTCCTGTCATTGTTTACTGTCAATTATACTTTTTAAGCCAGTAATTTACCTGAATCATATAAGCCATAAGCTGGGGGCAGCCATTAATTGACCAAACCAGGGATCACCATATTGGGTCGGAGCTTGAATGAAGGTAAACGACGCTTTTTTCTTGTCGGTAAATG
>JBMNTI010000092.1:0-10832 GCA_050945655.1 Acetivibrionales bacterium | reverse complement strand
GTTGAATTGATGCCCATAGCCTCCGATGCTATTTCATCCTCCCGGATGGAAATGCATGCTCTTCCGTGAGAGGATTTTATAAAGTTAGAAATAATGAGGATCGTGCCTGCGGTGTAAAAAAACAGCCAGCTCCAATTTGTAAATTTGGGTATATCCTGCAAGCCTGCGGCGCCATTTGTAATACTATCTAAGTTAAGAAAAACAATACGAATTATCTCTGCCATACCTAAAGTGGCTATAGCAAGGTAATCGCCTCTAAGGCGCAAGGTGGGCAAGCCTACAAGAAGACCTACGACAGCTGCCGTAATGGCTCCTGCAAGAACACCTAGAATAAAACCCGGAAGCGTATTCATTCGCAAAGTAATAATAGCGCAGACATATGCTCCAATTGACATGAAACCTGCATGTCCCAGCGAAAACTGTCCTGTGAAACCCGTTATAAGACTAAGGCTCACAGCCAGGATAGTATTTATGCAAATAGTTGCTAAAGTAGCCTGCAAATAACTATTGATAATATTGAGGGTTATCAGCAGCTGAATAATACCGAAGGTTAATATAAGCGAAATAAGCTTTATTATCCTGTTAGTTCCAAATAATTTTTTCAACTTAGATTACACCTTCTCTCTTGTGTTTTTACCTAGCAATCCGGTGGGCTTTACAATCAGGACAAGAATTAAAATAGCGAACACGACTCCATCTCTGTACAATGAGTTGCTGTATCCTGACACCAATACTTCAACTATGCCAATAAAATAGCCGCCAATCATAGCGCCGGGAATTATCCCAATACCGCCGAAAACAGCGGCAACAAAAGCTTTGATTCCAGGGAGCATTCCCATAAGCGGATTTATCGAATTATAATAGATTCCCACCATAATGCCGGCCGCCCCTGCCAAGGCTGAGCCAATAGCAAAGGTAAAGGATATGGTGGTATTTACATTAATACCCATAAGCTCGGCGGCATCCCTATCCAAGGATACGGCACGCATTGCTTTACCGATTTTTGTTTTCTTAACGATAAACTGAAGTAAAACCATTAGGATTATGGTAATACCGACAATTATTATTTGTTGCATAGTAATATTAATGCTTCCTACCTTGAAGGCTTGTACTAAAATACCTGTCATTGGCGGATATGATCTTACATTAGCCCCCGTAATAGCCATAGTAACGTATTCTATAAACAGAGAAACGCCTATAGCGGTAATTAGTACTGCAATTCTTGTAGAATCCCTTAATGGCTTGTAGGCTATTTTTTCTATGGCAACTCCAATAAAAATACAGAATACCATCGAAATAAGCAAAGCAGGCAAAAAGGTCAGCTTTAATCTGGTCATACAGAAATAGCCTATAAACGCACCTAACATATATACATCACTATGGGCAAAATTTATTAGCTTGATTATCCCATACACCATGGTATAACCAAGGGCAATCAGTGCATATATACTCCCGAGTGATACTCCGTTAATAATCTGTTGAAATAGCTGTTCCAAATGCTTCCCCTTCCTCCGATAAGCAAGCCTTTTTCTTTGTCTGGGAAATATTTTAACAGTCTAAGGCTTACTTATAAAAAAGCACATATAAGTGGGGACAGAATCGACCCCACTTATAACGAGTTTATAGGTGCCTCCCACTTCTTAGCAGTGGGTAAAATTCAATTATTTATACGGGGATATAACCCCCGTATTGAGTTTCAATTGCCCGGTTTCCGTTACCGAAATCTCTGATTTCGGTAACGGTTGATGTTATAATTGTACTATAATTTTATCCTATTGGGCAACTCTTTCACTGGTAGTGTGTACTCCGTTTTGAATACCTACGACAATAGCTGCTTTAATAGGTTCGTGATTCTCATCAATACTGAAGGTACCTGTAATGCCAGGGAAATCTTTTGTGGCAGCAAGAGCATCCTTTATAGCTACAGGGTCTGTGCTTCCTGCACGCTTTATAGCGTCTGCCAAAAACTTAACCATATCATAACCCAGAGCTGCAAACTGATCAGGTTCCTTTCCATGTTTTTCTTTAAAGCTCTCAATAAAGCCTGTAACAGAAGGATCTTTATCAAGAGAAGAAAAATGGCTTGAAAAATAAACATCATTCAGAGCATCGGCTCCTGCAAGCTCGACAAGCTCGGGGGCACCAAAACCGTCCGCACCAAGTATAGTGGTATTGATTCCTTGAGCGCGTGCTTGTTTTATAATAAGACCTGCTTCATTGTAGTACCCTGGAATGAAGATGACGTCGAATTCTTGTCCCTTAATTTTTGTTAAGATAGCGTTAAAATCGGTATCCCCGGATACAAATGCTTCAGTTGCGACAATAGCGCCGCCACCTTCCTCAAAGGTTTTCATAAAATTATCAGCAAGACCTTTACCGTAGTCACTGGAATTATCCATGATAATAACGGCTTTAGTAGCGGACATATTATTAAGAGCATAGTTTGCCATTACGGTTCCTTGATATAAATCGCTGAAGCAAATGCGGAAAGCATATTCCTTAACGCCGTTTTCATCTGAAGTTACACCTTCTGCCGTTGCTGAGCCCGATATTACAGGAACTTTATTTTTAATTGCCTCGGGAATTGTAGCCTTAAATGCGCCTGAGGTTGCAGGACCAAATACGGTAACAACCTTATCCTGAGTCATAAGCTTGGTTGCAAGAGTTGTAGCCTGTGCTTTGTCGGACTTGTTGTCGTATTTAACAGCTTCAATCTTTTTACCGTTTATCCCGCCGGCAGCATTGATTTCCTCAATTGCAAGTTCTATACCGTCTACAGAAGCCTGACCGTAAGAAGCAACCTCTCCGCTAAGTTCGTAATTGATACCGATTCTAATGACATCGTCATTGGTGCCGCCATTTCCGCAGCCGGTGATAATCGTCATGGTCAGTACAATAAGTAATACAGTGCTTATTATCTTTTTCATTCTCTTCTCTCCTCACTTTTATAATATTTTCTATATAGAATTTCCGATTCTACGGAAATATCTCTATTATTAAAAAAAGCTTCGCCTCTTCCTGGAAAGAGACAAAACTTAAAGTTCTGCGGTACCACTCTTAATTGCTGTAAATACAACAGCCTCTCTGCGCATGATGAATAATACATTCACATGACAATACTTTAACGGTTATCAACCGATCAGACTTAATAAACAATTCTTTTAATTGCAAGCAGACAATTATTCTTACTAATAGTCTACAGAATTGGCTTTCAGCCTGACAGCTCCGGGGTGAGTATTCACACAATCCAAACCTTATCTCGCAGCTAATGATAAGTTCTCTGTAGTTCTTTTTTGTGCTGTTTTCCCCATCAATGCCATTAAATATTTTTTTAGATAGTGTATACTTTCGCCACCCTTTTGTCAATAGTAAATTTGCTAATATTCAATCCGGGTGCGATAATTATCATATTTTTTATCTTGCACTGTAAAAAACTTCGCAATATTATATTATTGCCGATAGAATTGAAAAGTGATTACATATGTGATAGGTTTTGTATTATTGGTATTAAACAATAATGGATCTGAGGGGGCAATTCATTTGGTTTTTTCAAGCTTGTTTTTTCTATGCAACTTTCTGCCTGTTTGTCTGGGTTTATATTATCTTTTTAAGAACAGAACCTATAGAAACTGGATTCTTATTGTTACGTCACTGCTTTTCTATGCGTGGGGAGAGCCGGTATGGATATCAGTGCTTTTAATATCAACTGTTATCAGCTATTTTAGCGCGCTGATTTCAGAAAAGCATAGGAATAGCACCAAGGGAAAGGTGGCGCTTATTGCTTCAATTGCCGGCAATCTGCTGTTACTGTGTTTCTTCAAATATTCCGGTTTTTTGATTGACAATATTAATGGTATATTCGGTGTAAACATTCAGATGCCTGAACTCGGTCTGCCCATTGGCATTTCATTTTATACCTTTAAGATTATTTCATACTTGTTGGATGTATATAAAAGTGAAACAGAAGCGCAAAAATCTCCGTTTAAGCTGCTTCTGTATATATCCTTGTTTCACCAGCTAATGGCAGGGCCTATTACTAGATATAAAGATATTTCCGAAGCAATCGACAACAGGGTGGAAACCATTTCGGATTTTAACTGCGGAGTAAGCCGTTTCAGTATCGGTCTCGGAAAAAAAGTCATATTAGCCGGTACAGCCGGAAGAGCGGCCGAGTTGTTTCTTGGTACCGATTACTCAAGACTTCCATTGCTTGGTGCGTGGTTCGGGATTTTAATGTTTTCTCTTCAGCTGTATTTTGACTTTTCAGCCTATTCGGATATGGCTATAGGACTTGGAAGGATGTTCGGTTTTAGATATAAAGAGAACTTTGATTATCCGTATATATCAAAGTCGGCAAGTGAGTTTTGGAGAAGATGGCATATTTCCCTGGGCAGCTTTTTTAGGGATTATGTGTATATACCTTTAGGAGGAAACAGAAAGCACCAGTTAAAGAATCTGTTTATAGTCTGGTTCCTTACAGGGTTGTGGCATGGGGCAGATTGGAGTTTTGTGATATGGGGTTTGTATTACTTTGGGCTTTTAGTAATAGAAAAAGTATTTCTGTTAAGACTTTTAGAAATAATCCCCGGGGTGTTTTCAAGACTATATCTTTGGATCGCCGTTCTTGTAGGATGGGTTTTTTTCTACCATAACGATATAGGACAATCGATAGAGTTTTTGGGCATCATGTTCGGACCAGGGGCCAATGCAATATCCAGCCATGAACTGAGCATACATTTTTGGAATAACGCCGTATTTCTGATTATTTCTTTAATAGGCTGCACACCTGTGGCAAGCGTTTTTTTAAAGAAACTCAAGGAAGAAGGAGACGGTGGAAAAGCAGTGAAGTTTATTGAACTGTACGGCAAACCGGTATTCAATATAGCGGTAATTGTTCTGTCTGTTATCTTTCTTGTGGGACAATCCTACAGCCCTTTTATGTACTTCAAATTTTAGCTTCGAAGGGATATGCTGATTCGGGGGAAAATACCTTTATAGCCTGATTTATATATTTTAGATTATGGAGGACTGGTTTTGAAAAAACTAAAAATTGATACTATGTTTTTTATAATATTTATTGCCGTATTAGGCTTAGCCAACATTCTAAATTCGAACAAGCACACCGTATCGAATCTGGAGAACAGGGCACTTAAAACCATGCCGCAATTTTCTTTATCAAACCTTTTTGAGGGTAGCTTCCAAAGAGATTTTGAGGAGTTTTATAGCGATACCTTTATATTAAGAGACAATCTTGTAAAAATAAGCAGGGATATAAGCAAGATGATGGCGTTTTTGGGGCCGGACATAACAATTGTGGCATCAGTTGAGGATGTGCAATTACCGCCAAATGCACCGGAGGAAGCGAATGAAGCAATATCATATAAATCGGCAGACTCCGAAGATCCAAAAGATACTGAAAACTCTTCAGAATCGATCGATAAGGGACAGCCCCCCTCTCCGACACCTGCTCCGGAGCCTGAAAAAGATTATGGGGATGATCCTAATGTGGGATATTGGATGGTTGTGGACGGAAAAGCCGTTCAATTGTTTAAATTTAACAAAGAAAGCTTTGATTACTATGCCCAAGTCTTGAATAGATATAGTGAGAAGTTGGGAGAAGGAGTAAAAATATATTCTATGATTCCTCCCACTAACGGTGAATTCATGCAGCTAAGAAAGTATAAGGGGATAACCGATTCCCAGAACGACGCATTTGGATATTTAAAAAGTAAGCTGGATAAAAGTATTCTGACTGTTGACGTCTTTGATGCTTTAAATAAGCATAAGGACGAATAT
This sequence comes from Acetivibrionales bacterium, assembly GCA_050945655.1. Classification (GTDB taxonomy): domain Bacteria; phylum Bacillota; class Clostridia; order DSM-8532; family DSM-8532; genus DTU059. Next base: position 5,036 of record JBMNTI010000092.1, on the reverse strand, counting down.
ATTTACTTTAGAACCGACCATCACTGGACTGCGCTTGGAGCTTATTACGGATATAGTGCATTCATGGACGCCAAAGGAGAGACACCTCTTTCTCTGGATCAATACGAAAAAATAGATTTAGGTGATTTTCTGGGAAGCTCATACACAAAAACCTTGGATAAGAGTCTTGAAAAAAACCCGGATAATATTGTCGCATATAAGCCTTTAACAAACCATGAATTCACCGTATATAAAGGAAACGAAGGGACTACGGCCGATATAATAGACCTTAAGTATACGGATGATATAAGCAAGAAGTACCTGGTCTTCATCAGCTCCGGAGGCGCGACATGGAGCAAAGTTAAGACAGATATTAATAACGGCAAAAAAATACTGGTTGTGAAGGACTCTTTCGGGAACATGCTGGTACCTTTTTTGGTGCCCCACTATGAAGAAATATATGTTGTTGACTCGAGGTTTTACAATAAAAACCTGACAAGCAAAAATATTGTGGAATTTATTAAGGATAACGGAATAAACGAAGTTGTCTTCTGTATATACATGGAGGATGTAAACTGGCATAAGTTTATGAGTGGCGTCGAGAATATGTTGTAACTATGAACTTGATAAACATGGTACCGTAATTAAGCAGGGGCAGGGTTCTCACTTCGAACGCCTCCCTGCACCCTACTAAAACAAATCAATCAAGCCGGTAAGCGACATGGCTCCGTCTTGTGCTCCGCCAGTCCCAACGTGAGGTCTTTTGCTCACGGGTTGCTCAGACTTTTCTAATATAGTTATTCTGTTGCGGTTTTCCCTTTGCAGTATTCCGGCTTATCTCCGTGAGAATTCCTGCCCCTGCTTAACTTGTTAACGCATATCAGCGGATGCAAGGTTTTCACTTAGAACTATCGTTATTCTATTCCGCTATGATATTCCTGCAGGGACTTAATTTTTCTGTTGACTGAATCTTCATTCAAACAGGCTTTTATGCCCTTTGCACTTGCCAAAGCTGCAGGAAGGGTCGTTATATAGGACACCTTATATTTTATGGCAGCCTTTCGAATATAAGAATCATCATATTGGCCTTGTTTTCCCAGTGGTGTGTTAATAATCAACTGAATTTCCTTGTTCATAATTCCGTCAATAATATTCGGCCTGCCCTCATAGAGCTTGTTGATGACTTCGGCATCAATCCCGTTTTCAGTCAGAAATCTATATGTTCCGGCTGTGGCTTTGATTTTGAATCCTAAATCAGAAAATTCTTTTGCCACTTCCAGAACGGCGGGACGATCCCTTTCTGCAACACTTATCAATACGGTTCCCGAGGTGGGGAGCTCTGTCTGTGTCGCCTCCTGTGACTTATAAAAAGCCATTCCAAAGGTATCAGCCAATCCGAGAACTTCACCGGTGGAGCGCATTTCGGGTCCTAATACAGGGTCTACCTCGGGGAACATATTAAACGGGAAAACAGCTTCCTTAACGCCATAATGCCGTATTCTTCCCGACGTCTTTGCGGGCAATTCAGCAGTAGTTCCGGTTTCTTTTGCCATAATCAATTCGGTAGCCAGTCTGGCCATGGAAACATTGCATACCTTTGAAACCAGCGGAACGGTGCGGGAAGCTCTGGGGTTTGCTTCTAATACATAAACCTTGTCATGGGATATGGCATATTGAATATTCATAAGGCCTACCACGCCAAGCTGACGAGCAATTTCCCCGGTATATTCGGTAATGGTTTTTATATGTTTTTCAGGAATACTGACAGGAGGAATGACGCATGCCGAATCGCCCGAATGGATGCCTGCGAACTCAATATGCTCCATTACAGCCGGAACGAGACAATTATTACCGTCTGTTACGGCATCAGCCTCACATTCTATTGCATGCTCTAAAAATTTATCTATCAATACAGGTCTGTCAGGGGATATATCTTCGGCCGAAGCTATATAATTACGCAGGGATAGTTCATCGTAGACAACTTCCATGCCCCGCCCGCCGAGCACATAGGAAGGTCTTACCATCAACGGATAGCCAATTTCTCCGGCAGCCGCCAAAGCTTCGTCAATATTACAAACCATTGCGGATCTAGGCATCGGAATATCAAGCATATTCATTATGTCACGGAATCTGTCCCTGTCTTCGGCAAGATCAATAGTATCCGGAGATGTACCCAGTATCTTAACTCCGGCAGCTTCCAGCTCCTTAGCTATATTAAGGGGGGTCTGTCCTCCAAACTGAGCAATAACTCCTAATGGCTTTTCCTTATGATATATGCTCAATACATCTTCCACAGTCAATGGCTCAAAATAAAGCTTATCTGAAGTATCATAATCTGTTGAAACTGTTTCAGGATTGCAGTTTACGATTATGGTTTCATATCCTGAATCTCTTAATGCAAAGGCTGCGTGAACACAACAATAATCAAATTCTATACCCTGGCCTATCCTGTTTGGGCCGCCGCCAAGAATCATCACTTTCTGTCTGTCATCAGAAGGACTTTTATCCTCTATATTGTATGAAGAATAATAATAGGCTGAATTCTCGGCACCACTTACCGGAACGGCATCCCAACCCTCAACAACACCTAAATCGATTCTGCGTTTTCTGACGGATGATTCTTCTTCGTCTAATATCATAGCCAGATAGCGGTCGGAGAAGCCGTCTTTTTTGGCACGTATTAGAAGTTTGTCGGGCAACACGCCGCCCTTATAGGAAAGCATCTCTTCCTCAAGGCGCACAAGTTCATACATCTGCTCGATAAACCACTCCTTAATATGGGTTAATTTGTGAAGCTCTTTTATTGAAGCACCCTTACGAAGAGCTTCATACATAATAAAGTGACGCTGGCTGGAAGGCTCAACAATAAGCTCCATTAATTTTTCAAGAGACATATTGTTGTAATTACCGGCAAAACCAAGGCCGTATCTTCCAATTTCCAATGAGCGAATTGCTTTTTGAAGTGCTTCCTTATAGTTTTTGCCGATGCTCATTACTTCGCCGACAGCACGCATCTGAGTGCCGAGCGTATCTTTGGCATCCTTGAATTTCTCAAAAGTCCAGCGGGCAAATTTTACTACGACATAATCCCCCCACGGTGTATATTTATCCAGAGTTCCGTCTTTCCAATAAGGGATTTCATCAAGGGTCAAACCTACCGCAAGCATAGCCGAGATAAGAGCTATAGGAAACCCGGTAGCTTTTGATGCCAATGCGGATGAACGAGATGTTCGCGGGTTTATCTCAATAATGACAACTCTGTCTGTGACCGGATCGTGGGCAAATTGTACATTCGTGCCACCGATTACATCAATTGCTTCAACTATTTTATAGGCATAATTTTGCAGTCGTTCCTGCAAGTCTTTACTGATTGTCAGCATAGGCGCCGTGCAAAAAGAATCGCCTGTATGGACACCCATGGGATCTACGTTTTCGATAAAACATACTGTAATCATTTGATTCTTTGAATCCCGGACAACTTCAAGCTCAAGTTCTTCCCATCCGAGAACAGATTCCTCTATTAGTACCTGGCCTATAAGACTGGCAGCAATTCCACGGTTTGCCACTGTTTGAAGCTCTTCAACGTTATAAACTAATCCGCCGCCAGTGCCACCAAGGGTAAAAGCCGGACGGACAACAACAGGGAATCCAAGTTCCAGGGCTATTTCCTGCGCTTCTTCCACACTATAGGCAGGCATGCTTTTAGGCATTTCAATACCCAGCCTGTTCATTGTTTCTTTAAACGCAATACGGTCTTCTCCCCGTTCAATTACATCAAGTTTTATTCCGATTACTTCTACACCGTATTGTTCAAGTACCCCTGCCTTGTGCAATTCCAGGCACAGGTTTAATCCTGTCTGCCCCCCGAAATTAGGCAGGAGGGCATCGGGTCGCTCTTTTTCAATAATTTGCGTAAGTCGTTTCAAATTGAGAGGTTCTATATATATCGAATCTGCAATAGATGGATCTGTCATAATAGTTGCAGGATTTGAATTTACAAGTACGATCTTATAACCAAGCTTTCTAAGAGCCTTACATGCCTGTGTGCCTGAATAGTCGAATTCACTTGCCTGCCCAATTATTATGGGACCTGAACCAATAATCAGAATTTTGTTAATATCGGTGCGTTTTGGCATAATATAATTACTCCTTTAAAGTATTTTTAAAGTTGCTGCGTTTTGATTTTGTATTATTATACATCATATTCATGAATAAGAATACATTTTTTTTATGAAAACCTACACATATTTTTAATCGATAACGAAAAAACTAAATCAAAGAAATAAGGAGGTAATTCGACATGAAGCCCAAACCGGATGACAGAAGAGATAACGCAAAAAAAATAAAAAATAATATTGACAATACAATAGAAAACATTGAATTAGCCGAGGATATGATTAATAATATTGATAACCGGAAAACTATTCATGAACTGCAGGCTAAAAATAAAAGAAGAAAAGAAGCGGTGGAAGGAATGCGTCAGGAACTGAAGGACGAAACCAGAAATCAATACAAATAAAAGTAGGGTGTATAAAGAGGCCGGGGGTGCAAGAATCTGTTACCCCGGCTTTATTTAGATCTAATATATTTGTTTGTTATTTAACTATTATTATCCTATAATTTTTCTTGAAATGACTTGCCGGAATATTGCTGATCATGTATCCCTTTGCTATATGTATATTTCTTTTTATTTCAGTTGTGTTTGCTGCGCTTTAAATCAAAGTGGCACAACGCTTGACTTAAGATTAGTTTTTGCCGGGTTGTCGAAAGAATCAGGTTTTTTGAAAGTAAAAAAGCAAAATAAAATGGAGAAATTGATTGGCCTTAGTTGAAATGTGCTATTTCACAATATATAATATAGACATTCAGAGTCTCACATATCGGTGGAACTGTCGTATAATGGCTTGTAAAGCTGTTTATGAATAAAATCGAGATAGTGTAAAGTAACTTATGAAAAAATGACATTTAGCAATTTTGGACTGAAATGGACCTTGAAAAGTGAAGAACGTGCCAAGTTTCCGCATTTATTCCACGATCCTCTTGACAATGAGCCTCCT
>JBMNTI010000091.1:0-11049 GCA_050945655.1 Acetivibrionales bacterium | reverse complement strand
ATTACATATATTATATCACCTTATGACACATTATGCCACAGTAATATGCAAAAAATAATATAAAAAAACCCTTGTAAAACAAGGGATTCAAGAATCGGCTCCTTTATTGAGGTGTCAAACTAGGGAGGATACTCTGGATGTAATCAAAGTGAACCGTCAGGAATTAAAATGACAGCTTTAAGTCTGAAAAAGAGCATTATTATTGCTATAGTCGCTATTTTTTCACATTTGTCGCAGTTCGGTTTCGGTATGGTGAAATAACCAGTGATACCAGAAGAACTCCAATGATTAAAGGCCGGGTCCATAATAAATCAATGCTTGATATTGCTTCCATTTCGGAGGTCTGTACCGACATGGGCATAATATATATTGCTAAGAAGCACAATGCTCCCGCTATGATGCCATGAAGAAGTTTGCCTAAAAACAGGACACTATATTTGCTTTTTGTGCCTTTCATTATTCCCATTATCTGAGTGTGCACCGAAAAACCTGCAAATCCGAAAATAGCTGAAATGGCAGTTAACTGTGTGTTAAGCTGAATACTTTTTAGATTATAAATTGCCTGAGCCCCCGAGGTTATTTCTATAAATCCTTTCAACAAGGCTGTTATGAACTCGGCAAAACCTGCCGACTGTGAACTTCCGGTGGCCAAAAAACCGAACAGACTGCCAATAATAGTAAACACACCTAATAATGATAGTAGCTCGGAGAAGACTGCAAAAAATATGATATATCCCGACACTTTGATGCATAGTATTGCGGCATCTTCAATTGATGAAGGAACCAGAACCGCAAGGCTTACCGGATCCATGCTTTTTTTTCTGTATTCATGAGCAGAACCTCTGATATTATTTTGCGTGGGGTTATTATTCTTGCCCTCTTTACCGGAAACATAGCCAGTTATCTTTCCGATTATGGACGATGCAATCAAACCCGATATCCAGTGTATTAACAGAAGAAAGATACCTAGCTTTATACTTCTGAAAAGACCCGAACCTATAGTTCCTATTACGAAAAGCGGGCTGCAATAATTAGCCATAGGAAGGATCTTAGACGCTTGCCTGCCGTCTAGAAGCCCCTGATCAAACATATCCCGAGCCATTTTAGCACCATTTGGATAGCCGCTTATAAAACCCAGCATTATTATAAATATCGCATAATAGGGCAGATAAAAGAACCTTTCTATTATACCTTTCAAAAACTTTGGGCAAGGAAAATCCGAAATATAATGGATGATAATCCTCGAAAGCACAAAAAACGGGAACAAAGAGGGTATTACTATATCAAGGCACATATATATTGTCTTTTTTGCTACTAATGAGGTTTCATTGGAGAATAAACAGAGAATTATGGCAAAAACAGAAAGCACATATGTTATAATTGCTTTAACATTAAAAATCTTATTCTTCATATATACCGCTCTATACCGCATAGTAATTCTATAGTAGAATACTTATTCGGCTGTACCGGCAAAGTTGCATTGAATTGGAGCTAAATGATATAATAACCTCACCCGTTACCGAAATCAAAGATTTCGAACGGGTACCCGAGAGCATTGATACTTCGTATTAATAACCTCACCCGTTACCGAAATCAAAGATTTCGAACGGGTACCCGAGAGCATTGATACTTCGTATTAATTTAGATGGTCTTTTATTATTTAGTTGGAGAAAATGGGAGGTATTCGAATATGACTGAAAAGGATATCAACAAAAAAGAACAGGATAGTATCGGTGAAATAAAAATAAGTGCCGACGTAATTACGGTTATAGCTCATACCGTCGCAAGTGAAGTAGAAGGTGTGGCAGGTATGAACGCTAATTTGTCCGAGAATATTTCCTCTGTATTGGGACGCAAAAATCCTACCAAAGGGGTAAAGGTGGAAGTTGATGATAAGAATGTCACAATCGATTTCTATATATTAGTAGAGTACGGAGCACGGATACCTGATGTCGCATGGAGAATACAGGAGCGTGTCAAATCATCGGTTGAAGAAATGACAGGCATGAATGTCGCATCCATCAATATTCATGTTCAGGGGATCAGTTTTGATAAAATTAAAGAAGAAAAAAAACCTGAAGAACCACCAAAGGTGAATTGAGGTTGATTAATGTTTGGTTATGTAGAAACGGATAAGCCGGAACTGAAAATAATCGAGTTTGACATTTTTCAGGGATATTACTGCAGCTTGTGCAAGACTCTTGGGCGTCGCTACGGTCAGGTTTCCCGGCTTACGCTAAATTATGATTTGGCGTTTCTTTATGTTCTGTTGGATTCAATGAACCCGCTTCCGGTTGGCGGGAAAAAGCAAAGATGCATCGCTCATCCGTTAAAAAAGCGTTTTATTATATTTTCAAATATTTTTGCCGAATATTCATCAGACATGAATATTATTCTAATGTATTATAATTTAAAGGATAAGTGGAACGATGATAAAAATATTCCTGGCGGAACCGGGGCATTAGCATTAAAAGGAGCCTTTAAAAAAGCAAAAAAGCGGCATACTGAAAAATGCGAGTCCATTGAAAACCATTTAAAAGCACTTGCAGAACTCGAAAAGCAAGGGTGCGATTCAATAGATGAGGTTGCCGAAGAATTTGCCTATATCATGCGGGAGATTTTTGAATGCGAGCATATAGAGGACGAGAGTGACAGAAAGGCTTTAGGCTGGATGGGTTACAATCTGGGACGTTGGATTTATATCCTTGATGCATATGATGATATTGAGAAAGACATTAAACAGAAGTCGTATAACCCGCTGGTCAGACAGTTTGGCTATAAAGGCGAGGACACCGGTTCTTTTAAAGAATCAATACGTGAAAAGGTAAATTTTACTTTGACATATTCCCTAAGTGAGGCAGAAAAAGCGTATTCGCTTCTCAGTATTGAAAAAAATAAAGGCATACTTGATAATATATTATATTCAGGTTTAATCGTTAAGACAGACAAGGTGTTACAAGAAAGAGGTATTAAAAATGAAGAATCCCTATAAGGTTTTAGGAATAAAAGAGGGCGCCAGCTACGACGAAATCAAGCGGGCATATCGTGAACTCGCAAAGAAGTATCACCCCGACAGGTATCGAAATAATCCACTATCGGATTTAGCCGATGAAAAAATGCGTGAGATAAACGAGGCCTATGATACGCTTATGAAGAATGCCGGAGGCAGTTATCAATATAGGACAAATTATGAACAGTCTTATGATAACAGTAATGCTTCAAAGGGGGCATACGGACAACAATACCAGCGCCAGCAGCAATCCGGATCACAATCTCAGACGGGATATAAATATCAGTATGCGAACGAATCAGATCTTGAGAACCAGGCAAGAACGTTTATTAATAAAGGCAACCTAAACGAGGCACAGAAAATTTTAGATAGAATGACAAATAGAAATGCCGCATGGCATTATTTGCAAGGACTTGTATTCCTAAGAAGAGGCTGGTTCGATAGGGGTTATACTAATATTCAAAAGGCAGCCAATATGGATCCTGCCAATTTTGAATATCGAAACGCACTTAATAATTTGAGCCAACAGTATACCGGGTACAGACATAACAGCTATTATCGCAATAGCTACAACCAAAGCCCGGATATGTGTAATCTCTGTGTTAATTTATGGTGTGCCGATACCATCTGCGAATGCATGGGCGGCGATCTTATAGGCTGCTGTTAGAAGTAATTTTTAGAATGAGGGTTTAAGAGTTGGGAGACAATTCTGATTTCAAAAACCGGAATAAAAGGTCAAGGGAGAATACACGTAAAATCTCCTTAACAGGGATTTTATCGGCATTTATTGTTTTAGTATTATTTCTGGAGTCAATTGCCCCTACGGGAAGATTGGGTTTTTACGTTTTAGCCGGATTCATATTATCGGTGATAATACTGGAAAACGGTGCAAAATGGGCTTGGGCGGCTTATGTGACAACATGTACCACAGGGCTTCTGATAATCCCGGAAAAGCTTAATGTGCTCCCTTATGTCTTATTTTTTGGCATTTATACCATATTAAAATTTCATATTGAATCGCTTAGAAAACCATGGCTGGAGATTTTACTGAAGTTTGCCGCATTTAATCTCTTTCTGTGGCCTGCCTGGAATATTGCAAAGGTTTTTGTCCCGCCGTCTTTAACGCAGGGAATGATGATAATCGTGGCGATAATTGTATTGCAGGTGGTATTTGCCATATATGATATATTGTTTACGGCGTGGATCAGGTTTTATTATGAAAAGATTGCACCAAAGGTTCATAGGCTTTGACCATAGACTGCCATTGAAGATGGAAACAGAATGATATAAACATATAAATCTTTCTGCGGCTTTTTATAGTCGCAGTTTTTTGTTACATACTCTATAATATTATTTAGTACCTTTCATATTTGAATTGAAAGGAGAACCGTTTGCGGCAAGGCGTGTGCGGCTGCGGTTCCGAAATGGGGACAGCTTTGACTAAGAAGGAGACTTTATGGACGATAAATCACTACGTGTTCTTGAATACGATAAAATAATGAAAATGCTTAACGAAAGAACCGTTTCTGCACTAGGAAAAACATATGTTGAAGATTTGAAGCCTGCTTCTGATTTCTACGAAGTGGAAGAAAGGCTCAAGGAGACCAGTGATGCTGCGGCATATCTATGGCGAAAAGGGGGCGCCCCCTTTGGAGGGATCCATGATATAAGAGGAATCCTTAAACGGATTGAAATTGGTTCGACTCTTAGCATATCTGATCTTTTGAAGGTAGGAGATGTTTTGCGTTGCGGGAGAATTCTCAGACAGTTTTTGACCAATGATGTTCCCGCCGATTGGGAAGGTAATGCAGCTTTGGAATTTGGACGTCAAATCACATGCTTCAAGCAGGTGGAGGAGGCTATATCCAACGCAATAGTAAGCGAGGAGGAGATCTCTGATCATGCCAGCCCGGAGTTATATTCCATAAGGAAAAGTATCTGGAGGAAGCAGAATGGTATAAAAGATAAGCTGGCATCGATTATCCGATCCAATGAGTACAGAAAGATTATGCAGGATGCGGTGGTCACAATGAGAGGCGACCGCTATGTCATCCCGGTAAAGCAGGAATATAAAAGCCAGGTTCCGGGGCTGATTCACGACATGTCCGCATCGGGTGCGACCGTATTCGTAGAGCCTCTGTCGATAGTTGAGGCAAATAACGAGATTAAGGCGCTATTAGTTAAGGAACAGCATGAGATTGAGCGTATTTTACAGGAGCTTTCAGGCTTAGTTGCCGAGATAGAAGAAGAACTGGGCATAAATATTGAAATGCTGTCCAGGCTTGATTTTATGTTTGCAAAGGCCAAGCTTTCCCGGGATATGAATGGGATTTGCCCTTCTCTCGCAAATAAAAAACAAATCAAAATCAAGCAAGGCCGTCATCCCCTACTGGATAAACATAGTGTTGTTCCTATAGATATCGAATTGGGTGATGAATTTTCAACGCTAGTAATTACCGGGCCCAATACCGGAGGTAAGACAGTCACCCTGAAAACAGTAGGGTTATTTGTGCTTATGCTTCAGGCCGGGCTTCATATCCCTGTTAATGAGGGCAGTGAATTTGGTATTTTTAAAAGCGTTTATGCGGATATCGGTGACGAACAGAGCATAGAGCAATCCCTGAGTACCTTTTCGTCACATATGAAGAATATCGTATATATCATGAATGAAGCCGATGAGGATTCACTGGTTTTATTCGACGAGCTTGGAGCAGGTACGGATCCTACAGAGGGGGCGGCACTGGCAATAGCTATTTTAGAAGGCCTGACGAAAAGAGGTATTTGTACTATGGCAACGACCCACTACAGTGAACTGAAAATCTATGCCATGACGACTGAGAATGTACAGAATGCTTGCTGCGAATTTGATGTTGAGACTCTTCGCCCTACTTACAGACTTCTGGTAGGGATTCCCGGGAAGAGCAATGCTTTTGCCATATCACAAAAATTAGGTCTGGATCCCTATATAATTCATAAAGCCAGGGAATATCTGTCACAGGATAATTTGCGTTTTGAAGATGTCCTGTCGGATATCGAAAAAAACAGAACCCAGGCTGAGAAGGAAAAAGATGCGGTATTGGTACTAAAGCATGAGATTGAAAAACTGAAAAACGAAACCAAGAAGGAAAAGGAGAGAATAAATAAGGAAAAGAACAGTATTATTGCCAAAGCAAAGGAAGAGGCACGGGCTATAATAATGAATGCAAGATATGAATCGGAGGAACTGCTGGAAAATCTGAAGGAGCTATACAGGCAAGGGATTACTGAGAACAGTGAAAAGAGCCTTCAGGAAGCAAGGGCAGGAATTCGCAATCTTGATAATATTGAAGGCGAACTTATTGAAACCTTCGAGTTGAATGAATATGCCGAGCCGCCAAAGAATCTGAAACCCGGAGAAAGTGTTTATATTCTCAACCTGAACCAAAAGGCGATAGTGCTTGAAGAACCTGATTCCGACGGGCATGTCATGGTTCAGGCGGGTATTATGAAGATCAAGGTCAGTATTAAACAGCTTAAGCGTGTTGATGAGCAAAAGGAGACTTTGGAGAATATCAACCGTATCCGGATAGCGGGAGTGAAGTCTTCGGGCGTCAAGCTGGAACTGGATTTACGGGGACTCAATGTTGAAGAAGCCATTGATAAAGTGGATAAATACATCGACGATGCTGTTGTAGCAGGACTCCATGAGGTTACAATAATCCACGGAAAAGGTACAGGCACACTGAGAAAAGCCATTCATACCCATTTTCGCAATCACACCAATGTGAAGACATATCGTCTTGGCAGTTACGGTGAAGGTGAAACCGGGGTTACCATTGTTGAACTTAAATAAGGAGCAAAAGAAAAATGCACGGATCAGGTACTATTGTCAATGTCATAGCAATAATTCTCGGGGGCGCTTTCGGGATCATTCTCAAGAAAGGTATACCGGAACGATTTAAAACTACAATTATGCAAGCCGTTGGTCTTGCCGTAACCATAATTGGGTTATCGGGAGCACTTCAGGGCATATTTACGGTAACTAGCCAGGGGAATATTGACAGGAAATATATAACCGAAATGATTTTCTATCTGGTGATCGGAAGCCTGATAGGTGAAGCACTGAGAATTGAGGAAGGGCTTGATAAAATGGGCATGTGGTTTCAAAGTCGATTTGCGGGTAACGGAACCGGATTTGCAAAAGGCTTTGTAACAGCCAGTCTGGTATACTGCGTGGGCGCAATGGCTATAGTGGGATCTTTGGAAGACGGTATTCATGGGAAAGTAGATATTCTGTTTGCAAAGTCCTTGCTTGATGGTATCAGTGCCATAGTCTTTTCAGCAACAATGGGTATCGGAGTAATATTCTCTGCTCTGCCTGTTTTGGTTTATCAAGGCTCAATAACCGCTTTGGCAGGTATAATAAAACCTCTTTTAAACGATGTTATAGTATCCCAGATGTCATTGGTGGGAAGTGTTCTTATTTTAGCTATTGGCTTTAATATGCTTGAAATCAAGAAATTCAAGGTTGGGAATATGCTGCCGGCGATTTTTATTCCGCTGATTTATTCAGTGCTTTATAATCTGGTTGTGCAGATTATGTAGCAGCCGTGCGGCATGGGTTCCCTTATAACATTCATAATGATTGCAGTTTATTAGATTTTTTCCCAGTTAATAAGGTGACATATTATCAATTTGCACTATCAGCGGTATTGCTGTTATAATATTTAAGATTAAATGTACACAATCAATATAGGAGAGTAGCTTATGACTAAACTAATGCTGGGCAACGAGGCAATTGCCCGGGGCGTCTATGAAGCGGGCGCAACGGTAGCAACTGCCTATCCGGGAACTCCAAGTACTGAGATTACCGAGAATATCGCAACATACGATGAGATTTATTCCGAATGGGCGCCAAATGAGAAGGTAGCCCTGGAGGTTGCTATAGGTGCTTCATTCGCGGGAGCAAGGGCAGTATGTGCTATGAAGCATGTCGGACTTAATGTGGCTGCCGACCCACTGTTTACCGCATCATATACCGGGGTGAACGGCGGTCTTGTAATTTTTGTAGCCGATGACCCGGGAATGCACAGTTCACAGAATGAGCAAGATACCCGAATTATAGCCAGAGGTGCGAAGGTTCCTGTTTTAGAGCCTTCGGACAGCAGGGAATGTAAGGAATTTACCAGGGAAGCCTTCAGGATAAGCGAAGAATTTGATACCCCAGTTATTGTAAGAATCACAACAAGGGTCGCCCATTCCCAGGGTATTGTCAAGCTCGAAGACAGAATGGATCATGAATTAAAGCCTTATGCAAAGAATCCTGCAAAGTATGTTATGATGCCCGCCATGGCAAGGAAACGCCATGTGTTGGTAGAAGAGAGAATGGCAAAACTAAAGGAGTACTCCGACAATTCTTCTCTCAATCATATTGAGTGGGGGGATAAAAAGATCGGAGTTATTACAAGCGGAATTTCATATGAGTATTCCAAAGAAGCCTTTGGTAACGTGTCATATTTAAAGCTTGGTATGGTTCATCCTATTCCTGAAAAGCTTATCAGAACCTTTGCCGAGGAAGTTGAAACGCTGTATGTAATAGAGGAATTAGAGCCCTTTATTGAGAACCAGTGCCTCAAAATGGGGATTAAGGTTACCGGCAAGGAGTTGCTTCCGGTAATCGGAGAATACAGTACAAGTCTGATTAAAGAGAAAGTTCTTGGGATTACCCAGGAGAAACTGAATAATATTCAGGATGATGTACCGCCAAGGCCTCCCGTATTATGTGCCGGATGTCCCCACAGAGGTACATATTATGTGTTAAAGAAGCTTAAACTGGCTGTTTCCGGTGATATCGGCTGCTATACTCTTGGAGCCCTTGCCCCCCTGGAATCTGTTGATACCTGCGTATGCATGGGTGCCAGTATTGGGGTGGCTCACGGTATGGAGAAAGCCCTGGGTAAGGAAAAGAGCAAGAAGACTGTTGCGGTAATCGGTGATTCTACCTTTATTCATTCAGGAATAACCGGGCTTATTGATATGGTCTACAATAAAGGAACTGGTACGGTAATTATTCTGGATAACTCTATTACAGGCATGACCGGGCACCAGCATAATCCTGCAACCGGTTTTACAATTAAAGGTGAACCAACCCGTCAGGTAGATTTGCAAAAGCTGTGTCAGGCTGTGGGAATTGACCGGGTAAGGGTATGTGATCCCTTTGATCTGGAAGGATTTGAAAAGGCAGTAAAGGAAGAAATAGAGGCCGATGAGCCCTCGGTAATCATAGCTCAAAGGCCATGTGCCCTTTTGAAATATGTGAAATTCGGACCGGTTTTAACCATTAATCAGGATAAATGCACAAAATGCCGCATGTGTATGAAACTCGGCTGTCCCGCGATTGTTGACAGGGGTGACCATATTGAGATAAATCCCACTCAATGCGCTGGCTGCGACCTTTGTGCAAAAGTATGCAGATTTAGCGCTATAGAGAAGGCAGGTGGCCAGGATGAGTAATACAAATATTTTGATAGTAGGAGTAGGCGGACAGGGAACATTGCTTGCCAGCCGTATTCTGGGAGATGTGGCATTAAGCTCGGGTCTTGATGTCAAGGTTTCAGAGGTGCATGGCATGTCTCAGCGGGGAGGAAGTGTCGTAACTTATGTGAAGATGGGTGAGAAGGTTTATTCTCCCGTTATTGAAAAAAACGAGGCGGATACTATTTTATGCTTTGAAAAACTTGAAGCATTAAGATGGATTGATTATGCTAAGAAGGATGCTACTATAATTATTAATAATCAGAGAATTGATCCCATGCCGGTTATAATAGGCAAAGCAAAGTATCCCGATAATATAATTGAAAAAATTAAGGCTGATTATGTTAATGTGGTTGATGTCCCGGCTCTGGATATTGCTAAGGAATGCGGTAATATAAAGTCAGTTAATGTGGTAATGATAGGTGTTATGGCAAAGCATTCTAAAATTTCAAAGGATGTGTGGATTAAGGCTATAGAAAAAACAGTAAAACCTCAATTTTTAGATGTTAATCTCAAAGCATTCGAAGCAGGATATAATTATGTAATAAACTGATATACAGTCACCAGACTGTGCGATAACTGTTACTATTCATGTTTATGTAAATCGTGATTAAACGGCGTGCCTGCTGCGATTTAAAACGGAGCAAGGATTGCGTAGCTAGCGCGACTAGAAAACCGGATGTTTTCCCAGAGGGCTAAATCGTCGCAGGCTATAGCCGCAAACTTGCATAATTTTATACTAATGATAGTCTTCACGCAGTCTGCCGCTGGGGAAAATTTGAACGGAGGGACCATTATGTTCAATAGTAGGCTAATAGAGGGTCTTGGAAAGTCATCCATGATAAGAGCGATGTTTGAGGACGGCGAACGCTTAAGAAAGCAATACGGCGCCGACAAGGTTTATGATTTCAGCCTCGGAAATCCCGATACAGAACCTCCGATAGAGGTTGCGGCAAGTCTTAAAAAATATGTAAACAGCCAAGAACCCGGTCTTCATAGATATATGAGTAATGCGGGTTATCAGGATGTAAGGGGGAAAGTGGCTGCCTATCTCCAAAAAAAGAGCGGCATTAATTTGACCGCAGAGAATATCGTGATGGTTTGCGGCGCTGCCGCAGGTCTTAACATTGCGCTCAAGGCTTTGTTAAATCCTGAAGATGAAGTGATAGTGATGTCACCGTTTTTTGTGGAATACCTCTCATATATTGAAAATGCAGGCGGAAAGCCGGTTATTGTGAAAACATTAGAGGACAGCTTCCAGATTGATTTAGATGCGGTTGATAAGGCAATAACGGCTAAGACCAAGGCTATTATTCTTAACTCGCCCAATAACCCCACCGGTGTAGTCTATACAAAAGATACTCTAGAGGGGCTTAAAGAGGTTCTGGAGAAAAAGGAATCCGAGCTTGGAACAGAGATTTACGTAATATCTGATGAACCTTATATTTCCATTGTCTATGACGATGTTGAGGTGCCCAATATGATGTCGATCTTCAATAAAAGTATTACCGTGAATTCCTTTAGTA
>JBMNTI010000090.1:0-11182 GCA_050945655.1 Acetivibrionales bacterium | reverse complement strand
TTTTGTTAATTCTCAAAATACAGGAAAATCGTGATTATGGGAAGACCTATTTTGGGGTTCTTCCCTTATTTTTTATTAAATTGCCTACGATAATTTTACTCTAAGTATATAAACTAGCAGCAACATACAAATGCTTTATATTTTTCGTATTAAAAAAGCATGATAAATTGTTTTTGGTATAATGGGTAATAAATATATAAATCAGAAAGGAGTACCGAACAATGATGTATGATGTAATAATTATCGGAAAAGGGCCTGCGGGAATATCCTGTGCCATTTACACCACCAGGGCGAATTTAAACACCCTTGTGATCGGAAAGTCTGACAGTATGCTGTTAAAGGCTGATAAAATAGAAAATTATTATGGGTTTGAAAATCCTGTCGGAGGTAAAGAACTGCTGGAAACAGGAGTGAAGCAGGCGCTCAGGCTTGGAACCCAAGTTATAGAGGATGAGGTTATCGGCATTGAAAATATAGATAAATTCAAAGTAATTTGTGTAAACGGCGAATATGAAGCAAAAACCGTGCTATTAGCAACAGGAGCTCCTGTTGTAAGAGTTCCGATAAAAAATCTCGAACTCTTTGAAGGTAGTGGAATCAGTTATTGCACCACCTGTGACGGTTTTTTCTACCGTAATAAAAAAGTCGGAGTGCTGGGGTACACAGACTATGCTATTCACGAGGCAAATGAGCTTTCCGCGTTCACTAAAGATATAACTTTATATACTAATAATATGCCGCTTAATATTTCTGAAAACCTGAAAGAATCTCTTTCCCGATTCAAGGTTAACACTAGAAAGATAAAAGAACTTGAAGGGCAGAACAGGATAGAGAATATTGTTTTTGAGGATGGAGAAAAAGAGAGTATACAGGGGCTTTTTATTGCATACGGAAGTGCTTCCTCATCCAGCTTTGCACTTAAAATGGGGATTGCTATGGAAGGTAAGAATATTGTTGTAAATAATAAAATGGAAACTAATATTCCCGGTCTATTCGCAGCCGGAGACTGTACTGGGATATTCAAACAGATTTCGGTGGCTGTGGGGCAGGGAGCTTTAGCTTCAAGACAAATTATTGATTATGTCAGAAAGACAGGAAAAAACGGGTGAAACCCCGTTTTTTCGTAAAGGAGGAATCTATATAAAATTTTAATAATGTACCGCTCCAAAAGGAGCGAAAAAGGGGCAATATAGGGAGCATATTTTACTTTGTTTTTTGCTGCATTATATTCTTTATATGGACTGTAATAATTGCTGTATTCTTTTTTATGTTTATTACTGTCAACTATTTTATTATAAATAATCAATACTGCTTTTATAAGCATAAAAACAACAAAAAATCCATTGAATATATTGCACAAATTAGTGCAACATGTTATGGTCAAAATGCTAAAAACACTATTACAATTCAATATATTTTTTATAATCCAGCTTATTTTTTTCACAATACTTCATTAAACTGAAAATAATCTTTTTTCCTCCCCCCACACCTGTATTTAAAAATCTATAAAGATGAGCCGGGTCTACTCCAAGCTCTCTGCTGAATTGATTGTAGTTTCCCATGCAGCGGCTATTCATGAGTTCTTTGATTCTTTCTCGGTTTAACCTGTTTTTCATACTTCATACTCCATTTCATAAAAAATGATTTATGTTAAATTATGTATAATATTACATCAATAACTTTGTTTTGTAAAGTAAAACTCTAAAAACATTAATAAAGTTTAAGAGAATAAAAGAATAGTTCGGTTCATAGATATAAAAATGGATTCAGACACGAGGTGTGCATTATGAAAAAAATTAGAGTTATGGCTGTGATGATGATTCTGGCGCTTATGATGTGTTCCTGCGGCTCCGCCAGTAAGACTAACCAGGAAGTGATTGAAGATGATCTAACCCCGGCAAGCAGCCTGACTATTGATGAAGAGGAAGCGGCTGTTCTCAATGAAAAAGTACCGGTAATCCTATATTTTGGCGACGAACAACAAACCAAGCTGATAAAGGAAATCAGGTATGTAGACATCAAAGAGGCAAAAAAAGGCGCTGAAACTCTTGCTTCGGTAATAGTTAAAGAACTGATCAAAGGACCAAAAGCCGAAGGCCTTTCTTCTCTTATCGCAGAGGGGGCCACTTTAAGATCTCCGGTTACTATAGCCGAAAGAGTTGCTACGGTAGATTTTACAAAAGAATTTATTGATAACCACCCCGGAGGGAAAGTCCTTGCTGAACTTACGGTTTATTCGGTTGTTAACTCACTTACCGAAATGAAAGAAATCGAGAGGGTCAAGATTACCATAAACGGTAAGGCAACAAAGAATTTTAAGGATAATGTTACTTTGAACAATGACTTTCCAAGAAACGATGCCATTGTCAATAAAGAGGTAGGTCTTGCACTTCCGGAGGATATTGGGCTTACACCGGTGGACAAAATTGATAATGAGGTGATTCTTGAAATTTCTGATGAAGATCCGCTTGAATAATATATTGGTGTCAAGTATAATTTATTGGAAGAACGATAAGTATCAAGTAAATGAAAGATAATTTAGGGGAGCATGGATGCTCCCCTTGTAACTGTTTCGGGAGGTTATCCGGTGAATAAAATAAAGGTTACGGTTCTCTTTGGAGGCCAATCGTCAGAACATGAAGTATCCAGAATCTCTGCCCAATGTGTTCTCGAAAATATAGACAGAGATCGTTTTGAAGTACAGACAATCGGCATCACCCAAAAAGGTGAATGGCTTCGATATGAAGGCGATATTAAGCTGATTGGAACAGGAGAATGGGAGCCTGTTGCAAGAAGTATGCTACAAAATAACAATAATTCAGGTCGGCTTAATGAATCTGTGATGACAGCGCCTACCTGCCTGGATTTAGTAAGCTTTAAGAATGAAAAAAACCATAATACCGGTGTTGATGTTGTTTTCCCGGTACTGCATGGCCCAAACGGAGAAGACGGGTCGGTGCAAGGCCTTCTTCAATTGGCCGATATACCGTATGTGGGATGCAACATTTTATCATCGGCTGCCGGTATGGATAAGGAATTTTCCAAGCTGGTTTTTAATAATGCAGGCATACCCCAAGCAAAATATATAAAGGTATACAGAAATGAAATAGATGGTTCTATGCCTTATATCATCAGTCAGATTTCTGATAAGCTGGGCTGGCCATGCTTTGTGAAACCAGCAAATGCCGGTTCCTCGGTGGGGGTAAGCAAGGCAAGAACACCTGAGGAATTAGGATCGGCTCTGAAATGCGCAACTTTATATGATAAGAAGATATTAATCGAGGAATTTATTAAGGGCAGAGAAATAGAATGTGCCGTCCTGGGTAACGAAAACCCGGTTGCATCGGTGGTTGGAGAAATAGTACCCAGTAATGAATTTTATGATTTCAACGCAAAATATATAGACGGTAAATCGGATACAATAATTCCCGCCAATATTGAGTATGATACTGCGGAGCAGGTTAGGCTTTTTGCAGTGAAAGCCTTTAAAGCATTAGGATGTTCAGGTCTTTCCCGGGTTGATTTTTTTGTTAAGGAATCAGGAGAGGTTGTACTAAACGAAATAAATACAATGCCGGGCTTCACAAGTATAAGTATGTATTCAAAGTTATGGGAAGCCAGTGGAATTCCATATAAAGAGCTTATAACAAGGCTCATTGAACTGGCTTTTGAAAATCATAGACATAATATACGCTCTTTTGAAAGGAAATAAACGTGGAAAAGCAAGTTTTAATTACAGTTAACAGTGTTATGGACACGGCGTCCGGGGAAGGGGATAAAATAAGTTTTGTAACTGAGGGAACCCTCTGCCGGGAAGATAATGATTATATTGTAAAATACGAAGAAAGTGAACTTACAGGTCTTGACGGAACCACTACAACTCTTAGAGTAAATAAGGACTCGGTAACATTGACAAGACATGGGAATGTTGACGCCATGATGCTCTTTGAGGTTGGCAAAACACATACTTCGGATTATGATACTAAGTATGGCAGTGTAATACTTGGAATCACAGCCAAAAATGTCGATGTCAATTTCAACGAATCAGGCGGAGACATTAAAGTTGATTATATACTTGAATTCAATCATGCCTATGGAGGGAAAAACAGTCTTTACGTGAGCGTCAGTGAACGTAAAAATTGATTGCATAAGAACGGAATGAGGTTTAGAAGATGAACAGTATCTATAACAAAATACGTGAGCAGATTAATAAGGTCGTAAGGGATGCCTTTACGGCATGTGAGAATAAAGGAACTTTGCCTGAAATACAAGTCGATGAAATAATTGTAGAAGTCCCCCGGGAGAGAGGCTTTGGAGATTTCTCAACAAATGTGGCCATGCAGGTTTCAAAACAGGCAAAGTTGCCGCCCAGAAAAACTGCCGAGCTTTTAATACCTGAGTTTGATTTTACCGGAACATATATCGAAAGAGCAGAGGTTGCAGGGCCGGGATTCTTGAATTTTTATTTAAAGAAAGACTGGCTCTATGACTCCTTGCATATTATTCAGGAGAAAAAGGACAAATACGGAGAGGTTGATCTGGGGAAGGGAATCAAGGTAAATGTGGAGTTTGTCAGTGCCAATCCTACCGGCCCTCTTCATATGGGTAATGCCCGCGGCGGGGCTTTGGGAGATTGCCTGGCAAGCGTGCTTAAAAAAGCAGGGTATGAGATTACAAAAGAATTTTATATTAATGATGCAGGCAACCAGATCGAGAGATTCGGGATTTCTTTGGAAGCCCGTTACCTGCAGATTATTCTTGGTGAAGATAAGGTGGATTTCCCTGAAGACGGATATCAGGGTGAGGATATTACTGCCCATGCTAAATCTTATTTTGAAGAGAATGGTGACATCCTTATGGAAAAATCACCCGAAGAAAGACGCCGGATGTTAGTTGATTATGCTCTTCCGCGCAACATCAAAAAGATACGGGGTATTCTTGAGGCTTACGGCGTTACCTATGATGTCTGGTTCTCAGAAAAATCATTACATGAAAGCGGAGCTGTTAAAAAAGCAATTGATTTTCTGACCGATAATGGTTACACGGTTTCAAAAGAAGGCGCCATATGGTTAAAAGGAGAAAAACTGGGTCTTGAAAAGGATGAGGTATTAATAAGGAATAACGGTATTCCAACATATATGGCGGCAGATATTGCCTACCATTACAATAAATTCGTAACCCGGGGCTTTGACTGGGCTATTGATCTTTGGGGAGCCGACCACCACGGGCATGTTGCACGGATGAAGGCATCAATGGAACCCTTCGGCGTTAAGGGCGACAGGCTTGAGGTCGTGCTTTTCCAGTTGGTAAGGCTCTACCGGAACGGAGAGCTTGCCCGCATGTCAAAAAGAACAGGTAAAGCCATTTCATTGGAAGATCTTCTTGAAGAAGTCGGGAAGGATGCCGCCCGTTTCTTCTTTAATCTTAAAACGGCGGGAAGCCATCTGGATTTTGATTTGGATTTGGCAGTTAAACAGTCGAACGACAATCCTGTTTTCTACGTCCAGTATGCTCATGCCCGTATCTGCAGCCTGTTAAGAAAACTCAAAGAAGATGGAATCGAGCCCAAACCTATTGAATCTTTGAATCTTACCCTATTAAAGGAGAAAGAAGAGATTGAACTTATCAGAAAGCTGTCGGAATACCCTGAAGAGGTTGCACTATCTGCTAAAACACTGGAACCCAGTCGCCTGACACGTTATGTGATGGAGGTTGCGGCAAGCTTCCACAGCTTTTATAATACTTGTCGAGTCAAGGGGGAGGATGAGGAACTTGCTTTAGCGAGAATTATACTTGTTGATTGTACCAGGATCGTTATAAAAAATATACTTGAGCTTATAAAGATCGATGCTCCCGAAAAAATGTAATCAGACATTTAATAGACAAAGGTGTATTATTGGAGGAAAAATGTTATGAGTTTATTTAGAGAGTGGCAAAAGAAACTGGAAAATCAAAATACAATAGAAAATAAAAAGTTTTTTGAGAATTATTTAGAGAAAGAGACCCAGGCTTATAAAGAAATCCTGTCATCAGGCACGATGAGCCTGACAGGCAAGATCAGCGATCTGGCCTCAAAATACGATATGGATAACATTACTTTTATGGGTTTTTTAGACGGTGTAAATACCAGCCTGGACAGCAGCCTGGACTTAGACACTCTTACCGAAGAAAGCGTTATCGACAAAGGCATATTGCTGCATAAACTCTACTATAATATGCTGGGGGCAAAGGCAAAATGGCTTTACGAGCTGGGAGAATGGGATCATTTATTGCCGGTTGAAGAACGGGCGAGAATCAGAAAACAATTTAATGAAGACCATCGTGTGGTCAGCGACAAGGTTGGAAGAAACGATCCATGTCCCTGCGGCAGCGGTAAGAAGTATAAAAAGTGCTGTGGTGCCTGATAAGATCCTTCGCTTGGCTCAGGATGACAGTATATTACTTAGCTCAGGAGGACACTCTTTTTGATACGGCCACAATGAAAATCGCAGCTTTGATATGGCCACAATTAGAATCGCAGCTGATTGGACGACCATATGCTGATTATTAATGGGAGGTAGTAATGTTAAAAGTTAAAAATTTATCAAAAAAGTATGAAAAGGTTTTAGCTGTCAACAATGTCTCGTTTGAAATCAACAGCGGAGAGATAGGTGTATTAATCGGCCCGAACGGTGCCGGTAAAAGTACGACTATTAAATCAATAGCAGGTTTATTGCGCTTTGACGGAGAAATCACCATAGATGGAAAGCCAAATAAAAGTGTTGAGGCGAAGAGAGTTTTTGGTTACGTTCCTGAATCCCCGGCTTTATATGAATACTTAAGTGTTTGGGATCATCTGGAGTTTGTAGCAAGGGCATACAGGCTGAAAACTTGGGAGGAAAAGGGCGAAGAGCTTCTTGCCCGCTTTGAAATGGATGATAAGAAGAAAAAGATAGGAAAAGAACTCTCAAAAGGCATGCAGCAGAAGATCAGCATATGCTGTGCTATCTTAATTAAACCCCGTATGGTAATGTTTGACGAGCCAATGATCGGCCTTGATCCAAAAGCCATAAAAGAGCTAAAGGAAATGTTTATAGAGCTGAAAAACTTCGGTTGTGCCGTATTGATCAGCACCCACATTCTTGACTCGATTACCGATGTCTGGGATAAGGTACTTATAATGAATAAAGGCGAAATCGTATTTAACAACACCAGGGATGCCTTAACGGCAAGCGGTGAATCATTAGAGCATATCTTCTTCTCAAAAACCGATGAGGAGGGAGCGGAACAATGAGATCATTGCTTTTTGTAATAAGGAGGACCTTGAAGAATATTGTTAAAGGCGTATTTAAAAAGCCGATTTTAATTATAGGGTACCTTTTGATTGCTTTTTTTATTGCAGCTATGCTGGTAGCTTCTTTTGCGATGCCTTCAGGCTTGATTCGGAAGGGTTCACCGGATTTATATGTAGGGATAATAACACTGGTTTTTATTTTTATGTAT
The DNA here is from genome assembly GCA_050945655.1 of Acetivibrionales bacterium. Taxonomy (GTDB): domain Bacteria; phylum Bacillota; class Clostridia; order DSM-8532; family DSM-8532; genus DTU059. The sequence continues at coordinate 3,700 of JBMNTI010000090.1, read as the reverse complement.
TATTCGACGTTTAAATTGGGTATCGATAAAGGTAGCACTTATTTTCGCATGGCAGACATAAGCTTTGCTTTTACTGCCCCGATAAAGCCAAACCATGTTCTGCTATATGGTTTTATTAAACAGATTGGCGGAACATTACTTTTTCTCTTTATTGCTGTATGCCAGATTCCAAATTTGAAAAATAATTTTGAGTTAAAACCTTACGGTACATGGATGATACTTCTTGCGGCCATCTTTTATGCCCTTTCCTATCCTTTAATCAGTATGGTCTTTTATTCCTGGGCAACAAAGAAAGCAGGAAGAAAAAAGCTGCTTAAAAGAATAATTGATGCATCAGCCTTGTGCCTGGTTGCTTTGACTTTATTAAGCCTTGCCCAAACACGGAATTTTGTAGAAACCCTTGGCAACATATTCGGAAGTCCTGTAGTAAAATATTTTCCTATAATCGGTTGGACCAGTTCTATAGCAAATGCGTCTTTAAACGGCTTTACATCTGAATTTCAGGTAGGTACTGCCGGCATGCTTATGCTGATTATTGGGGCCTCTGTTACTCTGTACCGCATGAACCTTGACTATTACGAGGATGTTTTGGAAGGCGCTGAATATGTTGAAGCAGCCATGAAAGCAAAACGTGAAGGCAGGAATATGATGTTTAACCTGAAGGTTAAGGAAGGTGTGAAACAGAAATTATCGGGGACGGGAGCAGGTGCGATTTTTTCCAAACATTTGCTTGAGCTGAGAAAAACAGCATATTTCTTGTTCTTTGACAGAGCTTCCATAACAGTTATTGTCGCAGCCTTAGTATTCAGGCTTATAATACCTGATGAGACACAGATATTATCATTAGCAACGATTCTTTTCTTTTCATTATACATGTTAATGCTGGTCCATATGCAGGGCAGACTTAACAGTGAAATGGAAAAACACTATATCTTCCTGATTCCGGCTTCATCCTATGAGAAGCTCTTTTTTGCGACTTTAGGCGAGCACACAAAGAATTTGTTTGACGGAACTCTATTATTTGTGCTATCCGGTATACTCTTTAAAGCACCGACAATTATTATTGTAAGCTGCATAATTACCTATGTTCTGTTTGGAGCTGTTTATATATACAGTGATGTTTTAAACCGGAGACTTTTTGGAAGGGTTCACAGTAAAAGCTTAATGATTTTTATCAAAGCAATAGTAAATATTTTGCTTGTTATACCCGGTGCCATAGGAGCTGGAGTTGTATTGGCTATTACAGAAAGTGAGTTTTTTATGATATGTGTCTTAGGCGGCTGGAGCTTTGTTTTAGGAGTGACACTATTTGTTTTTTCAGCAGGGATTTTCAATAATTTGGAGACTGTCAGCTAATGAAGGTATGGTTATTTAAAAAATATCTGGGATGAGGTTATGAGTGATACATGCAAATACCGGCTCATTATTTCTATAAAAGCCTGGGTTTTGACGGAGATGCAAAGCGAGGGTTTACATATTACATGATGTTGGGTAATAGCCGGTTCCCGAAATTGGTAATATAAATAAAAAAACAAAAGGGCTGTCTTAAATTTAAGACAACCCTTGGTACGCCCGACACGATTCGAACGTGCGACACCAAGTTTAGGAAACTTGTGCTCTATCCGACTGAGCTACGGGCGCATAAACGGCGCAGGCAACAATTGCACAAGCGCATTAAACATTATACTTCACCCCGATTATTTCTGTCAAGGAGCCGAAAACCGTGGACAAGACCCTGCTCCTTTGTTCCGAAACCACTGATTTTCTCCATATTAATCAGTATCATCCTTTCACCCGTCAGAATAGCATATATTATGAATATGGTATAATAGGTGCATGTTGTGGATTGTATCGCACTATATGATTCAGGGAATTATGCTTATAGAGTTTGCAGGGTGTTTGAGCAACAAGGGATTACTTTTCAAGTTATCTCTACTCCTTGCAGGGTTACAAAGACCGGGTGCGGATATTGTCTCTTATTTCCTGAAGAGTATTTGAACCATGTTATTAACGCAAGTGTAGCTAACGGATTTCAGGTAAAAGAGGTTTATAGAATAGAATATATACAGAACCGAAAAAAATACGTCAGAATTATGTAGGAGATGAAAGTTTGATCAATATTACGGATGTACTTGCTACCATGAAGGAACTGTCTGTTATTGCGGGAGAAGAGATACTGAAGCTTTATAAAAAAGATATTCCGATAGAATACAAGCCGGATCAATCCCCTGTAACCGAAGCCGACAGAAGAGCTAACTATATAATAACCGGCGGGCTTAAAAAAGCATTCCCGGAGATGGGGATTCTGGCCGAGGAATCTGCAGATGACCTTTCAAGGTTAAAAAAGAAGCATTGCTTTGTAGTAGATCCTCTTGACGGAACCAAGGAGTTTATTAAAAGGAATGATGAGTTTACGGTAAATATAGCCCTTGTCGAATGGGGCAGACCCATCGGGGGAGTAATATATGTTCCCGTATATAATGAGCTTTACTACGGATTTTCAGGGCAAGGCGCATATTCTCTCATACAAGGTCGGGAGAAACGCCTGAAAGTATCACAAAGGATTGGAGATATCAGATTAGCCAAAAGCCGAACTCATCATTCTTCTAAGCTGGACAAGCTTATATCGGATAACAGCATAACCCGGGTGATTATTGCGGGAAGCGCTTATAAAGGCTGCCTTCTTGCCCGGGGCGATGTGGAGGCATATTATCGCTTTGGCCGTACTATGGAATGGGATACGGCAGCTATGGATATAATAGTCACCGAAGCGGGAGGGATATTTTCGGGTATGAACGGAGAACCACTAGTATATAACAAGAAGAATCCCGAGAATCCCCAGGGATTTTATTTACTTAATAACAATGAGAATAAACTTTCGATTACTATGGAATAATCACTTTTATATGTTTTGGCAGTATTTCGATTGTGACATGCTTTTCAAGTTTTAACTCGCCGTCATAATTCACAGGGAAAGGAATTTCACTTTCAATTACTGCTTTTTTCCCCTTATAAAAATCCAGCTCTTCTATTTGCAAGCTATTATGCGTACCATTAATAAAATATTTAAAAAACCTTAAGAATTTTCTTCTGGAAATAGATTTTATTAAATAGAAATCGAAAACACCGTCCTCCATTTTAGCCAAGGGAGCGGCTTTTATTCCTCCTCCGTAGTAAATTCCGTTAGCAAAGATGGATAATAAATAGTCTTTATTGATAGAGGGTTTATTATCAAGGGTAATTCTCAGATTATACTTTTTTAATTTGATCAGAGAATAAAAGATAGAAAACCAATATGACATAGGTCCCGAAACAAGAGGGAACTTTTTAAAATATTGTCTGTTCATAACGACTTCGGCATCAAATCCTATGGAAGCGATATTGACAAAATATTTGTCGTTAAGTTTCCCTAAATCTATGGATGTTGAAGTTGATGCAGGAAGTACTCTTATCAGTTTTAAGGGATCAATTACAGGATAAAGATAACGGGCTATATCATTACCTGATCCGCAGGGGATGATTCCCAATTCAACATTTGGCGAATCCGCCACAGCATTAACGATCTCATTAAACGTGCCGTCTCCGCCTACCGAATAAATGCGAACCTGATCCCCACAGGAAGCCGCCTCTTTTGCAATTTTCATTGCATGTCCGGGAGCTTCTGCCACAGAAATATCAAATGATTGGATAAAATCTTTAA
>JBMNTI010000089.1:0-11351 GCA_050945655.1 Acetivibrionales bacterium | reverse complement strand
CCTTCGCTGCGCTCTGGATGTCAAATGTCAGCTATAGCCACTAAACTTGCATAGATTTAATGCTATTGGTAGTTTTCGCACAGTCTGCATAGGTTTAATGCTATTGGTAGTTTTCGCACAGTCTGTAGCCAGCGATTCTATTGATGTTAACGTAATGAGGCGGGTGCAAGATCCTCGACAAGATAAGCCGGCCGCTTCAGAGAGCGCCCACCCTAGTTCCTCCCTGCTTGAATTCATTTATCGTGGTGCGGGTAACGCGTGGGAATTCTGAATTCTTGAGAGCGAGGAAGTAATGAACAACGAAACTGGCAAATAAGGCGATTTATCCCCAAAGGTAGTGACATAAGTAAATACTCAAACAAACGGATAAAAGAAATAAAAGATTGGCTGAATAACTATCCAAGAAGGGTTTTGAATGGAATGTCAGCAAGAGATTTAATAAAAAGTTTAAACCTTACTGCGTAAAATAAAAACTACATTGATTTGGAAAGAAAAATAGTTTCATTTTAACTTGTAATCTTCATTCTCACGGTTTTTTTAAAAAAACACTTGACTCTAAATTAGGTCTTTGCTATTATGTAATAGCGTCGCGAAACAGTTCGTGAATATTATATGGCGGCGTAGCTCAGATGGCTAGAGCACGCGGTTCATACCCGCGGTGTCGTTGGTTCAATTCCTACCGCCGCTACCATATGGCCCCATGGTCAAGAGGTTAAGACACAGCCCTTTCAAGGCTGTAACGGGGGTTCAATTCCCCCTGGGGTCACCAGTTAAGCGAGTTGATTGTGTACAATCAGCTCGCTTTTTTGTCTATTAGTACGACTCTTGTACCTGCGTAAAAATAAGAGGTAAGAAGCAAGAAGATTGAGTTAATAAGGCGGGGGCAGGGTGCTCAGTGAGATAAGCCGGATTGCTGCGAAGGGAAGACCGCCGCAGGATAACTATATTGAAAAGTATGAGCGACCCGTAAGCAAAAGACCGCACATCGGGACATGGCGGAGCGTAAGCCGGAGCCATGTCGTTTACCGACATAATTGATCTGTCTGACCAGGGTGCTTGGAGGCGTTCGAAATGAGAACCTTGCTCCCGCATACCTGGTGACGTAATAAAGCGGGGGCAAGGTTCCCAATGCTACATTCCAATCTTGTGTTCTCTTGCATAATAGAAAAGATACTGCTGGGCGAATCCGGCCAAAGCCCCGAATTTCTGCATGGCAAAGCTGTTAACCTCCTCATTGCTGGCTTCGTAGCCAAGGTACAGTTCGGCCATTACTCGCCTTACCCATCTGTCCACAGGGAAAATATCATATCTGATTCCACTGAATAACAGCGTACAGTCTGCAACCTTTTCACCTACTCCGAAAAGCTTTTTCATTTCATTTCTGCACCGGGCAGGATCACTGTCTTTAATAATATCCATGTCCAATTCGCCCCTGCATATTTGCTGTGACGCTTTGAGTATGTATTTATCCCTGTATCCCGCTCGGATAATTCTTAAATCCTCCAGACTGGTATCCGCAATCCTTTCACAGGTCGGAAATGTTTTAACACCAGGTCTTGAACAAATAATTGTTTCCCCGAAGGACTGTGTCAAGCTTTCAATAATTTTTCGTATGCGCGGTATCCCATTATTTTGAGAAATTAAAAAGGAGATGAGGGTCTCCTGGAAGTCCTGCCGCAAAAGTCTTATACCCTGCCCGAAGCTAATGGCTTCTTTCATAACAGGATCGTCTTTTCCCAGCTTTTCTTTAATTTCGCCGTAATCTCTGTCCATATCGAAATATGGATACAATATTCTTAAAAAATCTTCCTCTTCGATATCATGAAATATCAAATCCCTGCCGTTCCATTCCAGATTCACGGCCAGATTTTTAATCACACCGAACCAGAACCTATTTTTTATGTGCTCCCATCTGAAGCATTGGCCGCATTCAAAGGTATGAACCGGGTCAAAATGTTCGAAATTCTTTATAATAATGCTATTTTTCTCTCTTTTCCACTTATTCATCTTGTATTTCCTTCCGATATAATAAAGTGTAATATGTTAAACTTATAGTAGATCAATCGATTTTATTCGATGTTTATATTATAGATTATCTTATTGGCTGTTGCGCAATTAGTAAATAATCACATAACTCATTCTGTATTTTAAAAACTTGAGTTAAATAAACATTATGGTGGAAAATATATATTAATATTTTGGGGAGTGTATTGTTAGCAATGGCTATATTACTTTATAAAAACGATTACATCGAAATACTAAAGGAAAAAGGAACATTTTATATTAAGTCAACTAACCGTGGTTACACGTTAGATATGTTTGACAATCTGCTCAAATCTTTTCCAACAATAAAAATTACAAGCTTTATGACCCTCAGAAATGTTCTTTCTCATGCCCCCAGAGGACCTGAGCCCTTTGGTGAAGAACGGGAGAGAATTAACTTGAGAATAACCGAAGACGGCCTGAAAGCTTACATGATACTCTATATTAACAGGGAAGAACTTGCCTCAAATAATCGAATAAATCTGGTAAAAGAAATCTTTGAAGCTCTTAATAAAGCAGGTATCATATTTGGTATAAATTCAAAACTATTAGCAGGGCCTTTAGAATCCGGCGTTGAATATGTAATTGCAGAGGGTTTTCCTCCTGTAAACGGCAACGATGCGGAAATAAAGCTGTATGAAATCCCAAATCTTAAGCCTCAAGTAATTGATGCGGGTAAAGTCAATCACTATGAGTTAAATCTTATCAATCATGTTAAAGCCGGGGATTGGCTTGGTGAACGTAAAGACCCGACTCCCGGGTTCCCGGGGAAAAACGTCAGAGGCAAAGAAATACCTGCCATACCGGGACGAAATTTTCCATTATTATATGACCGGTTATCTGTTCGCGAGACTTATGAAAATGGTGTTACGACCCTGACGTCAAAAAAGAACGGTGCCGTATATTACAAAGGTGATTCAATAGGGGTTTATGATTATCTCGAAATTAAAGGCGACGTTGATTTTTCCACAGGCAATATTGATTTTGATGGATACATGTCAATTAAAGGCACGGTAGAGGATAATTTCAGTGTAATTGCAAGTAATGATCTTGAGATTCTGGGTGATTACGGGGTCGGCGCTGCCGATAAAATATCCAGTCTTGAAGGTAATATATATATAAAAGGCGGAATTGCAGGCAGAAACAAGGCAGTTGTCCGCTGTAAAAAGAATCTCTATGTCAAATTTCTATCTGATATAACCGTGGAATGCGAGGGCAGCGTGTATGTCGGGTTCTACTGCATGAATTCAAATGTTCGTGCGAAACAGTTGATCATAGAATCTCCTAAAGGCAGAATTATTGGCGGAAAGATTGATGTTGATATTCAGGTTTCCGCAGCTGAAATAGGCAACAAATCCGAGTCCCGCACCATAATCAGAGTCAGGGGATTTGAGCGGAATACTATGAAAACAGAGCTTGATAAAATATTAAATGAAATTGAAACAAATAAAAAGGAGATTACCCGAATAAAGCAGCACCTTCAGGTTTACAGCGGTTCTTTTCAACTTACGGGGGATCAGGTAAACACATATGAGAATTTAAAGAATACATATGCCGAATTAAAGGAAATAATTAAAGAACTTGAGTTCCGGTTTAAAAGTATAAATGAATATCTAAAAACACCCGGAGAGGGAGCAGTCATTGCCAAATCACGTTTATATCCTAAGGTAAAGGTAGAAATAAAGAATCTGAGTGAGGAAATTTTACAGCCCATGCCTATGGTAACTTATTATACCAGAGACAACGAACTAAAAACAATGTGACTCGGGGGATACGCATGCAGTACAATGAAATATTGAAGAAAATCGAACAGGATGTTCAAAATGATAGCAGAACGGATTTATATCGGTATAACGGTCTATTGGAAGCGATCAGGTTTTTTTCCAACCGGCTTACTCTTGACCAAATCACCGATGCGGCATTCGACTTCGTAAATGAATTGCTTACGGTAGAAAAGTCCGCCATGTATCTTTTTGAAAATAACAGGTTTGAGTTAAAAAAACAGCGGGGTGTCAAAGTAGAAAATAATTATATTGTTATGACTCCGGAACTGTCAAACTTCGTTGTTTTTGTCGGTTCTGTCGTAAGCGGACGAACTACTCTTGAGCAATATTTTGATGCTTCGATCTTAGATACTCTTGAAGCGACGGTAATGCTTCCTCTTGCTCTGGAAAATAAGCTGTACGGGTTTTTTCTCCTGTCCAGAAGGATCACTGCCGATTTTAATGAAAATGACATCCTGGTTTGTGAAACCTTAATGAATCTGTTTACTAATTCTCTTGAGAACTGCAATCGACTTGAAAGACTTCAAATCAGTAATCAAGAACTCGACGAAAAGATATTTAATTTGTTTGCTATTAACCAGTCTGCAAAGGCAATGCTTACCGAGCATGACCTTAATGAGCTCTATAGCCTTGCCGTAGATGTTTTTTCAGAGCTTACCCAAAGCGCCCATACCGGATTTATTCTTTATAATGATTCCTCTGAAAAATACATATTGCGTGCCTTTAGAAATGTATATAATTCATCCGCAAAAATGGAGCAAATTTCTGTAAGCTATAATGTGAAAATGATCCCTGATAATCAGATTCTGGATTTATCCGATACCAGGAGCAAGGAATTATTCTGCCGGATGTTTGATAATGGTGACGAGCTTTTATCATATTTGCAGGCTAAATATGTGGTGTTTGTTTTCGGCGAGAACAGGAAAATATTAGGATTCGTTACGCTCGGCGAAACAGTTACGGGAAACAGATATAAAAAGAGTGCTTTTGAGTTGGTTGATAGTCTGGCCTCCTATACATACATTGCTCTTTCAAATGCCATGCTCATCGGAAAGGTGAATGATCAGAAAAGACTCCTCCAGGAAAAACTCGACAGAATGATAACCCTGAACCGTATCTCTAAAAACATAAATTCGGCTCTTGACAGTGAAACATTAATCGATCTTACCTTAGAAACACTAACTGTCTCATTTGGTGTCCAGAATGCTATGATAGCCCTTTATGATGAAGATACCGACAGCCTTAAAGTATGCAAAGCCACTGATTTATCAATGCTGGATTCGGTTATTAATATGAACCCTGAGCTGGAGCCACTCAGAAGAGGGAGCACGGTCTTTGAACCTTCCTCAGAAGATTTGGATAAATTGATCGGAGAGGAAAATGCGGCCGCCGTAGGGGAAACATCAGGAGCTTTGATTATTCCAATGACATTGGAACGTTACGAAACAGTATTTATTGGCGCAATAATAATTATGAAATTAAGTGTCGGCATCTTAAGCGATGAAGAAAACACTTTGGTTTTTGAAACTATCGCAAACCATATGTCCCCGTTGATTGCAGGCTTTAAAAACCTTGAAAAACAACAAAATCTCTTAAAGCCCGATACCGCAAAGATTTTTATAAACAACTTAGAGTACCAGATTGAGGAATGCAGGCAATACGACTTTGCCCTGGAAATTATACGTATTACTGATGAAAATGCTACTCCGTACGAAGTAAGCGAGGTTCCAAATATATTAGCTAATATTACAGAAAATGTTTATCCTGTTACTCACAATCGTACCGAGATTATTGTTACACACGACTTTGAATATAATTTCAACTTAGTAAAGAACTCATTGTCCGATATAAATATCACTATCGACAGGCTCCAATTCAATAAAGATTTTACCGACATGGATAGCTTCCTTGCTTTAAAATAAAATTTTTGACAGGCAAGGCCGATACCCGCAAGTTCAGCGGCTATAGCTGACACTTGTCATCCTGAGCGCAGCGAAGGATCTTCTGCGATTTAGCACTCCGTTCCAACATCCTGTTTCTAGTCGCGCTCGCTACGCAATCCATGCTTCGCTTTAAATCGCAGCAACCACGCCGCTTATTTACAATTGCATAAGCAAGTATTATAACCTGCACGATAAAACAGTTTTCACACAGTCTGCCTTTTAAGAGTGGGACACTATTTTTTTTGCACTTTTTTCAAACTTTGTTCTGGAAATCATAAGAGAATGTTTACATCCCTGGCATTCTATTCTGAAATCAGCTCCCGTTCTTAAAATCTTCCAAAGCTTGCTTCCGCATGGATGCTTTTTTTTCATTTCCACAATATCACCAATATTAAATACTGCGTTTACCATGCAAAAACCCCCTTAATTTTTTAGGCTCTGCAGGGGCGCCGGTATTCGGCCTCCCCGATCAATAAACTTTTGAGCTGAAAAAGGATTAACCTTCATAATAGGAGCTCTTCCGAACAATCCCCCATATTCAACCATATCCCCTTCCTTCATTCCGGGAACAGGGATTATCCTGACTGCGGTAGTCTTGCTGTTGACCATTCCAATAGCGGCTTCATCTGCAATAATAGCCGAAATAGTAGATACCGGTGTGTCGCCGGGAACGGCTATCATATCCAGCCCGACAGAACATACACAGGTCATAGCTTCCAGTTTTTCTATAGACAAAGCGCCGCTTACTGCGGCTTCAATCATTCCCGCATCCTCACTGACAGGAATAAATGCTCCGCTAAGACCCCCTACATAGGAACTGGCCATGACCCCACCTTTTTTAACCGCATCATTCAGCAAAGCCAGAGCCGCCGTAGTTCCATGTGCACCGCACTTTTCCAGCCCCATGGCTTCAAGAATATGGGCAACACTATCCCCTACGGCGGGAGTAGGAGCTAATGACAAATCCACAATGCCAAATGGCACATTAAGGCGGCTGGAAGCTTCCTGTGCCACCAACTGGCCCATTCTGGTAATTTTAAAGGCTGTTTTTTTGATTGTCTCGGAAATGGTGCCAAAATCAGCCCCTTTTAACTTCTTCAATGCCTGTGCCACAACGCCGGGGCCGCTTACCCCCACATTAATAACACATTCAGGCTCTCCTATTCCGTGAAAAGCGCCGGCCATAAACGGGTTGTCTTCGGGGACATTTGCAAAAACCACAAGCTTTGAGCAGGCAACGGCGCCTCTGTCCTTAGTTCTCTTGGCACATTCCTTAATGATTAAGCCCATTTCTTTAACTGCATCCATATTTATACCGGCCTTGGTAGTAGCTACATTAACCGACGCGCATACTCTTTCCGTCTCCGAAAGAGCTTCAGGTATTGCTTTGACCAAAAGCTTATCTCCCCTGGTATAACCTTTATGAACCAAAGCCGAAAAACCGCCGATAAAGTTAACCCCGACAGCCTTTGCAGCATCATCCAGAATCTTGGCAAACACGGCATAATTCTCCTCATCACTGCTTTCGGCTACCAATGAGATTGGAGTCACCGATATTCTTTTATTAATTATAGGGATACCAAAGTCTCTTTCGATATCTTCGCCGGTTTTTACCAGGAGCTGAGCATTTTTAACTATCTTATCATAGATCTTCTTTGCAGCGATTTTACTGCTGTCCGAAGTACAATCCCTCAGTGATATACCCATTGTAATTGTACGTATATCAAGATTCTCCTGTGAAATCATGTTTATGGTCTCAAGAATTTCATTTGCGTTAAACATCGTACTCTCCCTTAAATTCTATGCATGCTGGTGAAAGTTTCTTCTCTCTGGAACCTTATCTCCACACCCAGCTCTTCTCCTGTTTGTTTTAACAGATCGCTCAGCTCAGTAAATTCACAGCTCATATTTGAAAGATCAACCAGCATAATCATGCTGAATATACTCTGCATAATTGTTTGGGATATATCAAGAATATTTACGCCGGCCTTAGCCAGAACACCTGTAATAGATGCGATTATTCCTATTCTATCGGTTCCTATGACCGTTATTACCGCTTTCATAGAAATTCCTCCCATTCTCTATTTCTATGATTAGTCCCTTTGACAATCATTATTATAATATAAGATGAAGGTTTTATATAGCAAATTTATTTGACAAGCTTTTCATAACAAAGTTTTTTAAAAATTTGTAATTAAAAAATTGTCCCTCCGCATATTGTATGGTAAAGAAATAATTAAGTATGGGAGAGGATTTTAAGCGCATTGTTATCTTACATTCTACTATTAAATGAACAGTGGTGCGGTTAAAATCCTGTCCCTGCAAATGCAGGGACAGGTTAGGCGGAGTCGTTAATAAATGAGAAACACTCCGCCTATTTTTTCTACTCCGCTTCACGCATGGCATCGACAGCGGCCTTAGTACTGCTATGGAACCTTTAGTCGATATCATGCGTGCCGCTCTTCTGAGTGCAGCACAGCGCCATACGTGTCATCCTGAACGGAACGAAGTGGAGTGAAGGATCTTTAGGTTAAACAATAAGATCCTTCGCTGACGCTCAGGATAACAAATGTCACCTATAGCCGCTAAACTTGTATAGGTTTAATACGATTGTTAGTTTTCGCACAGTCGACAGCGATTCCTAATAACATTATTTAAGCGGGGGCAGGGTTCTCGGCATTATAAGCCGGCCGCTTCGGCAAACTGGGCGAAAACTGTTTAAAATGCAGGTTATAAATTTGATTATGCAATCGTAAATAAGCGGCGAGGTTGCTGCGATTTAAAGCGAAGCAAGGATTGCGTAGCGAGCGCGACTGGAAACTGGATGTTGGAGATGGAGCGCTAAATCGCAGCAAGCCACAGCCGCTAAACTTGTATAGGTTTAATACGATTGTTAGTTTTCGCACACTTGTTAGTTAAGTTCATCCAGAGTAAGGGAAAAGTTGTCCATGAAATGCCGCATGAAATAATCGACTTCGGGAAGTTTTATATTCTTGATCCTTTTCAGTATTGACTGCTGTGCTTTTTTAAATTCTCCGTTGCCCGCCTTTGACTCCTCTATACATTTTATGTAAGCACAAATTCTGTCGGCCGCCTTAACAAGCCTTCCTTCAAGGCTGGTTTCATCAAAGAACAGTACTTCCCTGTAATCCTCCTTCAAAGGTTCGGGAAGCAGTGACAATAGCTTACTCTTTGAAATCTCCTCAAGTGCTTTGTATGAGGTTTGAATGCCCGGGTTATGGTACTTGATGGGAGTGGGAAGGTCTCCGGTAATGGTTTCGTTGCTATCATGATAAATCGCATATAAAGCCGTCTTTTCAGGATTTGCATTGCCATTGAATATTCTGTTGTTGATTACGGCCAATCCGTGAGCAATCATAGCAACCTGAAGGCTGTGCTCCATAATATTTTCCCTGTTTACGTTACGCATAAGACTCCATCTGTAAATATGTCTCATACGGGATAAAAAAGCAAAAAAGCTGTACTGTTCTTTATCCTGATTCAATATAAAAACCTCCCCCGGATTATTGGATTGCGTTTATTCAAACGCCGGACAGTTCTTTTACACCCGCCGAATATCCGCACCAAGCCTCTGTAATTTATTCTCTATAAATTCATACCCTCTGTCAATATGATGTATGTCCAAAACCTCAGTTTCGCCGGTAGCAGCAAGCCCCGCGATTATCAGTGCGGCACCCGCCCTTAAGTCTGTGGCACGGACCTGCGCCCCCTGTAATGCTTCGGAACCTTCTACTATAGCGGTTCTCCCATCTACCCTTATTTGGGCTCCCATTCTTCTAAGCTCATTTACATGCATAAACCTGTTTTCAAATATCGTTTCCACAATCACGCTGGTACCCTCGGCAAAGCAGACATAAGCAGCCAGTTGTGCCTGCATATCGGTTGGGAATCCGGGAAACGGGTGGGTCTTGATATCTAATGCCACAGGTCTGTTTTTGCCTTTGACTCTAATGGTATCATTCCCTTCTATTATTTCCATACCTGATTCACGAAGCTTGGCTGTTACGGGCTTCAGATGCTCGGGTACCACATTTGCAAGGGTTATGTCTCCACCGGTCAATGCTGCCGCCGTCATAAAGGTTCCTGCCTCTATTCTGTCGGGCATAATGGTATGTTCGGCACCGTTTACCTTGTCTACACCGTCTATTATTATAGTATCTGTTCCCGCTCCGGAGATTTTGGCTCCCATTTTGGTAAGGAATGATGCCAGGTCTACTATTTCAGGCTCAGAAGCCGCATTTTCAATTACAGTCCGGCCATCGGCCAAAACTGCTGCAGTCATTAAATTCTCCGTGGCGCCTACGCTGGGAAAATCAAGGTAAATGGTGGCTCCACGCAGCTTTTTATTTGGACAGAAAGCTTCGATAAAGCCATGGCCATTAGTTATCTGGGCGCCCATTGCTTCAAACCCTTTTAGATGAAGGTCTACAGGTCTGCTTCCGATGGGGCATCCTCCCGGCATGGCAACTTTTGCGGTTCCTGCCCTCGCAAGCAAGGGTCCCATTACCAAAAAAGAAGCCCGAAGTCTGTTTACCAATTCATACTCTGCGGTATGATCTGCAATAGATCTGGCAGCTACCGTAATCTTCCTTGATCTTCCGTTTACTTTTACATTTGCTCCCAGGTTGGATATGAGTTCACACATATCCGAAACATCATCCAGCCCCGGTATCTGTTTTATAAGGCATTCTTCCGCAGTTAATAAACATGCCGATATAATGGGGAGAATAGCATTTTTTGAACTTGAAATCAAAGCAGAGCCTATTAAAGGCTTTCCCCCGCGAATAACAAAAGCTCCCATATGTTCCACCTCTCATATTTATGTAAAACCCTTTTTTGAAGCTTTTGTTCACACGGATCCTCAATTCTTATTATTTTCTTTAATTTCTGTTTCAATCATGGTAAATAATCTTGGTTGATGGAAAAAATTTTTTATTGATTATAAATCTCCGCAAATTCGCAATGTGCGCTCAAGCATAACCAAAAAATCTCCCAGGGTCATCATTCTGTCAGGATATGCCAGGCTGGTAGCATTACCTTGAATTATTCCCAATTCCAGCGCAAATTTATAAGAGTCTAAATATTGGGGTTCAGCTCTTGTTAAGTCGGAATAATAAGACCAGATCCCCGGTTTTGTAGGAATGGCTTCTTCACGGGTTTTGAATTTGTAAAATTCAATTATAAGATTGATGGCCTTATCCCTTCTGACATAGGAATCATCCACCTCTCCTGAATTCTTTATAAACCCTGCGCCTACAGCCTTCCCGACTATGTCATATTCGTTGTATTCGGCTTGCAGCACGTCAAAGAGAAGCCTCAATATATCCTTTTGTGTCATAAGCGCATTATGATTGAAATTCTTGTTTTTTATGCTCTTTAAATCATATACCTTCTGAATTCTTTCCATGCTTTCTCTAATGTATACAGGAACATCTGTATCGGGTTTCAGCCCCTCTGTGGCAGCTACAATTGCACTCGGTTTATCCATCTCCCCTATTACCCTGCCGAGTGAATAGTCGGTAAAGGTGGGTAGCTTATACCAGCCCCGGGCCGAATTATA
>JBMNTI010000088.1:0-11415 GCA_050945655.1 Acetivibrionales bacterium | reverse complement strand
GAACACGTCGGGCACCTCGAATCCGACATATTCCAGGGGCAAATTCATAAGACGCTTATGGGGATTGTCTAAAAGAGTGCATATCTTTACACTTGCTGGTTTTCTGGCCTCTAAATTCTGAACCAGATATCCCATTGTAAGACCTGTGTTTATGATATCCTCAACAAAAAGCACATGTCTCCCGGTAATATTAAGATCCAAATCCTTATTAATCCTTACTATTCCGGTATTCATAGAAATGCCTTGGTATACTCCTATAGACATAAAATCAATGTTTACCTGAATGTCGAGGGCTCTGGTCAAGTCCGCCATAAAGTATAATGTGCCCTTAAGTACGCTTATCAATATAGGGTGCTTGTCTTTATAATCGGTACTTATCTGCTGTCCGAGTTCAATGACTCTGTTCCTTATTTGTTCCTCGGAAAATACTATTCTTTTAACTCCGGTTAAATTCATTTATTTCGTCCCCTCCGCTAAAACCAAAGCGTTCAAGTAATGAATAGAAGTCTTTTTTATAAACTATATTCACATTCACATCGGGATATAGTTCCCTCATGAGCTTTACTTTCTTATTCTTTGTGGTAACATACTTTTGATCCATTGTTGTAATTTCAATATAGGTATCAAATTTTGCAAGATAAAAATCAGGACTGATAGCCATAATTACATTACCCTCGGCGTCCCATTTGACCGGGAACGTCTTAGGTTCATATTCCCAGGCTATACCATACATATTCAAAATATTTGCAAATTCTTCTTCGGCGGGATGTTTGAAGACAGGCTTTTTTACCGGAGTATCAGTTTTCTCTTTATTGCCATTCTCCTGATTAAAATGGTTGAAAAACTTCATACTTTCCTTCAGGTTGATATTATAGGCGATAAGCTCGACACATTGGTCTACCGTCATATTATCAGTGTTCAGAACAAGGTCGTAGTGGAGTGGATTAGCCCAGTCCACACCATAAATGATGGAAGTGAATCTTTTGTGGCGTCTGTCGCTTTGCTGCATAAGTCTTCTTGCCTCATTTTCTTCCTGGCCGTATTTTTCTTTGAAACGCTTAAGTCTAGTTTCAGGTGAGGCTATTACTCTAATATTTATTGCATCGGGAGAATCAGAAAAAATAATATGCGCACCCATTCCCAATATAACACAAGATCCTTTAGAGGCCTCTTCCAATAATCTATTTACTATAAGCTCCTTATAGCTTATTCCTTTCCCGGATTCGGCAAGATAAAATTTAGGGCTTTGTTCAAGCATGTATATCTCATGTTGGGATAATGTATCTGATAGTATATCGGATAAGAAGAGCTTTCTTGTTATTAGAGATATATTAAGTTTTTCAGATAGTTGTTCCGCGATTTCCCGACCCATGCTGCCGCTTTGCCTTGAAATAGTTATGATTGCCAAAAAATCATCCTCCCTCTTTCTTAAATATACCATAATAATATTTAGTTTTAAATTATTGAAAGAATACTTTCTTAATAATGTACTAAAAAAAGTGCATTGAGTAGAAAACAAGAGATAATTGCAGTATGGTAGGGATAATTATAAAAAATAGAGAAATTCGGGCATTGCCAACATATAAGTGTGTAACTATAATAGAGATAGGCACTAGGGATTACCTAAAGGACATTGCCGAAATCGTAAAAGCTGCCGTATCCAGGAATACGGAAAGATGTGTGAATAGGGTATTTGGAAAGAATACGTTCACTATGTCGAAGAACCGAATAAAAGAATCTGGTCGAGATGGAAACAAAGGAAATTTCGTAAAAAAAGGAATGGAGATTGTGGACATAGTGACACAGGGTTGGAAATTTGGTTCGTATGATGAAAAAATATCGAAAAAGGGCTATACGAAAGGTAATGGAATGATAAAGATTCGCTAGTGCCAACTTTTTTATTCTATATACGGAAGCCTCCATAGTGGAGGCTTCTCTAATTATAAGGCCGCAAAAAGCTCTGATGGCACAGGGCTTTATTTTTATGAAAAAGACAATTCTAAAAATGTTCTATTATTGTCCTGAAATTATTGGTATTATTATTGCATACTTACCTAGACTTTTAATATCCAGAGTGTTAAAATAATAACTAATTGATTTTTTCATCCCCTGATGCTTTGCTGAAAACGCCGGATGGCGGGCAAAGCTACTAATAAATAATTTTGAGATATCGGTTAGATGAGATTGGAGTGAACCTTAAATGGCAAGAGTGTATAATTTTTCAGCAGGCCCCGGAACATTACCCGAGGAGGTATTAAAACAGGCTGCAGATGAGATGCTGGATTATAAAGGATCAGGCATGTCTGTTATGGAGATGAGCCACAGATCTTCTGTGTATGATGAAATACAAAAAAAGGCGGAGAGTACTCTCCGCGAAATAATGAACATTCCGGATAACTACAAGGTGCTTTTCTTACAGGGAGGGGCTCATCTACAATTTTCCATGATTCCGTTAAATTTAAAGAAAAACGGGAAAGCAGATTATTTAATTACCGGTACATGGGCAAAAAAAGCCTACCAGGAAGGGAAAAAGTATATTAATGCTAATATGATCGCCTCATCTGAAGATACACAGTATACTTATATACCAAAGTATGATAAATCAAGTTTATCAAGGGATGCTGATTATTTTCATATTACTACTAATAATACGGTTTTTGGTACCAGAATAAGCGAAAAGAATATCGTTGCTTTGGATGATGTTCCTTTGGTTGCCGACATGTCCTCCAATATTTTATCGGAGGTTTATGATGTATCCAAATTCGGGCTGATTTATGCCGGAGCACAAAAGAATATGGGTCCTGCGGGGGTGACGGTTGTTGTTATGCGTGATGACCTGATTAAAGAAGCAGATCCCCAAATCCCGACCATGCTTCAGTACAAGATTCATGCGGACAGTGGTTCTTTATACAATACGCCGCCTTGCTACAGTATTTATATCTGCGGTCTGGTGTATGAGTGGATTAAGAAAAAGGGCGGTGTAGCCGCAATACAGAAGATAAACGAGGAAAAGGCACAGCTTCTCTATGATTGTATTGATAATTCCAATCTTTTCAAAGGGACAGTTGAGAAATCTGACCGATCTATTATGAATATAAATTTTGTAACCGGCAGCGAGGAATTGGATAAAAAGTTTATCAAAGAAGCTGCTGAAAGAGGAATTGCAAATATTAAAGGCTATAGAACCGTAGGCGGTATGAGAGCAAGTATTTACAATGCAATGCCTGTTGAGGGTATAAAAGCTTTGGTTGAGTTTATGAAAGAGTTTGAAGCAAAGAATTCTTGAGGGTTAAATAACGTTTTTTTGGTATGCACAAGAAACTGAAAATGTTTAGTGAGGGGTATATCACTTATTTAAAAAGCAGCTGTCCATAATAAGATAGCTGCTTTTGGGTTAGTTGGTATCAGATAATTCTATCTTTGCATTTTCACCAAGGGAATGATTATCGTCCTTTTTTACAGTAGTTGGAGAGATAACTTCTTCAATTATTCTGACGGGCAGTTCTATTGTAAATGTTGATCCTTTTCCCAATTGGCTTTTTACGCTTATCATTCCACCGTGAAGCTTTACCAACGAATTAGCGATTGAAAGACCCAGACCGCTGCCTTCATAGCTCCTTGATAAAGTGCTGTCTACCTGCATGAAACGGTCAAATATCTTTTCTTTTTTATCTTCCGGTATTCCTATGCCCGTATCCTTTATGGCTATGTAAATACGGCGGTCTTTTTCCCTGATTGATATATTGATGCTTCCCTTTTTAGAAGTAAATTTTATGGCATTGGAGATTATATTCAAAATAGACCGGGAAAACTTGTCTTCATCATAGGCGGTAATGATTTTCTTGCTTTTTGTTTTCAGCTTGATTTTGATGCCCTTTTCAGCAGCATAGGGTTTGGCCTCATTAAAAATTTTCTCCAGTGTCTCGACAATATTGCGGTTTGCAAGGCACAGGCTGAAATTACCCGATTCAAATTTTGAAGAGTCAATCAGGTTATTGATAACCCTAAGCAAACGGAAACAATTCTTCTTCATTAAATTATTATATGCTTTAAATTTATTGCGGTTATAACTTTGGAACAGATCGTCGCCCATCATATCAAAAAGCTGTAAGGAACCCAAAACAACATTAAGAGGTGTTCTAAGCTCATGAGAAATATTATTGTAAAATACATCTATCATGGGATCCTTGTCACTCGGCATTAAAAATATAGGTTCCCTTAAAACTGTGAGGCCGTGCAGATTTTCAAGTGGAAATAACCTTTTGTTCTTTATTTCATATAAATAATTAGTATCCCTCATCATACGACCTCCGTTCTACAAAAATACTTATATGCTAAGGTTTTGCATACACGATTTATATTTATCCAATAAAATATAATTTGTACCAAAATTTTTATTATTAGCTAAAGTAATTGCATAGCACTGTATTTCATCAGGAAATACCGGGAAATATGTGAATAAAAATAAAAATATTCGGTAAATTTTACATTTCGGGTATTTGATACATACCTTGCCTTTTTAAAAATCATAGGTTATTATGTATTATGGTTAAGTATGCAATTGCATAATTATTACATTTTTTCGGAGGATAGGATGCGTTTTTCCATCCTTAATAATGATGCGTTTAAAAATAGATGACAGTATACTCTTAAAAGTCGAAAAACCGGCAAAGTACACCGGTAATGAGTGGAATATGGTAAAAAAAAACCTTGATGATATCAAGGTTCGCTGTGCATTCTGTTTTCCCGATGATTATGAGATCGGCATGTCTCATTTAGGGATGAAAATTCTATATCATATCTTAAATAAAAGAGAAGAAGTATATTGTGAGAGAGCCTTTGCACCCTGGGTCGATATGGAATCGATAATGAGGGAAAAGGATCTGCCTCTATATGCCTTAGAAACATATACACCTTTATCCGAATTTGACATGGTGGGCTTTACTCTTCAATATGAAATGAGTTATACAAATATTCTGAACATGCTGGATTTGGGCGGCATACCGGTATTAAGCAAGGATCGCAGCCAAGGCATGCCTTTCGTGATTGCCGGAGGTCCATGTGCCTGCAATCCGGAGCCTTTGGCCGACTTTATTGATTTTTTTGTTATTGGCGAAGGTGAAGAGGTTATCCTCGAGATTATTGATGAATATATAAGCTGGAAGGAAGCCGGAGAGGACAGGACTGAGTTTTTAAAGGGGATTGCCAAGGTAGAGGGAGTATATGTTCCGTCTTTATATGATGTATTTTATTATGATGACGGCACTATCATGGATGTACTGCCTAAATCACCCGATGTACCCGATACCGTAAAAAGACGCCTGATTAAAGACCTGGATTCGGTTAATTTTCCTGAAAATATAATTGTTCCGTATATCGGAACCGTACATGACAGAATTATGCTGGAAGTTTTCAGAGGCTGCATACGCGGTTGCCGTTTTTGTCAGGCCGGGTTTATATATCGTCCTGTTAGGGAACGAAGCTGCGAAAAGCTCTGTGATATAGCTAAAGCTTCGGCCCAAAGCACCGGATATGATGAAATTTCCCTGGTCTCTTTAAGCACCAGTGACTATTCGGATCTTCCTGAGCTATGCAATAACCTTATAGAATTTACAGAGGAGGAAAAGATCAGCTTGTCTTTGCCATCACTACGGGTTGATAATTTCTCCCTTGGCTTAATGGATAAGGTCTCAAAGGTACGGAAAAGCGGTCTTACCTTTGCGCCGGAGGCCGGTACCCAGAGGCTTCGGGATGTTATTAACAAAGGGATAACCAATGAAGATCTTGTTTCTTCGGTCAAGCTTGCGGTAGCCGGAGGGTGGAACCAGGTAAAGCTGTACTTTATGATCGGTCTTCCCACAGAAACCATGGAAGATGTCGAGGGAATTTCAGAGTTGAGTATAAACCTTATTGAATCATGCAGAGGGATTCATCCGGAACATGGGAAAGCTCTCAACATTACCTTGAGTACGGCCTGTTTTGTTCCAAAGCCTTTCACTCCCTTTCAGTGGGAACCTATGGAGGAAGTGGAAAGCCTGATGAAGAAGCAGTACCATTTAAAGGATCTTATAAAGAAACGGACAAGAAACATTAAATATAATTATCATGACGCTAAAGTGAGCCTCATTGAAGCTGTTCTTGCCAGAGGGGATCGAAGGCTGGGCAGAGTCATTCATACTGCATGGAAAAAAGGTTGCAAATTTGACGGATGGGATGAATTCTTTTCCTTTGACAAATGGATGGAGGCTTTCAAAGAATGCGGGCTGGATTCTAAGTTTTATGCCAACAGGAAAAGGGAGCATTTAGAAGTATTACCTTGGGATCATATTGATATGGGGATTTCAAAAACATTCCTTGTAAGAGAGAATGAAAAAGCCTATGAGGGAGATCTCACAAGGAATTGCGCAGTAGGTTGTTCAAAGTGCGGAGCTCAGACATATAAAACCGGGATATGCATAAAAACTAAGCGAGGTTCAGGTTATGGCAAAAGCACTTAGATTTAAGTTTTCCAGAGGACAGGAATTAAAATATATCGCGCATTTGGATATTTTAAGGGTTTTTGAGCGTGGAATCAAGAGGGCGGGAATTCCGGTGGCTTTTACTCAGGGGTTTAATCCCAGGCAAAAGCTTGTTTTTGGGCTTCCCATGTCCATAGGTCTAACCGGTGAATCCGAATACGCCGATATAGAGCTTTCCGAGGATATGGAGCCTGAAGAATTCATCACGCAAATAAATAGAGGTCTGCCGGAAGGATTAAGAGTCGAGGCGGCTGTTCCTCAAAACACCCGGGATAATATTATGAATCAGATTACCGCCGCCCGTTATGAAATTGTGTTCGAGGCAAAGGAGCCAAAAAACCATTTTGAAATTGATAATTTGTTACATGAGCTGCTTTCCGGAGAGGAAATATTAGTTATTAAGAAAAGCAAAAAGGGTCCCAGAAAGATCAATATCAGGCCTTTGATTTATTCTTTATCCGCGGAAAAAATTGATGCCGATAAATTCAGGCTGTATGCATTTTTAAGCGCAGGAGCTGAAAACAATTTAAGGGCAGACCTTTTGATGAAAGCCTTCAGCCAGGAAACAAAGCTTGATATAGAGATAGTTTCGATGCATAGAAAGGCTCTTTATGCATCTTCCTATAATGAATGGAAAAACCCTTTTGAGGTAGCGAATGATTAAGGATGTTATTGTAGATGTAGCCGATAAAGAGATTCGCCTTGCAATTCTTGAAGATGGTGTAGTCTCTGAAATCCGGATAGAAAAATATGACAAGAAAAGTCTTGTGGGAAATATCTACAGAGGCAAGATAACAAGAGTTCTTTCCGGGATGCAATCGGCTTTTGTTGATATTGGTATAGGTAGGAATGCTTATTTGTATGTCAAAGATGTTCTTACCTCAAAATATAACGACCTCTCCCGTTATCAAAATCAAAGGCCTCGAGCGGGGTCCGAGTCGTTGAAACTCGAAGCTGGGGATATGCCCTTATCTGAGACTGCTACCTCTTCCTGCCACCTAAAAAGTGGAGGAGATCTTTATTACCGTTATAATGAAAACAGTGATGCATCGGCTCATTCCGGTAACCTTCCCGATATATCGGAGCTATTGAAACAGGGCGGAGATATTACTGTTCAGGTTATCAAGGATGCCGCAGGAGAAAAGGGGCCGAGAGTTTCGGCTTTTATATCAATTGCAGGCCGGTATACTGTTTATTTGCCGTATGGCGGCATCATAGGAATATCTAAAAGAATTGAAGATCAGGAAGAACGCCAAAGGTTAAAAAAAACAGCCGCTTCTGTTAAACCCGATGAAGCCGGGCTAATTATTAGAACCGCCGCAGAAAACATCGATGAAAGTATGCTGATTGAGGATATCAACACCCTTGCCTCGCTGTGGGGAAAAATACGGGAGGATGAAAAAGGGGGCAGGATTCCAAGGCTTCTTTACAGCGAGCCGGGAATTATCGGGCATGCCGTAAGGGAACATCTGTCTGCCTCAGTAAACCGCTTTTTGGTGAACCACAGGCAAACATATGAAAAGATTATCTCAATTCTGAGCGCAGAGGCTCCGGATTTGAAAGCGCGAGTTGAATACTATGATAAAGAATATGACATGTTTGAGTATTATCATGTACAAAGCGCTTTGAAGGAGGCTCTTTCCAGAAAAATATGGCTTAAAAGCGGCGCCTATCTGGTCTTTGACCATACCGAAGCCCTAACGGTCATAGATGTGAACAGCGGTAAATTTGTAGGAAAGTCAGATATGGAAGAAACGGCTTATGAAATAAATATTGAGGCGGCAAATGCCGTAGCACGGCAAATCCGGCTGAGAAATATAAGTGGAATCATTATTGTGGATTTTATCGATATGCAAAAAAAAGAACACAAAGAACAACTGATACAATATCTGCGCAATGCTGTAAAAGCCGATAAAATACAGACTGTGGTTGTGGGAATGACAAACCTGGGACTTGTAGAAATGACAAGAAAAAAAGTCCGCTTGCCTTTGTCTACCCATCATAGCCATTAGGGTTGTTCTTCTGCCATCTCCATGCATCCGCACACATTTCGTCCAGACTTCTTATTGCTTCCCACCCCAGCTCAGCCTTTGCTTTAGACGGGTCGGCATAGCAGGTTGCAATATCTCCCGGCCTTCTGGGGAGAATTTCATACTTAATTGGTTTTCGGCATACCTTATCAAAGCATTTAACCATGTCAAGAACACTGTAACCTTTTCCCGTTCCCAAATTGTATGCTAATATGCCGGGCTTTTGGCTCAATTTTTCCAGTGCTTTTAAATGGCCTGCCGCAAGGTCTACCACATGAATATAATCACGCACTCCGGTTCCGTCCGGGGTATCATAATCATTGCCGAACACACCGAGCCGCTCCAGCTTGCCTACGGCTACCTGTGTGATATAAGGAACGAGATTGTTGGGGATATTTTTGGGATCCTCGCCGATTCTCCCGCTTTCATGGGCGCCGACAGGGTTAAAATAGCGCAGGATAATAATATTCCAGCTATTATCGGCTACATAAATATCCTCCAGAAGGTTCTCGATAACCAGTTTTGTTCTGCCGTAGGGATTTGTTGCCCATCGGGGAAAATCCTCTTTAATGGGAACAGTTTCAGGGTTACCGTATACCGTCGCCGATGAGCTGAATACTATATCTTTTACACCGTGTTTTCTCATTGCATCACACAAAACAAGGGTACCGGTGATATTGTTATGGTAATACTCAATGGGTTTTGAAACGGATTCACCCACAGCCTTCAATCCGGCAAAGTGAATAACCGAATCTATGCGTTCCTTATCGAAAATATTATTAAGGGATTCTTTATCCAGCAAATCCACGTTGTAGAAAGCCAGGTTTTTTCCTGTAATCTTCTTAACTCTGTCCAAAGCCTTCTCCGATGAATTACTAAGGTTGTCAACTACAATTATTTCATAGCCTGCGTTTAGAAGTTCCACACAAGTGTGGCTGCCAATATATCCGGCACCGCCTGTAACCAAAATAGCCATAAAAAATCTCTCCCTTATTTATAACAAAAATAATAATTTCCCTCTTTTGAAAGGAGGCAGGTCTTAATTTCGGTATGTATGATCATACTAAAAAGTCGGACGGAGGGAAAAATCCTTATTAAATAAAATCTGAGAACACTTTCCTATTATTATAGCAGACTTGCCAAAGGTTTTGGAAATAATAAAAAAGAATCGGTTTATTAACCGAAACCTATGGATAAATGTAAATAGGTGAGTCAGACAGGAATAAAAAAAGATAGTATTATTCTACTATAAGGAGTTGTTTGTTAAAAGCGATTTGTGGGAAGGGGTGTGACGCCATGGCCAAAGGTGATGAAAATAAAAAGATTAGTTCGGAACAACACATTTGGTACCGTTTGGACAATGCGGCCTTAATATACCCTTCTATACAATCCGACCGTATAACCACAATGTTCCGCATTTCGATGACCCTTAAGGAAACAGTTGACCCGAAGATTTTGCAAACATCTTTAGAAGAGGTAATCAAAAAGTTTCCGTTTTATCGCGTGCGTTTAAAAAAAGGATTCTTCTGGTATTACCTTGAACATAACCCAAAGCTGCCCCGGGTGGAGAGGGATGTCCGCTATCCCCTCGGACGGCTGCATCCAAATTTGGGGACACGCTTTTTGTTCAGGATCAGATACTGGCAATCACGAATAGCGGTTGAATTCTGTCATGTTCTGACTGATGGAAACGGCGGCCTTGTGTTTTTGAAAGCATTGGTTTATGACTATCTGAAACGAAAGGGTAAAGATCCCGGTGACCCCGGCGATATCCCGGTGGATGTACTTGCCGGAGAAGCGGCAGAGGATGCCTATAACCGCTTTTATAAAAGCCCGTTGCCTCTTCCGGACAAGGGCAAAAAAGCCTTCCACCCAAAAGGGAAACTGCTTCATCCCGGTGCAATTTTAATCACTACAGGGATCGTACCCTTAGAACCCTTACTTGGTGCTGTTAAAAAACATAATGTATCGTTGACGACTTTTCTTGTGGCAGTTTATATAGATGCGCTTCAGGAACTGCAGGACAAACTTGTTTCCCATAACCCCCGCAAGCGTCCCGTAGCTTTGCAGGTGCCGGTAAATATGAGAAATATTTATCCCAGTAAAACTTTAAGAAACTTTTCGCTGTTTGTAATACCTGAGATAGACCCTCGTCTTGGCAAATACAGCTTTGAAGAGATCCTGCAAATAGTGCGTGAAACTATTGTAACCCAGACTAATGAAAAAGCGATAAGCAAATACCTGGCAAGAAATGTAGGAGGGCAGCGCAATTGGGCAGTCAGAACAATACCGCTGGTGTTTAAGAAGCTGTTGATGCCGTTTTTATATACCCGTATGGGTGAGAATCTGTGTTCGGGGACTTTGTCAAATTTAGGTTTAATCAGACTTCCGGAAGGTATGGCCGGTGAGGTTGAACGTATTGACTTTATTCTTGGAACCAACCCGATTAATAAAACCGGATGCGCAATTTGCGGGTATAATGACAAGCTGTTTATTAATTTTGGCAGTAATATGCGTGATAAAAGTGTGGAGCGTTTGTTTTTTACAAGACTTATTAAACTGGGGATTCCCGTAAAATTAGAAGTTAACGAAGAACTATAGACAGGTAAAGCTCTGATAAAAATATTATAGGTAATTGCGAAACTCTTGAAAAAAAGAGAACCATATATACCAAATTATAGTAAGACTGCGGACGCATACGCAGCAGTGAACATTGAAAAGTGAATAACGACAAACAAAAGTGAGTCACTTGTTTCGGGCTTCATTGGTAGTGTAGAATCGTTGGGACAGCATGGCACTCCATCTTCATTAATCGGGCACTCCGGATATTTTAGACCATGTCCGGAGTTAAGTGGGATAAATGCTTT
>JBMNTI010000087.1:0-11431 GCA_050945655.1 Acetivibrionales bacterium | reverse complement strand
GAAATATGATTCAGCCCATACAATTCTTAAAAGCCGTGCTGCCTGATCCTGCATCTCTGGGTTCCAGAACCAGGGGCAAGACGAATATCGGATGCATTGTACAGGGGATCAAAGATGGAAAACCAAGAACCTATTATGTTTATAATGTATGCGATCACCAGGAATGCTTTAAAGAGGTGGGATCCCAGGCCATATCGTATACAACCGGTGTCCCTGCTATGATTGGAGCCATGATGATACTAAAGGGTCTATGGAGAAAGCCGGGAGTATATAATGTTGAAGAATTTGATCCGGATCCTTTTATGGATTCATTGAATAAATATGGCCTTCCATGGAAGGAGAGCTTTTCACCGGAGCTATTAGACTGAGGTATAAAATGGATATAAATATTAATTCCTGCCCTACACCATGCTATATTATTGATGAGAGACTCCTCGAAAAGAATCTGAAGATACTGCACGATGTACAGGAACGTACGGGATGCAGCATTCTTCTTGCCCTTAAGGGCTTTTCCATGTTCTCTGAGTTTCCTCTGATAGGCCGCTACTTAATAGGCATTACTGCCAGCTCATTATTTGAGGCCAGACTTGGGTATGAAGAAATGGGAAAGGAAGTACATATATATTCGCCTGCCTATGTTGAAGAAGAATTCGATGATATTCTCAAATACTGTGATCATATTGTGTTTAACTCTTTTAGCCAATGGAGGAAGTATAAAAGCAGAGTAGAAGGTGCGTCAAAAAAAATTGAATGCGGAATTCGCATAAATCCGGAGTACTCTGAAATTGAAACCCCCATATACAATCCCTGTTATAAGAATTCAAGATTAGGAGTTACTCTGAGCAACTTTAAGCCTGAGGAGCTGGAAGGTATACAGGGACTTCATTTCCACACTATGTGCGAGCAAAATTCGGATACTTTGGAACGCACGGTTAAGGTTGTAGATGAAAAGTTCGGACAGTATATTGGCAGAATGAAATGGATAAACATGGGCGGCGGTCACCACATTACAAGAAAAGATTATGATATCGAAACCTTGATAAAAGCAATCATGCACTTTAAAAACAAATACGGCGTTGAAGTATATCTTGAACCGGGAGAGGCTATAGCTCTGAACGCAGGATATTTGGTCGCAAAGGTATTGGATGTTGTTAATAATGAAATGGACATAGCAATACTGGATACATCCGCGGCATGCCATATGCCTGACGTTCTTGAAATGCCCTACAGACCAAATATTATCGGCGCCGGAACTCCGGGCGAATTTGAATATACCTGTAGATTGGGTGGGTCGACCTGTCTTGCCGGTGATATTATTGGGGACTATTCCTTTAAGCAGCCTCTAAAACCCGGAGATAGGCTGGTATTCTGTGACATGGCTCATTACACGATGGTTAAAAATAATATGTTCAACGGTATTAATCTGCCTTCCATAGCCATTTACAACGAAAAGAGCGGTATAAGGGTAATAAAAAAATTCGGATATCAGGACTATAAATCGCGTTTGTCTTAATTCTATTTTTGTATAGTTTGCTTTTCAGAACAAAATTTAATGTAATTTATATTGCAATTTACATTTATCATTATGAATACGGGCCATAGAATGGAAAA
This sequence comes from Acetivibrionales bacterium, assembly GCA_050945655.1. Classification (GTDB taxonomy): domain Bacteria; phylum Bacillota; class Clostridia; order DSM-8532; family DSM-8532; genus DTU059. Next base: position 9,820 of record JBMNTI010000087.1, on the reverse strand, counting down.
AGGCAATAACAAATGATTGACATACTCTTTTTTGTGGTAGATTAATACGAAGATACATCTTAAAGACTACAATAATGAGGGGGAAGAAATATACATGAAATTCGGACTTAAAGGGAGAATGCTTTTTTTCATCATTTCACTTCTGGTAATTTCATTTGCAGCCGTTGCCATAGTAGGATATATTCAGATATATGAAAAATTAACAAATGTGGCAGAATCAGAGTTACACACTGAGACGGAGTATATGCTTGAAAAAACAAAAAACTTTTTTTCTCAAAGGCAGATTATTCTTGAGAATGAAGCAAGGCTGGTCTCAGATATAATATCCGGATCATCAACAATAACGGAGCTTCAGAATCATTTGATTTCAGCCTATAACGAGATTTCAGAAAATTATGAAATCATCGATATTTATGTAGGGCATGCAGACGGCAGCATAGATTGCGGCACTCAATGGATACCTGAAGATCCTTCCTGGAAAGCCTTTGAGCGGCCCTGGTATACAAAGGCGATAGAATCGGAGGGTCAAACTATTTTTACCGATATCTACATAGATGCCCACACAGAAAAGCCTATAGTGACTCTGGCGAGAAGTATTAATACAGATGCGGAAAAAGCTGCAGTTATTGCAATGGATATAGGACTGGATCAGCTTTCAGAGCTGTATTCATCGGAAAAAATCGGGGATAGCGGGTATTCATTTATACTGGATAAGGATGGCCGCTTTATAATTCATCCGACTTTTCAGTATAATGAAAATTTATCGGAAGCAGATACAATATTCAATATCAGTAACGGAAGCCTTAGGGAAATCGGTGCAGAATTAATTGAAAATACTTCTGAGATAATAAGCGGGACTTTTGACGGAGTAAAAAAGGTATATCATTCGGAGCATATTGAAGAGATGGATTTTTACATAGTTTCATCCCTGACTATTTCTGATTTTACAAAAGACCTAAAAGGCTTGGTTTCAATTACTGCAGTGATAATGATAATTTCAGTTTTATTTTTCATTGTAGTAATAATAATATTTATTGACCGTATTACAAAGGTAATAAGTGATATTACCAATGGAATGGGGCAACTGGCCGACGGTAACTTAAATTACAAAATCCCCGTATTAAAACGGAACGACGAGCTTGGCAGACTCTCAAAATCTATGGAGATTATGAGAAATCAAATGTATGAAATTATCAGTGCCATAAAAAATGAAACGGAAAGTGTAAACAACGCAATAATAATTTCTAATGAGAATATTCAAGTGCTTGCAAATAATCTGTCTGATGCGTTTGAATCCATAGAGCAATTATCGGCAGGTATGGAGGAAACGGCTGCTTCGACCCAGGAAGTGAATGCAACTTCGGCAGAGATTGAGCATGCAGTTGAGATAGTGGCCGAAAAGGCACAGGAGGGGGCGCTATCGGCCAGTGACATAAGCAAAAGAGCATTTACACTAAAAGAAAATTCATTGTCGCTGCAAGAAGAAGCTGAAAAAACTCGTTCAACAATTAAAAACAACATGGACATAGCTTTAGAAAAAGTAAAGTATGTTGACAGGATAAGCATGTTATCGGAAGCAATACTGCAAATTGCGGGACAAACAAATATGCTTTCATTAAATGCTGCCATTGAATCAGCCCGGGCAGGAGAGGCAGGAAGAGGGTTTACTGTTGTAGCCGAACAGATAAGAAAGCTTGCTGAAGATTCAAAAAATGCGGTCAATGAGATACAAACCACAGTTGCCGACGTTCACGAAGCCGTACGGAATCTTATTGACATATCAAAATACATACTTTCTTATATTGATACTAAGGTTATGGACAGCTACAAGGAATCAGTTTCGGTCGGCGAAAACTATGATAAGGACGCGGTTTATGTAAATGGGCTTGTGATGGATTTAAGCGCGACATCGGAAGAGCTGCTGGCATCGATAAGAACAGTGGGGAATGCGATGACTGAGATTGCAAGAGCTAATAACGAGGGCGCTACGGAAATTAATAATGTGGCTCATATAATTTCAGAGATAAAAGAAAAGTCAAACGAAATCAATTCACAGGTTTCTTATGTAAAGCAAAGCTCCGATAAGCTTAAAACAATTGTGTCAAGATTTAGGGTTTAATGAAAGGCAGCTGTAAAGACTGATAATGTAAATACATATTGTAACTGCAGGGTTCTTATTGGCATAACCTGAGTATAGATCATATATTCGGGCGATGATTGATATGAACCCTTTTTTCAACAGAGCTATTATACATATTATCCAGCCCCATGACAGTCTCTTTACGATAGCCCGGCAGTATGATACAACTATTGAGGCTATTATGGCTGCCAATCCGGGGGTCGATTTAGGCACACTTTTTATTGGGCAAAGGATTAACGTTTGGCCCGGCTATAGACATTCCGGTCAGACTTACTTCCCTGAATGGATATCAGCAAATGAGCTCACACTGAGCAATCATCTCAGACTGCTCTGGGAGCAGCATATTACATGGACCAGACTCACAATAATAAGTATGGTTTTCAATTTGCCTGACGTTGAGCTTGTTACCCAAAGGCTTCTTAGAAATCCTACAGATTTTGAAGCCGCGCTTCTGCCTCTATATGGGAATCAGGCTGCGTCAAAGTTTTCCGAACTTTTAAGGGCACATCTTGTCATAGCTGCAGATCTTGTCAAAGCCGCAAAGGCGGGGGATACAAATGCGGCGGCACAAACCGAAAAAAATTGGTACGACAATGCAAGAGAAATAGCGGCTTTTTTGGCAGGTATAAATCCCTATTGGTCAAGACAGATGTGGGAACAAATGATGTTTGACCATCTTGCTCTGGTCAAAAACGAAGCCGTATTTATGCTGAACGGCGAATTTTCGAAAGGGATAGAGCTTTACGATGAAATGGAACGGCTGGCGATGCTGATGGCTGATGTCATGACCAACGGAATAGTAAAGCAATTTCCGGGAAGATTCGGTTAGAACGTATAATTTAATTTAATGGATGAAATTTCTTTGATTACTTTCAGTACTTGTACAAAGACTATAAATGAACGAAGATGTTGGGGTTGTTTGATTTTTCCGGTATATACATTCATACCGGAAATGCCGATTGCCTGGTAAACACCTTAACCAATAGAAGCACTTAAGGAGGAAAGCTATGAAAGTAAAGGATATGATGACCAAAGATGTTGTATATGTTAATCCGGAATCCAATGTTGTTGAAGCAGCTCAACTTATGCAAAAGCATAATATTGGTTCCATTCCGGTATGCGATCAAAACGGAGTTGTTGGAATTGTAACCGACCGGGATATTATAGTGAGAAACATTGCCCATGGTAAAAATCCGGGTGACACACCGGTAAGAGATGTTATGACAGGTCAGGTTACCACCGCTTCGCCTGAAATGGAAGTGGATGAAGTAACCCGAATTATGGCTGAAAAACAAATAAGAAGAGTGCCTGTGGTAGACAATAATATGATAATAGGAATGCTCGCGCTGGGTGATGTAGCAACAGATAACAGGTGTACTATGGAAGCCTCGGAAGCGCTTGCAGAAATCTCCAAACAACCATAATTGAGAATAATGGGACTATCTCAAAAATTCATTTTGAAATAGTCCTTTTTTCTGCTTTAAACTAAGCCAGGCGGCACTTGATGCTTCAAAGATTGGAAGAGTAAAGGTAATTCGTTAATATTGTAAAATAACAAGAAACATTATATATTAATAATATATTTTAGAAAAGAAAGCAATTCGGGACGCAAGCTTCGCATACATTCAGAGGAACATTTTCTTACTTCATTATTAGCATGACACAAACCAAAATATTGCATTGCAAGAAGGAGAATTATTATGGTGAAAAAAGTAATAAGCTATGCTGTTGTTCCTGTTTTAGCAGTGTTATTTGTTTTCAGCATTCATAATCTAACCTTTCAAGCCCAGGCGGCACCCATACCTCCACAGATTCCCACCTCCATCCCCACAATAGATCCGGATATTCCGACGCTTCAACCAATTACCGCAGATATCTCCGGTGAATTTGCCGACCCGATTTTTAAACAAGCGGTATGGGAATGGCTTGGGAATAGCGGGGAACCGGGTGCCTTCAGCCTTTCGGATATTCAAAACAGGATAGGGGATGGGAACACCAGACTAACTGCAGCATATAGAAACATCTCCAGCTTAAAAGGGCTGGAATATTTTGAAGGGATTACACATTTAATTTGCTCAAATAATAAGTTAACGAGTTTGACGCCTTTACCCTCCACACTGCAAAGTCTGTATTGTGCTAATAATCAACTGACCACGCTGCCTGATTTACCGGCAGGGCTGAAATATTTGGACTGTGGTTATAATAAACTAACCATACTGCCTGATTTACCGGCTACACTAATTTCTCTGGTATGTCCGGGCAACAAAATTACTGTTCTACCTGACATTCCTGCTAATGTAGTACATATAAACTGCAGCCAAAATAAATTGACTGAGCTTCCGACTCTTCCTGAAGGCTTAATAGAATTTATTTGTTCGGAAAACCAGCTAAGGACTATTAATATACCAAATACTCTGGAAAGTCTATATTGCAATAAAAATATGCTAACAAGCCTGCCCACATTACCGGAATCCCTTTCTAGTTTGACGTGTAATTCCAACCAATTGACCAGACTTCCAGCTATACCACCAGGCCTTAAATTCATCAACGTTGAGGAAAATTATTTAACAGAGTTGCCGACTTTCCCTGATACGCTTCGTCATTATGTAGTGCAATACAATTATCTTGATGTTTTTGGCACACCTTTGGGTGAGGCTCTTAATAAAGATCAATATCCATATGGTTTATACACTTATTTATATAAACGACAATATAGAATCCAATATGCAGGTCCTGAGACCCTGGAAGTTGAAATGGGTAAAACCGTGACAATTGATAACATCAAGAAGCAAGTGTCTTCTGATTCAAATGTTTGGAGTGATGTGGGGGATGTTTCATTTAATGATTTAACCTTTACCAGTAATAATAATAGTGTGGCAAAGGTTGACAGCACCGGAGAGATCACCGGAGTAAGCATTGGTACTACCCATATTAATGCCCTTTTCAAGGGTATCGATTCAAAATTGACTAAAACTGTTATTTTCGTAAAGGTAATACCTGCTGCAACAGCACCGGAATCGACGACCGAGCCACCGGCAACAACCGAACCGCCGACAACATCCGATCCGCCTGCGACAACAGAGCCGCCACAATATGGCGAAACAAGCAGCTATGCAATTCCGTTTATGGAGCAGGCCGCCGAACTGGGAATAATAACAGACCGGCTCAAAGGAAAATCAATGGTCGTTCCCACAACCCGCGAAGAATTTGCCGAGCTGGCAGTGAGGTTCTATGAAAAAGTTACAGGGAATACCGCTCCCATACCTGCGGGAAAGACGTTTACGGACTGCAGTAACCCGGAAGTATTAAAAGCTTATGGACTTAAAATAACTTACGGAGCGGGGACTGATGGGGCAAAATTTGAGCCTAACGCCAAGCTTTCAAGGCAGCAGATGGCTGCAATGATAGAAAGGACTCTGAAGGCATGTTATCCCAATATTGTGATTGATACTCTGGGTCAGCCGGATTTCAAGGACCAGAAAGATTTTGCAGACTACGCAATAGTTCCGGCCAAATTTATGGCAAAATACACTATAACCGTAGGTGACGGCCAGGGAAGCTTTAATCCTAACGGTGACTGCCTACGACAGCAGACCTTTATATTCCTTGTTAAAGCCTATAATTTCAGAGATAAGTATATTTGTGAGTAGAGTCTGTTGATAATAATATGAACAGGAGATGTTCGGTTCCTTCACGTTCCTCCCTGCTTGAATGCATTTATCGTGGTGCGGGTAACGCGTGTAAATTCTGAATTGAGCGAAGCAAAATGATGAATCTGACACTGTCATTCTGAGGGAGGAATTGACGAAGGATCTTATACCCGCATGAATAAAAGATTCCTGAAAAAGAGTATTTCACTGTTTTAACATGTGCAATTCTTTGGAGCTTTAGCTAATATCATGCGTTCCGCTCATCCGGAAATTATTCGCAGCCGCTGCGCAGTCCTGCTCCGCTTCACGCATAACATCGGCAGCGGTTCCTTCTAATATTTAATGTTTAACGTTGGGAGGCGGGTGCAAGGTTCTCGGCGAGATTAGCCGGCCGCTTCAAAGAGCGACCACCGCAGGATAACTATATTGGGAAAGATTGAGCGACCCGTGAGCAAAAGACCACACGTCGGGACATGGCGGAGCGAAGACGGAGCCATGTCGCTTACAGGGATAATCAATCTGTTAGAGTAGCGTGCTTAGAGGCGTTCGAAGCGAGAATCTTGCACCCGCACAACTTGGTAACGTAATTAAGCAAGTGCAGAGTTATCAGTGAAATAAGCCAGAATGCTTCGCCAGACTGTGAGAAAACTGTTTCAACGTGCAGGTTACATTACTTGATTATGCAACCGTAAATAAGCGGCGTGCTTGCTGCGATTTAAAGCGGGGTATGGATTGCGTAGCGAGCGCGACTGGAAACTGGATGTTGGAGATGGAGCGCTAAATCACAGAAGATCCTTCGCTGACGCTCAGGATGACATATGTCAGCTATAACCCGTTCTAAGCTTTGATATGTGTGTAAGATTTGATTCGCCGCTCAGGATGACATATGTCAACTATAACCGCTAAACTTGCATAGGTTTAATGCTATTGGTAGTTTTCGCACAGTCTGTCGACAGCGGTTCCTCCACGTTCCTCCCTACTTGAATTCATTTATTGTGGTGCGGTTAACGCGTGGGAATTCTGAGGCCATAAATGGCCGGAGAATTAATATGCTTAACATGTTATTCGTTCAGTATGACTGTCTATTTTGGGACAGCCCCTTCTTATAGTAAAGCCGCAAATGGTGCTTAATTCAAACCCCCACTTAGTAATTACTGTTTCTTAAGTTCCTGCTTACCGGTTATTTTACTGGTTGTGTCCATATTAAAGGTGGATTGTGCTTCCTCGGAAGTAAAATATACATTTCCTTCAACTGTAGTATCGACAAGCTGAAAATTCTTTGAAGAAACATATAGATCCCCTTTAAAGGTTCCGCTTTGAATTCTTGCTTCCGGGCTTTTGATTGTAAGCTTGGGTGCCGTCAATGTATATCTTGCCGTTACCTTCCTGTTTTCGTCTTGTTCATACAGCGCTATTTTCCTTTGAATAATATCCTTACCCGCCGAATCTTTTTTCCCGTTAGTGAATTCACCCTCCAGAACCAAATCCTTATCAAAAGATAAATCTTTCAACAGACATATTATCCAGGTGCCTTTATCACTAATGGCGTTTTCAAAGGCTTCATTTGTATTGACCATAGACGGGGTTGTTTTCGCATCCTGGTCCGGGGATGCGGTAGGGCTTACTGTTGGAATTCCGGTAGGGGTTCCGGTAGCACCTGCCGTGGCGGTGGGAGTGTTGGTGGCAGTTGGAGAAGGAGTGACCTTTCCGCAGCCTGCCATTACGACAGAGAATAAGGTTAGTACTAAGATTATTAGCTTTCTACTTAAAATTTTCTTCATAAACAGTTCCTCCTGAAATTTTCTTTGCCATTTATACAGTATTTCCTAATAATACGAATTCAATCATGATTTTATTAATAATTTAGGTGTTAACCAAATAAAAAAATATTAAAAGGAGAAGATAAAACTGAATTAAGATGTTACCCACCTCGACAGACTGTGCGAAAACTGCTTTGATATGCAATTTATGATATTTGATAATGCAACCGTAAATAAGCGGCGTGCTTGCTGCGATATAAATCGAAGCATGCATTGCGCTGAGAGCGCGACTGGAAACTGGATGTTGGAGATGGAGCGCTAAAACGCCTGGATCCTTCGCTGATGCTCAGGATGACAAATGCCAGCTATAGCCGCTAAACTTGCATAGATTTAATACTATTGGTGGTTTTCGCACAGGCTGTCGATTGGAAGCGGTTCTCCTTAATTTTTTCAATATGCGATTATACAATGAACATTGGATTAAAGACAAAGCATATTGAAAAAATCTGCCAATATATTAGTAATCGGGATAGTAAATATGAATTTAATTTATGCAAATAAACGCCGTAAACGAATTAAACTAATTTTTAATCCGGCGTCAGGTGCAGCAAAAAAATCATCGCTGCAGTTAGTGGATGTAATAAAAGAACTGCAAACTTGGAAATTTGTACCCGAACTATTTTTAACCGAACCTGACACCGATTATACCAGGTTAGTTTCAGATTCCATAGCACAAGGAATCCGGATGTTCGTGATTTGTGGAGGCGACGGTACCGTTTCAGCTGTTGCCAAGGAAATGCTGGGCACCAATGCGGTGCTTGGCATTATCCCTACAGGAACTCAAAATAATGTGGCATTAAGTTTGGGTATTCCTACCGATATCAGGTCGGCAATTAAATTATTAAGAACGGGAAAAATTATGAAAACCGATATAGGAATTGCAACCTGCGGCAATAATACCATACCTTTTCTTGAGATATGTTCGGTAGGTCTTTTTTCCGCTCTGTTTCAATCAGGTGATGAAATTCAGCACGGAGACGTATCAAAAATCGGGGATTTTCTGTCAACACTTACTGCATCAACTCCATCAAAGATCAGTCTTTTATTGGATAATAAGCATGAAATTCAGGATGTAGGGTATGTGGTGCTAGTTTCAAATATGCCATATATAGGCCGGCGCTTTCGGGTTGCGGCTGATAATGCATACACTGACGGTTTGCTGGATGTATTGCTTTGCACAGATGTGTCCAAGCTTGATTTAATGTTGGGTTATATCCTAAAAAAGCCGGATACAAATGCAGCCGAAGACCCGCGTATTAAACATTATAAGGTACGGAATCTGGTTATTGAAACGGATCCCCCGATGCCTATAATGATTGATGGTTTTACATGTAAAGAAGGTACGGTCAAAATCGGAATACGCAGACATGCTTTGGCAGTAATTGCAGGTACAAAAGAGACTGATACTTCGGAAAATTCGGAGGGATAATTTTGAAGCACGCTGAAAATAGAACAAGAGAAGAAATCAGGCTGCCTGAACTTCAAATTCATTGGATATGGAAAAAAGTCATTGATTGGGTAAGCCGCGTAAATTATATTTACTGGGTCATTCTTATTATCATTTCATTGATGATAACTTTTGTGCTTATGCCGGATGATATGCTGAACCGATTTTGGGCTCAATTAAGAGCGCATAAAGTATTGGTCGTTCTTATTCTGATATTCTGCACAGTTGCGTTATCACTCATATGGGAAAAAGGCCAGAGCATTGATGTATGGGCATTTATGTTTTTAAATACGCGAGGAAGTCGCCCCTGGTGGATTGATCTGACTATGCTTGGAGCAACCCAGTTAGGGCACGGTATTTTTGCAATTTTTTTAGCAATCATATTTTATCTGCAGGTGGATCACTTGCTGGGTTATGAGCTTATCTTAGGTACCCTTACCCTGTGGCTTGTGGTGGAGATTATGAAAATGCTTATACGCCGCAGAAGACCTTATATAAATCTTAAAGATATACGCATAGTTGGAGAAACGGCAAGGGGACATTCCTTTCCCAGCGGACATACAAGTCAGGCCTTTTTCCTTGCCACATTACTGGTTCAACATTTCAAACCGGGACTTTTTGGGATGCTGATTCTATATGCTGCCGCCCTGCTGGTAGGAATAACACGCATTTATGTAGGCATGCACTATCCCAGGGACGTTATTGCCGGATTGGTACTTGGTACCGCTTGGGGCCTGCTTGGAGCAATAGTAAACAGTTACAT
>JBMNTI010000086.1:0-11457 GCA_050945655.1 Acetivibrionales bacterium | reverse complement strand
ATCTAGTATTCATAGAGGTTCCTTCTTTCTTATGTTTTTTGTAGTTGTTAACAAAAATTTTATCATAGAAGGTCAACCTCTATTTTTTATTCTATTTAAAAACCCAACAATTATTTTACACTAACGTGTAGCCTATCCAGGCATTTAATTCTACAACTTACTATGCCACTGACTCCTGTCAACTATTCTGTCAGTAAGTACCGACATCTATATCATCCTATCGCACTTATAGGTAATCCAAGTGTTTTAGATAGTTCTATGTAAGTCGAGTATTAATACCTAAATATTTGAAAAATGCCATTGAGGACAATCAAACTCTTAAAGGGCTAGGGAAATATATTTCAAACTTTGCCTCTTCGCCTGTCATATATACAATTGATAAGGAACTTTTTTATTTGGTAAAAACATCTTTTTAATGGATATTTCCTACCTTTTGCAGTTTGTATAAAGTGTATTTGCGGAATAACTTTATAATTATCGTAGCGAATAACTTGCTGAATTGTTTGCCCACATGGTGTAGTACAAGTTTTGGTTGTTAAATTATTTTTCTCAGAAAAGTAAGTTGAATTAGGAGGTTAGTCTATGATTAAAAGGATATTATCGATTTTGTTGGCACTTGTTGTACTAGTCAGCTATTCACCGGTTACAGTCGCCATGGGAGCTGAAACCGGCCAATCATTTTCGGACATGCCCGACAACTGGGCGACACCAGCGTTAATGAGCGCCATCGAAAACGGACTGCTTTTTGGAAACAACGGCAGAATAATGCCGGACAGTCCGTTGACCAGGGCTCAAATGGCAGCGGTCATTACCCGTGCGTTTGGTGCTGTGGAGGAAGGCGACATTTCCCAATATACAGATGTTAAAGAAACGGACTGGTTTGCCAGCAGCATCGCAAAGGCATATAAAATGGGAGTACTGCAAGGATATGCGGGGAAAATGGATCCATATAGCAACATTACCCGTGAACAGGCTTTTGCTGTACTGGCAAGGGCATTGAAGCTTGAACCGTCAGATATAATGAACAAAACTTTTCTTGACAGCGATGAAATATCTGACTGGGCAAAAGGCGAAATTTATGCCATGGTTAACGCCGGCTACATACATGGTTCAAACGGTAAACTAAACCCGAAAGCAGACATCACCAGGGCTGAATTTGCACAATTGATGTACAGTATCATCAAGCAGTATGTAAGAGCCGCAGGCGAATATACAGAAGTAGCCGATGGAAACATCATGGTCAATGTACCTGGCGTAACTTTGAAAAATGTCACAATAAACGGTGACTTGATTGTCGGCGACGGCGTTGGTGATGGAGACCTGGTACTGGATAATGTTACGATAAAGGGAAGACTTGTTGCCCGTGGCGGCGGAGTTAACTCCATTATCATTATTGGCGGCAGCGTGGAAGGTAAAGTGGTTATTGCCAAGGTAGACGGAAATATCCGCGTTTTCGTTGAGGGCGATGCGGATGTTGAAGTCATTGTTATCGATGACGGAAAAGACGATGTGATTGTCGAAGGTACTGCTGGTACTGTAGTAGTGAACACACCTGATGTTCCTGTAGTAATTCAGAACGCCACAGTCAACAAGATCGAGGCAAATTGTGAGGGAACTGCCGATATAACAGTTGCAGAGAACGCAAAAGTTGAAGATGTAGTGATAGGTGACAAAGCCAAAGGGAGTGCCTTAAATGTTAATGGAAGCATAACAAATGTTGAGACGTCAGCTCCCGATACAAAGATATCCGGAACCGGAAAAGTTGGTACGGTAAATGTCAATAAAGGCGCAGACAACACTTCGGTAACCATTCCAAACACTGAGATTAATAACAAAGGTGCTTCCGGCGTAACGGCAGGTGGTGGCAAAGAAGTGCCTGAAAACGAAAGCGTTACAAATAACAGCGACGGGTCAGATATAGTAACACCTCCTTCTGCAGGCGGCGGTTCATCCTACGTTGCGGTAAGTGCTGTTAGCATTGATGTGGAAGACCAGTTGCTGGAAATAGGCAATACACTCAAACTAACAGCAACTGTCAGACCTGTAAATGCTACAAACAAAAGAGTTACCTGGGCTTCAAGCGATGAAACGGTAGCAACTGTAGACGGTTATGGTTTGGTAACAGCAGTAGGAAAAGGCACGGCTATAATTACAGTAACCACCGTGAACAGGGAAAAGACAGATAGCATTACGATTACCGTGCCGATTGTTGCGGATGATGCAGAGTCATTAAAAAATGCGCTTCAGGAAGCAGATGACGGGGATACCATTGTATTGAGGACTGGTAGATATGAGCTCGATGAAACCCTGGTTATCACAAAAAGTGTTAAGATTTTAGGACCTCAGGCCAATGTAGACCCCAGACCAAGTACAAATTCGCAAAGAACAGACGATAATTACGAAGCCATATTGACCGGTGATAAAGGAGACAATGGGGATTACAGCTCCAAGGAAGAAGCGACAAATGCGGGATGGCTGGCCTCAATATTTGAAATCAGAGCTAATAATGTCGTCATTAACGGGTTGACTCTGGAAAGGACATACAATCACATCATTTATTCGCAAACAGCAGATCCGACAGGTGGAGACGACAGAGCTTATGACATCACTGGTCTGCAAATCCTGAACAACATTGTAAGGCACGGCCGTGGCAACGAGGGCATCAAAATTGGTCGGTCGATTGATGCATTAGTACAGTACAACTATATCCATGATATCCTGTATCCCGGAGATGCCATCGAGGCGTACGATGTGAAAGGGTTTAGAATTTTGGATAACGAGATAGACGGCTGCAGCTCCGAAAACGGCAATATCCGGGTCAGCAACCGGACGGGCGGTGAACCTGGGATTGTGCGTGGTAATATAATTAAAAACACCGAGTACCACTTCGCTATTAATGCAGAGGATGGCGATGGCGATACTATTATAGACAACAACTTAATAGAAAATGCCAAAGCGGGCGGCATATTTGTTTACAAGAATACAAGCATTTCCGAAGAAACACCGTCAGTCATTGAAATAACCAACAATACAATTGACAATTATGCAACCGCACCTGTCCAGGGGACTAATTATAGAGAAACGTATATCCGCGAGGCTGCCTTTGCCATAGCTGTGAGTTATAATCTGAGGGAAGGTATCCAGCCAGTAGTTACTATTACCGGTAATACCACAAGAAATGGTGCCGATGGCATGCCAGTGTTGGCTTTTGGTGGGGGAACCACTGATGCTCAGGCCATTCCAACAGATTTGTCCAGGATTACTGTTAGCGGAAATATTTTTGATAATCCATATATTAAATACATTAAGACATCAGGCAAATTGGACATTTCAGACAATACCTGGGTGGGAGTAAGAGTATATAATGAAACTGTGAAAAAGAAATATGACACTATTCAAGAGGCTATTGACGAAGCTGAAGTAGGGGAAAATATTATTAAAGTCTTCCCGGAATATTATGATGAAGAATGTCCCATTGAGATAGTTCAAAAAGAAGGCGTAAAAATTACTTTAGAAGCAGTAGGAGATATAATATTAAAGAATCAAATTAGAATTGATGGCAATAATAGATCTTACGGCGAAGAATATGTATCTATTAAAGGCTTTACCTTTGACTTTTCAGATGTCACAGACTTCGTCGATATGATCACTACAACCAAAATTGCGACTACAGGCTATGTGTACGCTCACAATATTTTCATTGAAGACTGCACATTTATTGGCAATCCTAATGACATTGTTGCAATAAGAGCTGGTGCACAAGGTGGTCATTTTAATTTCCAAATCAAGGGTTGCAAAGGTGAAAACATCCATAGTCTGGCACAGCTGACAGCTGTAACAGGTGTAAAAGTTGAAGACTGTGATATTAATGCATATAATGGTGGTTTAAATCTTCAACATTCAATAGACATAGAAATAACGGGTTTGACTGTGAAAGCGCCAATGGATGTAAATAGTTATGGAGTACGTGCTGGGCAGGACACCACCACCGGCCAAGTCAATGAAAGCAATACTATGACTATATCAGATAGCAATTTAGAAGCAAAATATCCTATTTGGCTTCGCGGTGATGCTCCTGGAACAGTTATAATAAGTAATTCGACACTTAAACCTAGTGCCGATGGAAAAATGATGAATAATGTAGCCAATGGCACTGTGAATATTACAATAAATGGAGCAGTTTATGTAACAAGTGAAACAGAACTTAGGGCTGTATTAGCAGAAGATATAAAGAGAATAATCCTAGGTGATGACATTACGTTAACTAAACATGTAAACCTTGATAAAAATGACAGCCTTGAATTTGACGGAAATGGCAATACTATTACAGTTGAATACGATGGAACAAATCGCTGCGGGCTTTACCTCGCTTCTGACAATATTTCTATTAAGAATGTAACAATAACCGGTGATCCTAGGGTGGTAGGTATAGATACTAAACATGACACTAAAGGATTTACTATAGAGGATGTTACATTTAAAAATATAAGTATTGGGTTTTATGCAAATCCAAATGTTGAAGGAAATATAAAAGACTGTCATTTTGAAGGTCTAGGTATTGGTATTGGATATGGTTCAGGAGCTTCTTTAGAAATAACTGATAACAGCTTTGAAGATATTAATATATATTTAGAGATATTTGCAGATCTATCACAGGATGACCTTTATGATATTTTAGTAAATAATGAGTTTGATTATCCTGTTAAGATAGCAGAACAGACAGAATCAGGTGCAAAGAATGTAATAAAAGACGAAGGTGAAGAGCCAGAAGAATAGAACAGGGTATAGTTCTCTGCTATATACTGTGACCTAACCTGCCATTAAGCAAGAGAAAAAATAACAAGCCCCGTTGGAGAGTTGGTACTTGGCTCTCTTACGGGGCTTGATGCATTGGATATCTATATCATTACAGCCTTAAAATAGCGCCATAAAAGAGAATGTAAATAGTTTTGCTGGTTTGAAATATAATGGTCCTTCTTGAGCAAGGAAACTATAACCAAATATATATTTTAACTATTGCCAGGAAGCTTGGTTTTTATGCATGAAACCATAATTTTCTGGCAATGATTTTATCAAGGCATAAATACCCCTTATTTTCGGGGGTGTAATAGCCTGAAAATGAGGACGGCTCCATTGGAGCGGTAGGAAGGGACGGTTTTTTCACAAGTAAGGGTCGAGCCGGACGGTGTGAAATTATCTCTGTAAAATAGCTTTCTATGATAATTTTCAATAGGGCTTGTAGGCCAGATTCTGGTTAATAAGCCCTTGGTTACAATATAGAGAAAAGCAAATGGCATGTCAAGAGCGCCCTTGAAAAGGGCGTGCATTTATTCTTGACATGCCGTTTGCTTTTTGCTAGGAAGCCTGCCCTCGTACATGATTGACAGTTCCCCGTAAACCTTTCCCCAGTTTTGGACCGGTAGAGTCCATTTTTTCACAGCTTCAAAAGTAGCAAAGTAAATCGCCTTTAAGAGTGCTGTATCGCTTGGGAACACGCTTCTTTGCCTGTTTAAACGGCGGTAGGTACTGTTTAGGCTTTCAATAGCATTGGTTGTATAAATGATCTTTCGGACGTCGGCTGAAAACTTGAAGATTGGGCTGATTACGTACCAGTTCGTCGACCAGCTCTTCATGGCATTGGGATAGTGCTCCTGCCACTTCTCAGTGACTTCTTTCATAAGCTCGTAGCCGACCTCCTCAGAAGGTGCATGATAAATTGTCTTTAAATCGGCTGCATATGCCTTTTTATCTTTGTCCGCCACGTATTTCAAGGTATTCTTGACCTGGTGTACAATGCAACGCTGATATTCCGTTTGTGGATAGGCTACAGCTATCGACTCCTTGATTCCTGTGAGTCCATCAGCACAAAGAATCATAATATCCTTTACCCCACGGTTTTTCAGTTCATTCAGAATGCTAAGCCAGTATTTGCTACTTTCATTTTCTCCGATCTGGATGGATAGAACCTCTTTCCGGCCTTCGTCGTTGATCCCCAGGATTGTGTAGGCTGCAAGCTTCTGAATGACACCTTTATCCCTTACAGAAAAGTGTACAGCATCTATGAACACAATGGGATATACGCTTGCAAGGGGCCGTTTCTGCCACTCCTCGATTTCAGGAAGGAGTTTGTTGGTGATGTCAGACACCATTCCCTCGCTGACTTCAAAGCCATAAATGTCTTCGATTTGCTCTGAGATTTGCCTTATAGTGAGGCCTTTTGCGTACATAGCTATGATCTTGTCTTCGATGCCGGAAATGTCCTTCTGATGCTTCTTAACAACTTTGGGCTCAAACGAACTCTCTCGGTCTTGGGGAACATCAATTTCGCTCTCTCCGTATTTGCTGCGGATAGTTTTGCTTTTCGTACCATTTCTGGAATTGGTGTTCGCAGTACGCTCATAAGGTGCATATCCAAGGTGGTCGTCCATTTCCGCCTCCAACATGGACTGGATCGTTCCGCCAAGCAGATCCTTCAGTGCATCCTGGATGTCTTCGGCTGACTTGATGTCATACTCCTGAAGCAGACTCGCAATAATGTTCTTCTTGCCCTCACTCATTGGTTCTTTTCTTTTAGCCATTAAAATAGCCTCCTATGATTTTATATTTTATCATAGAAGGCCATTTTTACAGAGTTTTCTTCACAGTCTCCTTACTTGTGAAAAAACCGTCCCTTTCTACCGCTCCAATGGAGCCGTCCTCATTTTCAGGCTATTACACTTCCGAAAATAAGGGGTATTTATGCCTTGATAAAATCATTGCCAGAAAATTATGGTTTCATGCATAAAAACCAAGCTTCCTGGCAATAGTTAAAATATATATTTGGTTATAGTTTCCTTGCTCAAGAAAGACCATTATATTTTAAACTAGCAAAACTATTTACATTCTCAGGGAAAGACCCCATAATTATTAAGGTTCTACCTCAACATTTGACGTAGAACCTTTATTAATACAAGTTTCCTTTATTCTGTACTGCAAAGCCAAACTGAAAACTTTTCATTAAATACTAATCAAGAAAGTCCTTAAGCTTCTTACTGCGGCTCGGGTGGCGTAGTTTTCTTAAAGCCTTGGCTTCGATCTGACGAATCCTTTCACGAGTAACATTAAATTCCCGTCCTACTTCTTCCAATGTGCGCGCTCTTCCGTCATCCAAGCCGAATCTCAGTCTCAGCACCTTCTCTTCTCTTGGAGTAAGAGTATCCAAAACATCTATAAGTTGTTCCTTCAGCAGGGTAAAAGCAGCCGATTCGGCAGGCGCGGGAGCGTCATCATCAGGTATAAAATCACCCAAATGGCTGTCTTCTTCTTCTCCGATAGGTGTTTCCAATGATACCGGTTCCTGAGATATTTTCATGATATCCCGAACCTTATCCTCATTCATTCCCATTTCCTTTGCAATTTCTTCGGGGGTCGGGTCTCTGCCCAATTCCTGAAGAAGCTGCCTGGATACACGAATAAGCTTATTTATTGTCTCAACCATATGAACGGGAATACGAATTGTTCTTGCCTGGTCGGCAATTGCTCTGGTAATTGCCTGCCTGATCCACCAGGTGGCATAGGTGCTGAACTTAAATCCTTTTCTGAAATCAAACTTTTCCACAGCCTTTATCAGACCCAGATTCCCTTCCTGAATAAGATCCAGAAACAGCATCCCACGACCTACATAGCGTTTAGCTATGCTTACGACAAGACGCAGATTAGCTTCGGCGAGACGTTTTTTGGCTTCCTCGTCGCCATTTTCCATTTTCTTGGCGAGTTCTATTTCCTCATCACTTGAAAGAAGCGGAACCTTTCCGATCTCTTTTAAATACATCCTTACGGGATCATCGATACTGATTCCTTCAGGAACGCTTATATCTACTTCTGCATCAGTTTCTTCCTCTTCTTTATCTAAAAAAGGAATGTCTTCAAAATCCTCTTCAATATTTTCAGCAACGATTTCTATACCCATTTTCTCGAGCACTTCATAAATCTTTTCTATCTGATCGGGAGTGATCTCCACACGTTCAAAAGCGTCTTCTATCTCATGATAAGTAAGCATGCCTTTTTCTTTGCCTTCATGAGTAAGATCCCTTAAAATATTCTTCGGATCATTGAATCCGTCCTTTTTTAATTGTTTACCATTATCTTTTTGCTTTTCTGAATCCGATTCTTTTTCAGATGCTATATCTATAGATCCATCCTTATCAGGGGAAATTACTTCAATATCATCTTCTATATGATCTATATCCTCTTTATAGTCCTTATCCAAAAAATCGGTTTTCTCATTTTTATTTTCTGTCATATTATCTCTCCACCCCTCGGTATTTTTAGCAAATCATTATGCTAATCTCTTTAGTTCAGCGATTCTTTCTGCTCTCTTACTGAACTCAAGCCCTAATTCTCGCCTTTTGGTACCGTCATTTTCGTTCTTTATTCTCTCGATAGTTTGTTTTTGCATATCTTCCAATTTTAATATTTCCAGCTTATTAAGTACTTGTTGTATAGCTTTATCTACATCCTCCAAATCACTATTTGTTTCGGCAATTTGTACCAGATAAGATGCCTCTTCGGTCTCTAGCATGTTTAAAAGCTCTGCCAGAACACAACTCTTATTCTGTGTCAATTTATTGTACAGCTTTTCTGCTATTTCCCCCGCACCTTTATCCACATATGACTCAAGGCCGTACTTACTTGAAACTTTGTCAAACAAACGATTTTCATTACAAAGCATTGCCAAAAGCATATATTCCAGATCACCATATCTGGGATCAACTTTGGGAATTCCTGCTACCTCCCTTCTAGCTGCCGTAGTCTTATGTGCAGAATATACCTTGCTTGTTGATATCTGCTTCTTTCTTCTTTTTTGAACCTCACTGTTTAATGATTCCAATGAGATTCCATATTGCTGTGCATAGTCCTTTGCATAGAGTTCCCGCTCAATACTGTTATCATGAGCAGCCAGAATATCTGCTATGCTATTTAACAGCTTTAGCTTATCGTCTACCGTATCCAAATTATGCATATTTTTCTTAACTCTAATTTTGTAATCCAGCAGTGATATTGCCCTATCCACAAGGTTTTTAAACTGTTCAGACCCATTATTCTTAATATACTCATCCGGATCCTTCCCATCCGGTATAATAAGCACCCTAATATTACAGCCTGCTTTCTCCAAAATATCTAATCCTCGTAATATAGCGGCTTGTCCTGCTGAATCCGAATCATATGCAATTATCACCTCTTCAGCATATTTTTTTAGTATCCAGGCCTGTGATCGTGTAAGCGCTGTTCCCAATGAGGCGACGGCATAATCTATTCCCGCCTGATGCAATGAAATTACGTCCATATAACCTTCCACAATCAAAAGCTTCTTACTTTTACTCTGGCGAGCATAGTTCAGGCCGTACAGTTCCCTGCTCTTGTTATACACAGGTGTGTCCGGAGAATTCATATATTTCGGCTGAGTCTGATCCAAAACCCTGCCGCCGAATCCAATAATATTTCCCCTAATATCAAAAATAGGGAACATTACTCTGTTCCTGAACCTGTCAACTAATTCTCCGTTTTTTGTTTCCAAAGACAGCCCCGATGAAAGTAATATTTTTTTCTCAGTTCCCTTGCCCAATAGTTCATTAGTAAGATCATTCCAACCACCTGGCGCCAATCCTAAACCAAATTGTCTTATTGTTTTTTCAGTCAATCCGCGATTTTTTAAATATCTCTGTGCTTCGAGACCATTTTCACCGGCCAGCACAGAGAAAAAAAACCTTGCTGCTTCTTTATTTATATCCAGAATCTGCTTCCTTAATCTGGACTTTTCCTTCTCTCCGGCGTCCTCAGGCTCAGGCAGATCCACGCCCGCCCTTTCAGCAAGAAACTTAAGCGCATCCAAAAAGCCCAAATGTTCTATGTTCATTATAAACTGGATGACGCTTCCACCCTTATTGCACCCAAAGCAATAAAAAAACTGTTTTGCAGGTTCGATACAGAAAGAAGGTGATTTTTCATTATGAAACGGGCATAAACCGAAGTATCTTCTGCCTTTGCGTTCAAGCTTAACATAGCTTGAAACCACCTCAATGATATCATTGCGTATTCTGACTTCTTCGATTAGTTCTTCAGGGTAAAGCATATTGTAACCTCATAGAATTTATTATTCGACAGATTGCCCGGTTTTCCTTCCTAAGGGATAAATATTTTGGTTTCAGCCTAAAATCCCGGCAAATATTAAACAAACAGCAATGCGGGAGCAGGCAGCACCATGTTTACTTACCAGGATACGGGTATATAGATTTCCTGAAACTTTTTCACGGCATACCTGTCCGACATTCCGGCTACATAGTCCAGGACGGTTCTTTCAAGGCCGTCTTTTTCAATAGCCATTTGTGAATCGGCAGGAAGCAAGATCGGTTTTTTCATCAGATATAAGAATAACTCTTCAACCATAAGCTCTGCTTTTGATTCTTCTTTTTTTGCGGCAGATCCTACATAAACGTTTTCAAACATATAGGTTCTGAGGCGATTGCTGCTTTCCTGAAACTCCGGGCTCATACGTATATATTTACCGTCCAGGCTGTTCTCTATGATATTTACAATCATATTATTAATACGCATTGATGAAGTATTGCCTAAAATTTCAGTACATTCCCGTGGCAAATCTTTTTCCGTAATAATGCCGCCGCGTATTGCATCCTCAATATCGTGATTGATATAAGCTATCTTATCGGCAAAACGAACAATCTGCCCTTCAAGAGTAGACGGTTTTTTATTCCCGGTATGGTGATGGATTCCGTCTCGTACCTCCCAGGTAAGATTCAATCCCATTCTTTCCTTTTCCAAAACCTCAACAACACGGACACTTTGTTCATTATGTTTAAAGCCAAAAGAGCAAATCCTGTTAAGAACCCGCTCTCCCGCATGTCCGAATGGAGTATGCCCTAAATCATGTCCCAAAGCTATCGCTTCTGTCAAGTCTTCATTCAGTCTTAAGCTTCTGGCTATGGTTCGGGCTATTTGAGAAACCTCAAGGGTATGTGTTAGTCTGGTCCTGTAATGGTCTCCCTCAGGAGAAATAAATACCTGGGTTTTATGTTTCAGCCGTCTGAAAGCCTTAGAATAAATAATTCTATCCCGGTCACGCTGATAAACGGTTCTGATATCACATTGCTTTTCCTCTCTGTCCCGGCCTTTGCTTCTCCTGCTTAATGATGCAGATTCTGATAAAATCTTCTCTTCAATTTCTTCATAATATTCGCGGCTAAGCATAGGTACCTCCATATAATAACTTACAAATACTATTACCCATAAAAGTATAACGGTAAAATACGTTTCTATAATTTATATATTAATTAATTATGATACTAGGGTCAAAAGCCCCTATAGCACCTTGAAAAATTCATATATTTTGTAGTAAACATAAGTGTTTCAGCCATGTCTGGTGTATAATAGAGATAGCTAACGAAAGAAGGTATTCTCTAT
>JBMNTI010000085.1:0-11514 GCA_050945655.1 Acetivibrionales bacterium | reverse complement strand
ATGATCAAAGGTGCCATAACTATTGATGGAGTCAGCGGGAATAATGTTATTTTAAGATATATTAAATAGACCATAAGCCCTCCGGCGGCAGCAAATAACAGATAAAGGAAGAAAAGAGTATTGATAAAAGACCCCGCCAGTTTTCCAAAAATAAGTTTTGTTATATCAAATATGCATTTATCAGAGTATCTCCTTAACAAAACCACTATTAGTGAGCCAAGCAAAATAGATGCAATACCGGTTGCCAATACCGATATCCACCCGTCATGGCCAACTTCCTTGGCCAATATCGACGGCAGGTTTATTATTCCGATACCGGTTTGGCAAACGAAGGTAAATCTCATCATTTGTATAGATGTTAATGCATTATTCTCGGTCAATCATTCTCACCTCTTATATCATCCTTGGGCTTGGTGGTTTCGGGCCTTTTTTTCATCATCTGTAACGGCAATCTTACAACCGCATCCTTCAAGTCACTTTTAGATAACGGCGAGAAAGGGGAAAAATACGGTTGGCCTAAGGAGTCCAATCTTATGAGATGAGCAATTGTCATCCCGACACATGATACAATACCGATCATGCCAAATATAGATGCGGCCAGAACAAATATGAAGCGCATAATTCTTATTGCCAGCGCCATATCGTGGGAGGGAATAACATAGGAGGCAATAGCGGTAGCGCCGACTATTACTATAACCAGACCGCTCACTATCCCTGCCTGCACGGCAGCCTGCCCGATTATCAGGCCGGCAAACAAGCTGATAGCGGTGCCTACATAGGTTGGCAGCCGTATTGACGCCTCTCTTATCAATTCTACTGTAAACTCCAGAATAATAATTTCAATAATAGGTGGAAAAGGAACCTTGGATCGGGATTCGGCTAATGTAATCAAAAGTGTAAGGGGTACTGCGTAATAATGAAACGAGGTAACCGCCACATAAAATGCCGGGAGAAAGACGGCAATAATAATGGCACCTACTAATCTGATAATGCGTAAAAAGGTGCCATGCACCCAAAGCTTGCTATAATCATCAACAGTCTGGAAAAAGGAAATAAAGGTAACCGGCGCAATGAGAGCAACAGGTGTATCATCCTGAAGAATAAGAATTTTACCTTCAAGTAGCGCGCTGGTAGCTTTATCCGGTCTTTCTGTCGACAAAAACTGAGGAAATATCGAATTAGGGTGTGACATTATAAGTTCTTCAACGTAGCCTATCGCTATCGAGCCATCTATATTAATGGTGTTTACTTTATCAACCAGTGCGTTGACAAGATCAATGTTGGCTATACCTTCTATATATGCAATAACGACCTTTTGCCTGGTAATAGTTCCAATAGTAAGAAATCGGTATTTTAGTTTCTCACTATGGATTCTCCTTCTTAACATCGCGAGATTAGTGTCCAGGACCTCAACAAATCCCTCGTGGGGACCACGAATGTTTTTTTCTCCTATAGGCTCTTCAATATTTCGTTTTTCCGATTTAATATTTTTATATGAAATACCGTAGGGCAATATATCCGAAACAAAAACAGTATTGCCGGACAAAATATCGCTGATAGCGTCATCCGCACTATAGACCAGTTCTGTTTCTACGCACGGAATATTATGGATGGTTACACTGTCAGATAACTGCTCCAGGCTCATTCCGATAATAGCGCTTAAAAAATCTCTCTGAACTAAATCTTTATTAACCTGCTCGGTTATATATATGAAAAACGACTCATGCTTTCCTTCAATAAATACCTTTTTCTTTTCTATATCCGGACAATCGGAAAGTCTCTTTATTATTTCTTGCGGATCAATCGGCCCTCTGGTCTTTTTAAACAAAAAAATCACCTCAGAAAGAGATTATTTCCTTGTTTACAGATGTGTATTCAATTTACTAGAAGTGAAAATAAATAAGGGGCTGTCCCAAAATACGTAGCGTGTCATTCTGAGGCCATAAATGGCCGAAGAATCTTCAAGAAATCAGGCTATCAGGCGCAGATTTGCTAAAGATCCTTCGCTTCGATCAGGATGACCGTCTATTTTGAAACAGCCCAATATATGTATCGATACTATATGGCGACTCCATCCTTATTAAATAGCGGCAGGTGCGCGAGGAAAATAATATCATCCCTCTTGTCAGCATCACCTTCGGCTAATATTGTCATTCGTCCGGCTACTATACCTCCCGACTCCTGTACCAATTTTTCAACAGCCCTAACTGACTCGCCGGTACTGATTACATCATCTACAATAAGTACCCTCTTACCTTTCATGTATTCGGCATCGTCTTTGTCTATAAAAAGCATCTGACGCTTTTCGGTTGTTATCGATTTAACTTCAACACTTACTACATCTCTCATATAAAGCTTAGCCGATTTTCTTGCTAAAAGGTATTTGTTCAATCCTGCCTGCTTAGTCATTTCATACACCAATGGAATGCCTTTACTCTCGGCAGTAATCATCACATCAAATTCCGGCGCCTTTTTTAGCAATTCCTTTGCACAAGCTACGGTAAGCTCCACATCACCAAACAGGATAAAAGCTCCTATATATAAATCATTGCTTATAGGACAAAGGGGAAGATGTCTTGTCAAGCCCGCAATCTTTATTTCATAGTGCTTATTCATAATGCTCCCTCCAAAGTTCATATGCACTCATTAATTTTACCAGATATGGACGGAGTGTCAATTGCAAGTTTGCAGGCTTACTTTATTTTGTCGCTTAATTCTCTATACTTTTCTATAATTCGTTCCCCTTCCTTTCCTGATACCGGAACCGGTTGAAAATCATTTATGTATGTCTTTGATGAAATACTCGCAGGTATTATTCTGTATTCCACGGCTGTTATTCTATTTTCGCTTGCGTTATAAGTCAGCAATTGCTGAAAAATTATAGTATCCTTGTCTTTCGGATTCATTTTCCCCCCATAGCAAAAGTTTCCTAGGCTATAGACAATATTCTTTTCCTTATATGTTTCCATTCCTTGCAAAACATGAGGGTGATGCCCTATTACAAGATCGGCTCCGTGGTCTATTGCAAAATGGGCCATGCGTTTTTGCTGAGCATTCGGTATGTAACTGTACATATCACCCCAATGGTAATTAACTATAATGTAGTCAACCCCCTGCTCTTGCATTTCTTTTATATGTTTTACCAATAAATCATTTGAATATTTTTCATGGGACCAGGCTTTATAACCTAAGAAACCAATACTAAGACCTTTTATATGTTTAACAAAATATGTATCAAAATTTGTGTAATCAATTCCCCATTCTTTCAGTGTTTTTACTGTTTCATCGTATCCGCTCTTAAGATAATCCAATGTATGGTTATTAGCAAGGGTGACTCCGTCAATGCCTCCCTTATGCAATATTTCGCAGTATTCGGGAGGGCCCTTGTAACGAAATTCTTTAGCTGCCTTCTTCTTTTCATTTGTGAAAGTCCCTTCAAGATTAATCAATGTATAGTCATCATTAGCAAAAATACCGTTTACATTTCTAAAAAAGTACGCCGGATCATTCACTTCTTGATACACCTTATGAAAAGTGTGGCCTTTATAGCTTTCATCGCTGCCGATTGTGCAATCTCCGGCAAATGAAATGGTTATGGTTTGGGACTGCTCATTTATAGCAGTATCATTCAAGGCATCGTCTGTGCTTGAGAAATTTATATTTATAAAAGGAAACACCTCTTCCGAAAGTATTTGCAAAGTTGCAACCTCAGTATTATTTTGAATATTCTCCACTGGAAACGAAGATATGTCAAGCGGGAAAGTAAACAACGCCAACATAACAATAAGGAACCTGTTCATTTTTCACATCTTAATAATTATTCCTATTGTTATATATAGTATGTTTCCCAATAAAAAGTACCAAAAATAAGGCAGGTTATATATTAATTAACCTTAAATTTCTTTATAGACTCATTAAGATTCTTTGCTGCGGCATCCAGCTGTTTAGCATATGCAGCCAGATCCTCTATTATGCTCAATTGCTCTTCTGTGGAAGACGATACTTCCTGTGTTGCGGCCGCAATCTCATCAGATACCGATGAAATATTGTTTATAGCTGAAATAGTACCGTTTTTATAACTGTCCATATCTTCTATGCCATTTGTAATTTCATTAACTTTATATGCCAGGTTAACCATTGAATCAGATATTTTCTTAAATACGGCCAATGTATTTTCAACGGCAATATTATGAGATTTAAGAATATTCTCCGAGGACACTGCACTTTCAACAACCTGGGCGGTTTGCTTCCGGGTGTTATCTACAATATCGGCGATTTCTCCGGCAGCCAGGGTAGATTGTTCAGCCAGCTTTCTCACTTCATCAGCCACAACAGCAAAGCCTTTTCCTGCTTCTCCTGCTCGTGCGGCCTCTATGGCTGCATTTAAAGAAAGAAGATTTGTTTGTTCGGCAATGCCGCCTATTACCTCAACAATCTTTCCTATGGACACGGAGTGAACGTTTAATTCCTTGGCGTCGGTAATTATTGTTCTGATAATGCCGGTGGTTTCTTTTGCCTTGTTTTCTAGGTCATCAACCGAGATCAGCCCTTCCTCCGTCAGTTTTATAGTTTCATCAGAATAGGATTTTATTGATTTTGCAGAATCTGAAACAGTATTGATTTTTAAAGCAAGATCGCCCATCTTATTTACACCTTGTTCCGAATCTGCCGCTTGCGCCATTGAGCCTTTTGCTATTTCCTGAACTGTTCTTGTA
Organism: Acetivibrionales bacterium; assembly: GCA_050945655.1. Lineage (GTDB taxonomy): Bacteria > Bacillota > Clostridia > DSM-8532 > DSM-8532 > DTU059. Next base: position 6,799 of record JBMNTI010000085.1, on the reverse strand, counting down.
ACCTCATGGGAAACAATTGAAATATGATTTGTAGTTTGTGCAACCGTTTCCGCTGATTCAATTACTGTCATAGCTGTTTGGGCAGCATTTGAAATCAACTCCCGCATGCTCTCGACCATTGAATTTATACTATCGGTAAGAATCCCCAGCTCATCTTTACTCCCGGCTTTAAGTGTTACTGTCAGATCACCCGCAGCTACTTTTTTGGAAGCATCAAGTATTCTATTAATCGCCTTTGATATACCAAATGCCAGGAAGAATCCAATTACTAATGCAAAAATTATAGCAATTAAAGTAAAAATTATTGTTACTATCCCTATACTCCGGGCAGCAGATTTAAAATTCGCGGTAGGAACAAGTCCTACAAGATTATATCCTGTATCCTCCATATTTGTTATAATCCTTGAATGCAGCATCATATATTCTTCGCCTTTGTATTCATCGAAGATTGTTTTATTTTCATGGTAACCGGAAAATTCCAAATAAAACGCCTCATCCGATATACTGCTTTCTGCATTTGATGTGTCTAAGCTTTTACTTTGCCCATCAACAATTTCGAAAGCTATATCTCTGCCGTCAGGGCTGATAAGATGCAGCTCACTTCTTTCCCCGAGATTCAACTCTTTAAGCATGGCTTCTATAAAATCAGCTTTAAGATCAATTATTAGTAACCCCTTTTCTTCGCTTAACATAACATCCTTAAGAAGTCTTACAACTGACAAACCATAGGTTGAATCTTTATTTTTTCGATGTTCGTCAATTTCGGCGTGCTTCCCAACCCAGAAGGTTTTCCCGGATAAAGCTCTGGCTTTTTCCATCAGCTCGCTGTCCGGTATGTTAAAATAAGTTTCTTCTGTTAAGGGATTTTCCGAAGTGTCGATATTATTTCCGTTTTCCATTAGTAATGTAATGGCATCAATTGAAGGATTACCATATACGAAACTTTTTATATATGTTTCTACTTTTTGTCCGATCTGTAATACCTCATATGTACTAGCATTTGAATTTAGAAGTAAATAGCTTTGGACAAGGTCGTTAAGTATTATTTGGGTTGATAGCTCTTCGTATTTGCTAAAAGTAATTTCAATATTTTTTCCCAATTGTTTTAAGGTTTCTGATGATGCGCTTGTTGCGGTATCTTTTATTGAGTTGAAAGCTCTGTTATATGAAATCATACCCAATAATACTATAGGTATTATTGTAACCAAAAAGCCGGCAATCAGCCTGGTGCGGATACTTGTAAATAAACTTGAATGTTTATTTTTTCGTGTACTATCTGTATCCTTTTTATTATTTGGTTCTTTTTTTCTGTCAAAAATTTTCATAACCAGCCCACCTTTATTAATCGGTATCATATAACCTATAGCATTACAGATAATCGTCAGACTTTGCGAAAACTGTTTAACATTCAGGTTATAATACTTGATTATGCAATCGTACATAAGCGGCGAGGTTGCTGCGATTTAACGCGAAGCATGGATTGATATTTTTTGCACAGTCTATCGCAGTAATGCTATATTGAGAAAAAAGACGTGATTATCACGTCTTTTTTCAGAAAAATCAAGAGAAGTCCTATCGTTTTATTATTCTAATTTATCCTTTGTGAAAACAGTAACACCGGTATCAATAACCTTTGTGGAAGGTTCATTGCCTTTTAGTGCTTCAACTGCCACCTTCATTCCCTCATATCCCATAACTTCAGGGTTCTGCACCATAGCAGCTAACAAATATCCCTCTTTTATCAGCTCCAATATATTGTCTGATTTATCGAAGCCAACGCCTATAGCAGCTGCTCCGGCATCCTTGATAGCATTTCCGACACCAACGGTAGAACCTTCATTTGCACCGAAGATACCTACGCATCCGTCAACTATGAATGCGGAAGCTGCTTCTTTGGATCTGGCCGCATCACCGTCACAATACTGTGTTTCAAGAAGTTCAAACCCGGTTCCGGCAAAAGCTGAACGGAATCCATTGTCACGCTTGACAGTAGAATCGGTAGAAGCATTTACACTAATAACACCGATTTTGCCCGAAGTAATCCCCTTTGCTTTAAGGGCTTCCAGCAAAGTTTCACCAGCTGTTTTTCCTGCCGCTTCATTGTTCGTACTCAGTGTTTGGACAAAAGGAGTAAAGGTTGCGGGAGAGTCAACGTAAATGATCTTTATACCTGCCTCCGATGCACTCTTTAAAACATCATTCACCGATTCGGGTCCATTAGCTGCCAGAAGTATTGCATCTGCGCCATTGGCAATAGCGTTATTTATCATCTCAATCTGCTTTGCATCATCCTTAACATCCGGCGCTGTCCACTTGTAATCAACATTGCCAAGCTCAGCGACAGCTTTTTTACAGCCGGCATCCACATTTGTCCAATGCTGATCCATCTGATCCATGGTAATAAGGAATATTTTATATGTTTCGTCTGATGGTGTACCCGGTGCGGATGCTCCCATGCTGGCAGCTGTAACAACTGTTACCCCGGTATCGATAACCTTCTGGGATGGCTCGTTGCCTTTCAAAGCTGCGATTGCTATCTTCATTCCCTCATATCCCATGACCTCAGGGTTTTGCACCATAGTTGCCAGAAGATTTCCGCCTTTAATAAGTTCTAAAATATTGTCGGATTTATCAAAACCGACACCGATGACATCTGCTCCCGAATCTTTGATAGCGTTTCCTACACCAACGGTAGAACCTTCATTAGCGCCGAAGATACCCACGCACCCGTCAACTATGAATGCGGAAGCCGCATCCTTGGATCTTGCTGCATCGCCGTCACAATACTGGGTTTCCAGTAATTCAAATCCGGTTCCTTCAAAGGCTGAACGGAATCCGTTATCACGCTTAACGGTAGAATCTGTAGCTGCATTAACACTTATTACTCCGATTTTGCCCGAGGTTATTCCTCTTTTTGTAAGTTCATCCAACATTGTTTGTCCGGCTTTCTCACCGGCAGCCAGATTGTTTGTGCTAAGGGTTTGAATAAATGGCTCAAAAGTAGCCGGGGAGTCTACATAAACAATTTTTACCCCTTTTTCATTTGCGTTTTTTAATGCGTCATTTACGGCTTCCGGGCCGTTGGCAGCCAGCAGAATGGCATGGGCTCCGTTTGCTACCGCATTATTAATCATCTCTATTTGTTTTGCATCATCTTTCACATCCGGTGCTGTCCACTTGTAGTCAACATTACCCGACTCAGCGACGGCCTTTTTACAGCCTGCATCCACATTGGTCCAGTGCTGGTCCATCTGATCCATGGTGATTAAGAATACTTTGTAAGAATCTTCACCTGACACCGGATCAGGTTTTGGAGCACCACAGCCTGTAATCATTCCAAATACAAGCACGATACTCAGCAATAAGGCAAAAGTTTTTTTCATAGCACATCCTCCTACAATTTTCTATGAAATATTAAAACGTTGTACACGTTCTAACCTCAATACTTAGCCAGAACATTCTTCTTACGTTTCCTGCCTGACCGAACTACAATATCTACCAAAACGGACATAACAACTATTACACCAACTACAATATTGCGAATTGCTACCGGAGCCCCGGCAAACTGCAATCCGTTCTGTAATACGCCCCATACCGATGCGCCTATAACTGTGCCGAGCAGTATTCCCTGGCCTCCAAGGGTAGATACGCCGCCTATTACCGAAGCCGCCACCGCATACATTTCATAGCCCGTACCCGCATCCATTGTGCCCTGGCCTACCGTTGCACAGGTAATAAAACCGACTATACAAGCACAAAATGCGCTTACCAAATATGCCTTTATAGTTGTAAACACAATGTCTACACCGGATAATCTGGCTGCTTCGATATTGCTCCCCACGGCATAAATATGGCGGCCGGTTCTTGTTTTGCTAAGCAAAAAATTAAAAACAAACCAGAGTACTATAGCTATCCAGATAGTGTTATATAGACCTGCGGTCTTTCCGTAGTAAAAGAAATCTTTAAAAGTCTGAGCTTCTTCGGGGAAAAACTTCATAATTGAGTCGGTATTGTAGTTGTTATTAACGATTTGTGCTATTCCACGGGCAATAGTCATTGTACCCAATGTTGCAATAAAAGGCGGAAGCTTACATTTTGCAACCAGGTAGCCATTTGTTGCACCAATAATCAAACATAATAAAAGTGTTACTAACATTGCCGGTATGGGAGACATATAACCCCTCGACATAAACGTAGCCGATATCATAGTGCTCATGCCTACTACCGAGCCGATAGAAAGGTCGATATTTCCTGTTATCAGTACATAAGACTGAGATATACCTATAAGCAGTATTGGAGCTATCTGCCTCAGCAGATTTGTTATATTGGCACTGGAATAAAAATTTGGATTTATTATGCCAAAGACTATGCAAAGAACAACCAGTCCGGAGCCTACCGTTATTACCTGCCCCATTCCGCGAGTCATCATTATTCTTCTAAGTAAATTCATCCTATTTGCTTGTGTTTCCATTAATACGGGCACCTCCTGCTGCTAAGCATCTTGTTCGCTTCCCAACTTTTTTTCAAAGCGTGTGGCATATTCTAAGATTTTGCTTTGTGTAGCTTCCTCAGTATTGAGTTCACCTGTAATTCTTCCGTCGCACATAACAATTGTACGGTCCGATATACCCAGTATTTCGGGCATTTCGGATGAAGTGAATAAAACTCCTATACCTTGTTGTTTTAATTGATTCATAAGAGTATATATTTCTACCTTTGCAGCCACATCAATACCTCTGGTAGGTTCATCAAATATGACAACCTTCGAATTTCTTGCCAACCATTTTGCAACTACGACTTTTTGCTGATTTCCGCCCGAAAGGCTCGCCGCGCTGACATCCGAATTGGGCATTTTGATTGAGAATTTTTTTTCCGCTTCATCTACCATCTCGGTTTCTTTTTTGCGGTTTACAATTGAAAACTTATTGCACAATATATCAAGATTCGGGAGGGCAATATTATCGCGCACTGAAAGGCCTGTACAAAGCCCATCTTTCTTGCGATCCTCAGGAGCCAGTACAATGCCGTTGTTTATTGCATCCAAAGGTTTTTTAATTTTTATTTCTTTACCATCCAGGAATATTTCTCCTGATTCTTTGTGATCTATCCCAAAAAGAGCTCTTGTCATTTCGGTACGCCCGGCGCCCATAAGTCCGGCAACCCCGACGATTTCTCCTTCATACAAATCAAAATTTACATCTCGTACCATTTTGCCGGCATTGAGATTTCTTACACTAAGAATTTTTTTGCCTACGGAGCATTTCACTCTCGGAAACTTTTCCTTAATCTCTCTGCCCACCATGTTTGAGATAATACTTTCCATGGTTAGATTCGCATAATCATCACACAAGACAAATTTACCGTCACGCATTATGGTCACGCGGTCAACTATATGCTGCAATTCTTCCAAACGATGAGAAATATAAATAATACTGCGGCCTTCGTCACGAAGTGCATGAATAATTGAAAAAAGCTCTTTAATTTCCTTGTTGGTCAATGCACTGGTCGGCTCATCCATAATGAGTATTTTTGCGTCTGTTGAAAGAGCTTTTGCTATTTCGACCATTTGCTGCTTTGATATGGCAAGATCTCCTACAATAGTTTCCGGATGGATATTAATCTTTAACCTGTCCAGAATTTTAGATGCCTTAGTATTCATTTCCTTTTTGGACAGCATTCCTGATCTGCAGATTTCTCTGCCTAAAAATATGTTCTCGGCAACACTCAAGTGGGAACACATATTCAACTCCTGATGAATAATCGCTATCCCGAGTTCCCTTGCCGATACGGGAGTAATATCACCTTTATGTTCTTTGCCGTATAAGTATATTTCTCCTCCATCTCTGGTATGTACTCCCGACAGAACCTTTACAAGTGTGGACTTCCCTGCGCCGTTCTCACCAAGCAATGCCATTACTTCCCCGGGCTTTACCGAAAAATCAACATGATCTAATGCCAGAACTCCCGGAAAGCTTTTGGTGATTTGCTTCATCTCCACAATATATTCCGTCATACTGACCCCCTTGCACAACATCAGTTAAATAGTGGCAATAGTGTGTAGAGTGTATATCGTTACCTAGAATTCTAACATTGAGATTAATAATGTATAAGGGAGATTCTTTGGAATTATGAGGTGTATTTTTGGAACTTTTGTTTCAATGAGAGTAAACTATAGAATATCCTTTTCAGATAAGGACTGAAGCTCATCCCGACTGAATTCGGCATGGATTTGCCCACCCTTTATCATAATCAGCCGGTCTGCCAGTGTAAGCAGTTCAGATATGTTTTTTTCGAGTACCATCAAGGAAATCCCTCTGTCTAAGAGCTTTTGCATCAATTCAACCACATATAAACGCAAGGAATAGTCAATGGTGGAGAAAGGCTTTATACATATGGCAACCCGAGGGCGCTGGAAATATATCCGATAATATGCCAGGCAATACAGCTCCTTGATATTGAGATTATTGATATTTTTTACATAAATATTTTCTCCCACAATGGAGAGGAACTCATTGGTTATACTTTTCCGTATTCTTGCCGAGCGCCAGAAGCCCTTTAGCCTTCTGTCGGCTGTAAAACTGATATTATCCAAATAGCTAAGATGAGGGAATAACATGTTCTGTATTGGTTTTTCCGGAATTATGGCCGTCCGGTACTTTTCTATTGAAACTTCCAGCGGGTCTTCGCCGACATAGATAGACCCCGATTGTACGGCTTTTCCGTTAAAAACCTCAATAATCTCTTCATTGAAGGTATCATCCGAATCAAAAAGAACCACACATTCTCCGTTTTTCACCGA
>JBMNTI010000084.1:0-11576 GCA_050945655.1 Acetivibrionales bacterium | reverse complement strand
CAATTTCAATTCTCCTCCGCATTGCGATAAAATTCTTATATTATTTTATCATATTTTTGTATTTTGTGCAGATTTGAATTGTTTTTTTACTTATTTATTGCGAAAAATATTTACCTTTCAGAGCTGTCTCAGTCAGATATTTTTGGGTGTTATAGTTCATACATAATAAAAAGGGCATCCGCCTGTTGTCATTTTAAGTCGCAGGCGAAAGATGTCCCTAACCCTATTTTTCAGATGAAAAATATCGGTAGGTCATTCGCAGAGCGGAATCTCAGATTTTAAAAAAATGGGATCCTTCGTTTTACTCAGGATGACAAATTGGGAGTGAACTGTATTCTTTGGATATTTTTAATTAATTAATTTGCATGGATATCATTGCCATTTAAAGTTGCTTTTGGTATAATGTAGAAGAGTAAATAAATGTAATCGAGGTGTATTCATGGACAATAGTATCGCAAGAAGAATTAATCGTGAGATTATTACAATTTCCCGTTGCATATCTTACATACGCAATATACAATTTAAAAAATATAACATCGGGAGAGGTCAGCATGCGTTTTTAACAAGAATATATGAAAATCCGGGATTAAATCAAGAAGAACTATCTTATATGCTTAAAATAGATAAAACAACTGTCGCTAAATCCCTTAAAAGGCTAGAGGAAAACGGATTTATCAGGAAGGTCAAATCACAAGAAGACAATCGTCAATGGCTTCTGTATCCAACAGATAAACTTATTTCTATTTACCACAAACTTGAAGATATGATCATTTCCACATGTAGCAATGCTCTTGCAGGTTTTACCGATGATGAGTCCACTGAACTGCTTGCATTACTACAAAGAGTGAAAGATAATGTGAATGAAGACTGGAAGAAAGTTAAATCCGAAAACAAGTAGTAAAAACTTAAATAGCATGAAAACAATGATTTTAACGAATTTTGAAAACCAATGCTTCATGCTATAAAATGTAGTTCAAAATAAAAAATATAAAAATTTTAAGAGGGTATCCGAAGCATTCCCACCGCAGCAGCAAGTTCTAAAATTTTTTCGGCTTTTTTTACAATGGGCTCATCTACCATTTTCCCATCTACCACTATTACGCCTATGCCCTTTTGAGCCGCTTTTTTCGCTTCTTTGATTATTATTAATGATTCCTCCACAGATTTGCTGTCAGGAGTGAAAACCCTGTGCACGACAGGCACCTGAGAAGGATGAATGCAGGACTTTCCTGTAAACCCCAATAATTTCGCATGCCTTGTTTCCTCAGTAAAACCATCAATATCATTTATTTCGAGATATACCGTATCAACCGCATCTATCCCTGTCACGCTTGCACACAACGCTACATGGCTTCTGGCATACAAGAATTGCTCCTTATCTTTTGTCCTGTCGGTGAAAAGGCAATTAGTATAATCTACCGTTCCGAAAGAGATAGATATAACCCTTTCGTCAGCCTCCGCAATCTCAAGTGCGTTCAAAACACCCTTAGGTGTCTCTATAGCTCCCTGAATTCTTATCGTTCCTTCTCGTATATCATTCATTTTTTCATAATACGAGAGCATTTGAGATAATTCCGCAACATTCTCTTTGCCTTCACACATAGGCAGCCTAATATTTTTTATACCGCTTTTTACAAGTTCTTCTACATCATCTTCTCCAAATTTTGTATTTAAAGGATTTATTCTAGCAAATATTTCACAGCTCCCGTAATCTATTGTTTGCAAAGCATTACATAACAGCTTGCGCGCATTTTCCTTCTCAGAGTACGCTACCGCATCCTCCAAATCAAAAATCACGCAGTCTGCCCCCCTTAAATGAGCTGTTTTAAGCATTTTTTCGCTGCTTGCAGGGCAAAACAGCATACTTCTTCTTAATTTTCTCAATTTTTACCTCACTTTGATTCTTATTAATTTAATCTGTTATCTATAATTGAATGTAGATTAGTATTTATTATAAGAGCTTATATTCAATATACTCGCCTTCACAAGGAGGTCCGGCACAGATATGAATCACAGCTTCATTAAAATCAATTATCAAGCTGCCCACAGTTATATCTCTCCTGGAAAGAGGTATTCCCGTGTCTGACGGATGGCGGCATATAGCCTGCGGGTAGTTTTCATGGTCACACATGCACCTTTTTATATAGTCTACTGTTATGGAGCCGTGCTTTTCCATGAGCAGTTCATGGAGCCTGTCCCCTCTGGGACTGATTTCAGCAGCGTTAATCTCGGAGGTTAATGTAAAATGATTGGCATGTGTTATAATTCCTCCGACAGGCTCAATTATATTTGAACCTTTGGGATGAGCCTCTATATCTACCGCTTTGCCTTCCCCCGATGCCAACAGCATATTATTGGAAACATTTCTTTTGGATGTAAGTAAAATGTTTTTCGCTTCTTCAAAAGACTTGCAGGATAAAACTTTTCTTCTGAGGAATGTAACGGGAATACCTGCTTCCTCATTGTCATAAACCGATTTCAACGAATTATTGAAAAGCCCCACTCCATATGAATTAAATCCTTCACGTATAAGCTGTCCCGCTTCTGTGACTCCTATTATGCGCATGCCATTTTCATCTTCTATATGCAATATCACTATATTATCTATAATACCTGCCCTGTAATCCCAGTTTTTTACGAGTATAGTTTTCCCATGCGCGGAAGCTTCAGGCAGAACAGCGCATGTAGTACACTCTTTCATTATAGGAAACTTTGTTATTTCATATCGGCAATTAAGAACCATAAGATCTTTGAAATTCACCCCTGCACCATCTGCAATTCCTCTTGCTTCCATAAGAATTTCAGGCATGCTGTCTTCAATAACGGGAATATATGCATATGCATATTCCTTAATCTGTCCCCAGTCCTTAATACTTGTCTGAGCGAAAACCTCCTTATATCCTTCAATCCCATTTATAATTTTATCCTTTGCCTGCTCCCCGTACTGCAATCCTCTTTCATACGGAGTAGCGGCCTTTACCTTTACTGATTGAAAACTTATCATATATTACACTCCTTAAAAAGTCTTATGTACTGTGTTTTAATTTTGCTTTTATAATCTGTAAGCAATAAACTCACCTTCACAGGGCGGACCAGCACAAACATAAGCCGTCTTATCTTCAAAATCATATATAACTCCTGCTACAGTAATTTCTCTTAAACCCAGTCGTATATCTACATCCGAAGGATGACAGCATAAAGACTGTGGATAATTTTTATGGTCACTGAGACAATTTTTAATATGGTCAATATCTATTTTACCATGCTTTTCATTCAAAAGTTCATAAAGCCTGTCGCCTCTCGGGCTGAACTTTTTTGCATGAATTTCCGGCTTTACCGTAAAATGATTGGCATGAGCAATTATGCCTTCCATAGGTTCAATTATATCCGCTCCTCCGGGATACGCTTCTATATCCACAGCTTTACCCTCGGCGGATGCTAACATAAAATTGCAAGAAACTGCGCGTGGCGCATCCACTAATAATTTATATGCTTCATTGAAATTTTTGCTTGACAAAACCTTTCTTCTCAAGAATGTTACGGGAATTCCGATTCCGCGGCTATCATAGATTGACTGCAGGTTGTTTGCGCAAAGACCTATTCCGTGACTGTTAAAGCCGTTTCGGATAACCTGTCCCGCTTCGGCCAAGCCAAAGATACGCACTCCGTCTGGCTCTTCTATATGAACCATTACTATGTTGTCAAGGATACCTGCCCTGTAATCCCAATTTTGTCCCACATAAGTCTTTTTTCGCCTGCTTGCTTGCGGCAGGACCGAAAATGAAGTACATTCATTCGGTTCAGGAAATTTAGTAATTTCGTAGCGTGTATTCAGCACCATGATATCTGCTATGTCCGCTCTGGCCCCCGCGGATATTCCTCTTGCCTCTTCCATTACATCCGGAACTAGTCTTTCTGAAAGATATATATACTCGAGAGCGTAGCTTCTTATTTCTTCCCAGCTCATGCTGCTGGTTTCACTGAATAATAACCTATAATCTTCTATCTCCGCAATAATCTTTTCATGTGCTTGCTCTCCATATTGAAGGCCTCTCTCATAGGGAGTATCCGCCTTAACTTCTATTAACTGAAATTTTCTCATATTTTTCTCCTCCCACCTGATGAATACAATTATTTATATAAAAAACATGAAACAAAATGTCCCGGTGTAATTTCTGTAAGCTTTGTACCCTCTTGTGAACACTTCGGCATAGCGTTAGGGCAGCGTTGAACAAACCGGCAACCCGGCTTTGGATTGATGGGGCTTACGACTTCACCTTTAATTACATTCAGCTTTTTCCAATGTTTTAAATTTGGTATGGGAATAGCTGCTAGTAGGGCTTTGGTATACGGATGGCTTGGATTGTCAAACAGCTCGTCCGTAGAAGCCAATTCCACACATTGCCCCAAATACATAACGGCAATATTATCGCTTATATGTTTAACAACACTCAGGTCATGGGTTATAAACATGTAAGTAAGCCCCATTTTATCCTGAAGGTCCATTATCAAATTAAGAATTTGCGCCTGTATAGAAACATCCAACGCAGAAACAGGTTCATCACATACAATAAACTTAGAATCAAGGGCAAGGGCACGTGCAATACCTATTCTCTGCCTTCTTCCCCCGTCAAGCTCGTGAGGATATGTGTTTACAAAACGTTCGGCAAGACCAACAATATTCATAAGGTCAAAAACTTTTTCTAAAATTTCACTATTGTTTTTAATTGTTTTGCATACTTTTATAGGCTCGGCTATTATTTCACTTACGGTCATACGAGGATTTAAAGATGCAAATGGATCCTGAAATATTATCTGCATTTCTTTCCGCATATTTTTCATTTGTTTTTTATTATATTTGGATATGTCATTACCTTCAAAAAGCACTTCTCCTTCGGTAGGTTCAAGCAGTTTCAATATAACCCTTCCTAACGTCGATTTTCCGCATCCGGATTCTCCGACAACACCTAAGGTTTCTCCTTTATTTATAGAGATATTAATTCCGTCTACCGCATGCAACTCTCCTTTTGGGGTAGTAAAATACTTTTTGAGATTTATAGTTTGAATCATAGGTATAGTCATTCAAATTTCCTCCCGGGTTCATTTCCCAAATCATTTTTTACCTCTTCGGTAAAAAGATGGCATTTAATTTGATGTGTGTTCCTTATATAATTTTCGGGAGAAATTTTTTCGCAGATTTCCATACATTTCGGACAGCGCTCGGCAAATCGGCATCCGGTTATTAGTGCGGTAGGGTCCGGCATTAAGCCGTCTATGGGATTTAAACGTTCTGTCTTTTTGGTCATATCAGGTATGGACCCAAAAAGACCTATCGTATAAGGATGATGCTCATCTGCTTCAAAAATTTCCTCTACTGTCCCTATTTCAATTATCTCTCCGGCATACATTATTGCTACGGAATCGCATATCTGTGCAACCACGCCTAAGTCATGGGTTATAAGAATCATGGAAGTATCAAATTTTTCTTTAAGTTCTCCCATCATTTGAAGTACCTGAGCCTGTATTGTGACATCAAGAGCTGTAGTAGGTTCGTCTGCTAAAAGAAGCTTCGGTCTGCATGCCAAAGCCATGGCTATAACTATCCTTTGCTTCATACCGCCCGAAAACTGATGTGGATATTCATTTTTTCTGTCAGTAGATATACCTACGGTCTCCATCATTTCATCAACCTTAACTTCTATATCTTTGTTACTCATCTGAGGATTATGCAGCCTTAAAACTTCTCCAATCTGATGCCCTACCGTATGTATAGGATTTAAACTGGTCATGGGATCCTGAAAAATCATCGAAACATCATTGCCTCTGATTAAACGCATTTCAGCTTCACTCATCTTTAAGATATTTTTCCCTTCAAACATTATTTCTCCTTGTTTTACAAATCCGACCCTATCCGGCAAAAGCCTCATAATACTAAGTGCAGTTGTTGTTTTTCCCGCACCTGTTTCTCCCACAAGCCCAAATGTCTTTCCTTTTTCTAATATAAGATTTACTCCATTTAGAGCATATATTTCATCATCATCTGTTTTGTACATAACGTGCAGGTTTTTTATTTCCAATAACTTTTCCGACATTTTTCCCTCCTAAATTAAAATGTTCAGTTTTTTAACCTGGGATCCAATGCATCTCTGAGACCATCTCCGACCAAAGTTAATGACATAACCATCATTACTATGGCAATACCTGGAGAAATAGCCAAGTACGGATAATATCTAAGCTGGCTTTTAGCTTCAGAAAGCATTCCTCCCCACTCAGGAGTCGGTTCGGATATGCCTAACCCTATAAAACTTAATGCAGCAACTGTAATTACTGTTCTCGCTACAGTCTGAGTTACTTGCACCAAAATTGGTCCCATGGCATTTGGAAGGATGTGCCTAAATATAATCCTTCCATCGCTTGTACCACAAGCTCTTGCCGCCTCTATATATTCCTGTCCCATGACACTCAAAACGGCAGATCTAACTATTCTTGACATCCTCGGTATATTGGAAATCCCCATTGCCAAAATTAAATTAAACAAGCTTGAACCAAATGCCGCAATAATAGTTATCGCCATAAGTGTATTAGGTATTGCAAGGAATATATCCATTATCCTCATAAGTATATTATCTATTCTCCCGCCGTAATATGCCGCAGATGCACCTATTAAAGATCCCATGGACAATGATACACAAACCGTAGCCATGCCCACAAACATAGAAATCCTTCCTCCATATATAATACGTGCAAACACATCTCTTCCGTACTGGTCGGTACCTAGAATATTTTCTTCTGAAGGAAACTTGAAGCGTTCCGAAAGATTCTGCGAAATTGCCTGCTCTTCATAATCAAGATAAATATTAGCAGACAGAACTGCCACTGCCATTAGGCAAAAAACTATAAGACCGAACATTCCTAATTTATTTCTTTTATATCGTATCCATACGGCTTTAGCCTGACTTTTCTTTTTGAATTGATGTGCTTTTTTTAAAACATCCTCTTTTGTATTTACACTATCATTTTTTACTACTGTCATATTTTCACCTTCTTTGCTTTCACAGCAGAATATTGAGATTTAAGTCTCGGATCTATATATACATATACTATGTCTACAAGAAGATTCACAAGACTAGCAATTATGGCCGAAAACAAAACTGATGCAATTACCATCGGTGTATCTTTCGATTTTACAGCATTTATCATAAGCTGTCCAAGTCCGGGAAGAGCAAAAACCTGTTCGACAACAATAGCTCCCCCCAATGCAAGCCCGAAATTAACTCCTATAATAGTGACAACAGGCAACAAGGCATTTCTAAGTGCATGACCAAAGATTACTGTTCTTTCCGGAGCACCTTTTGCTCTTGCGGTTCTTATATAATCCTGACGAATCACTTCTAGCATAGTAGAACGAGTCATACGAAGAATGGAAGCCAATGTATTGGTACATGCCGTAGCCGCAGGGAGTATAAAGTGTTTCCATGAATCTGCACCCAAAGAAGGAAGCCATTTTAACTTAAGCGAAAATAATAGTATACACATCAATGCGAACCAAAACTCAGGCATAGATGTTAACACCAATGAGATTCCTAGGGAAATATTGTCAACTGCTCTGTATTGCTTAACAGCAGATACCACTCCCACCGGTAAACCTATAATAATAGCTATAATAGTACTGACAACGGCTAAATTAAGTGTATAAGAAAGACGAGAAATAATTTCCTGAAATACCGGAATATTTGTCCTATAAGATTTACCTAAATCTCCCCTTACAGCGTTAGAAATATATCTTATGTAGCGTACAAAAAAGTTGTCATTTAACCCCAGTTCATTTCTCAAAGCTTCATATTCTTCAGACTTAGCACCTTCCCCAAGTATCATTATAGCAGGATCTCCCGGAGTAAAATCCATTATAAAAAATATAATAAAAGATACACCAACTATAATCGGAATTATCCATAAAATCCTTTTGATAATATATTTTAGCATTTTTGCTCCTTTCTACAGTCATCAGAGGAGCATAAGCTCCTCTAAATATTATATAACGGATATTTATAAGACTATATTAACTTATTCTTCAAAGTACATTTTACTTACATTATATCTATCAACAGGATGTGGAAAAACATTTTTGAGTTTTGCATTATGAAATAGCAAATTCATATTAGTATATAAAGGTATCAAAGGAACATCTTCCTTTAATATTCCATAAATCTGTCTATATATCTCAAGTCTTTTATCATTGCTACTTTCAGCCCTAGCTTTTTCAATCAATGCATCTACCTCAGGATTTGAATATCCTGAATAATTATTTCCACCGCCTAACATGGTACTATGAAATCTTCTTGTAAGAAGATAGTCGGCATCCCTAATAGTAGCGCTTGTCATCCTCAGACTGACATCAAAATTCATATTTCCCGCGACATCTTCCAAATAAGCGGCACGTTCCATTTTATTGAATGTAACATTTATACCTATTTTTCTAAGTTGATCTTGAACAACTTCGGCAGGTTGCATATACATAGGTGAGCCTTCCATACTAAATGTAATATCAAATCCGTCAGGATATCCTGCTTCAGCAAGAAGTTGCTTTGCCTTTTCAATATCTTGTTCATACCATTTAAAATCATCTAAATACCCAAAGATTGATGTTGGTACCAAACAATTTGTCGCTACTGCATATCCATATGCACCTCCTATAATTATATCATCCCGATTCAAAGCATATGCTATTGCTTGCCTTATCTTTTTATTGGTAAATATTCCGTCTCTTACATTGAATGTTATATGACGAAGTCCTACACCTGGGCATTCAACATAAGATAAACTTTCTACCTGTTTCAGATGGTCATAGTCACTGTTTGCCGGTGGATAATATATATCAAGCGTACCATCTTCAAGAGCTATGGAACCTGAAGCTGTATCCGGAACAAGCTTGAAAATAATATTTTTAATCTTAGCCGGTCCATCATAATAATCGTCAAACCGTTCCAATATAAGAGCATCCCCGCTTTTCCATTCGACTATTTTATATGCCCCTGTACCTACGGGATTCCTCGCAAAATCAATATTGTTAGCTTCTGCTTCCTCAACAGCCCTTTTACTTACTATACCATATGTTAAATTTGTCATAACATCTAGGATAGGACTATACGGATATTTTAAAACACACTTAACTGTCATGTCATCAACCTTTTCAAAATGGTCTATAGCTTCACTTATAGAACTTGAATAGCTGGATTCCAACGATCTTTGAAGAGAAAACTGAACATCCTCTGCAGTCATAACATCACCGTTATGAAACTTTACATTTTCTCTCAGCTTAAATATAACTTCTTTATTATCATTACTGAAAGTCCACGATTCAGCCAGTCCCGGTATAAGCTTGGCATAATCGGAATGATCTTCTTTAACAAGAGTATCATAAATTTGATACATAATCGCATGTGTAATAGTATCTTTACTGGTTGATGGGTCAAGTGAAGCAGCTTCAGCTTCGACACCCCACATTAGTGTATCTTTTACACTACCTTCTACTCCATCCGATGTCACTGTTGAATCTCCGGGAGTTGTTTCTGTGCTACATGCCGTCAATATTGACAACAATAACATAGCAACAGCTAAAATAAAACTTAAATTTTTTTTCATTTCTTCCTCCTACTTATAATATATTGTAAAAATTTTAATGTAAAAAATTTAAAGCACTCTTTCGTTTTTTTATGCCTTTAATATATGTTTTAATAGAATTAATAGGACTTTATTATATTTTGACCCTTCTTATCACATCCATCACACTTCCATCTCTTGCTTCAACTATACCAACAATTTCTTCCCCAAAAATAGGTGGGACAGGCTTTCCGGCTTCAGCTTCTGCTTCTTCTTTTAATTCGTTTATATCCAGTAATGGAAGACCTTTATCACTTAATTTTTCTTTAAGATCCGGTCTAAGCGGGTTTATTGCTATACCTTTATCCGTAACAACTATATCAATATTGCATCCAGGGGTAACTACAGTTGTGACATCGTCTCTGATTATGGGAATGTTTTTTCTTATGAGAGGAGCGGTAACTATTCTGAGCTTTGCCCCATCCGCTGTATCAGGATGCCCGCCCTGTGCTCCCATTATAACCCCGTCAGAACCCGTCAATACGTTTACATTAAAATCTACGTCAACTTCTGTAGCCGACAATACCATTATGTCAAGCATGTTGGCAACGCACCCCTTGTTATAGGGATTGGCATACATGGAAGCAGACATCTCTATGTGATTTATATTTCTGTTGAAGGAATCCGAAGCACCTGCATCAAAAGTCTGTGCGTCCAGCAAAGCGTAAAAATATCCTTCCTCCAATAATTCAACAAGGACCGAAGTAATTCCGCCAGAAATAGCTCCCCCTTTGATTCCTTTTCCTTTCATATACTCCTTCAGAAATTTTATGACAGCCAAGGAAGCACCGCCACTGCCTGCCTGAAATGAAAATCCGTCTTTCATATATCCTGAATTATTAATAACCCTTGCAGCATATTCTGCCATAAGCAGCTCCTTGGGATTTTGTGTCATCCTTGTGGCTCCCGTTGCAATCTTGCCAGCATCACCTATCACATCCACTGCCACCACATAATCTACCAAAGTTTGATCTATACTTTGGTTTCTGAGGGGATATTCTACTATATTATCAGTTATGGCAACTACCTTGTCCGCATATTTAGCGTCGGCCATAGCATATCCCATGGAACCGAAAGCAGATTTTCCTGTCCGTCCGCTCATGTTACCCATTTTATCACATGAAGATGCCCCTATAAAAGCTACATCTATTTTTATTTCCCCCAATTCAACAGATCTGGCTCGTCCTCCGTGGGTCTGAAATATTACAGGTTTTTTTAATATATTATTATAAGATATTTCCTTAGCCAAGGCACCCCTCATACCGCTAGTGCGTATACCTGTTATCACACCGTTTTTAATATGTTCTATCATGGGTTCATGAACCTTCTGTAATGAAGATGCCGCAATGGTTACATCTTTTATTCCCAGTCTGGCTATTTCTTCTAGAACCATGTTTATTATATAGTCTCCATCTCTTAGATGGTGATGAAAAGAAATTATCATTCCATCCTTCAAATCACATTTTTGTATAGCTTCTCGTATGCTAGGTAATATCTTATTTTCTGTTTTTACATATTTAAAATTTTTTTCCGTTTTTTCTCTAAGAACCTCTATTTCCCGGTGCCTGTTCCGATATGGAATCGTATACCCAAAGCCGTCAATGTATTTTGGTATACGGCGTCCTACATCATTTACCACATAATTTCCATTCATAATGTTCACTTCCTTTTGCCATAATTTAACCACCCTATGTTTAAAGCATAATTATAATCCTTTTTATCACTATAAATAGTCACATATATTAATTGCATATTCAACTATAAATTAGTATAGTTAACATTAGTAGAATTGTCAACTATTTTTATCCAAATTCAGGCCTGAAAGGTAAATTAACTATTATTTCAGAGCACTGTATTATTTGTTTGTTAAAATAATTATTTCATGACTTGTCAACAGAAGTGTGAAAAGTCTCTTG
>JBMNTI010000083.1:0-11821 GCA_050945655.1 Acetivibrionales bacterium | reverse complement strand
CTTCCGGTACGATCGTCCATATTAATTCAGCACCCTTTGCATATTTATCAAATAAACCCTTTACCGAGATTACTGCTTTAAACGATCTTTTCAGCAAGCTCAGTACGGTCGGTCACGTGGATGAAATGAATCTCATCAAGCCGGTATGGGCTTTTGAACGTGAAGAGATAATCAAATATACTGATATTATTCATTTATTCATGTGTTCTCTTAGCTACCGGATAGAATGAAAATGCTTCGATATTCCATTTCCATGCTTCCTTAACTTTTAGACCTTTCATATCTATTAAGTTACCTTCAATATCGTACTCACAAATCTCAATATTTGAATCTTCAAGTAAGAAAGCAATATATAACTTACCATCTATAAATTTTACATCTCTTATAGCTCTTATATTATTATTTCTATCACTTAAAAAAATGTCATTAGTATAATAAAAATTTTCATCAAAGACTTTTAAAACCTCGTTATTCCCAAGAACATAGAATTTGTCTTGATAAGTAAATGCAAAATTACTTGAAAAATCTTTTATATAGTATTTTTCAATGACACTTTTTTTTACTACTTCAATCCAAGATCCCTTATTTATAAATATTCCTTTTTCTTCATCATAAATGTCATGAGGTTTATAGAATACAACATTATCTTTAAAAAGTATTATCGGCAAATCCGGTTCATTGTTTACATCTTTACTTATTTGTAAGGTATTAATAACTTTTTTTGTATTTATATCAAAAACATCCAGGGAAGTTGTTTTACTATTCCCACCATCGTTTATATTAAGGTAAGAAATATAGATAAGTTGGTTTATACTATCATATATCGCTGAACATAAAATCTTATCATAATACTCAATACTATTAAAAGATTCATCGTTTAAGAATTTATATATAAAAATATTTAAATAACCTTTTTCACTAGTCCCTACATTGATTCCTGCTAAAAAAGCTTTATTGTATTAATTGGCGAACAAAATTCCGATATATGAATCCTTCGGAATCATATCTTCCAAAAAAGCTATATTTCTAACATTCCCATTGACGTCTATTTCGTAGTGTGAGTTCATTTGTCTAGAAATAAAATACAATTTATCATAAAATTCTAAAGAGTTCTCAATTACAATGGACTTCTTCAAAAAAACTTGCTTTAAAGAATTATCATCTTTTATTAAAATTATTGAATCTTTATTATTTCTAACACCACTTAATGAAACTATGTACTTAGTGTTACTAAGATTTAATTTAACTTGTGAAGAATCATTCATAAAGAAACAGCCAGAGAGTATAAAAACGAGCATTATAATCAATGCTTTTGCTAGTCTAATATTTTTCATTACGTTGCTCCTTTAATTATATCAGTTTAAATCAAGCAAACTAGAGTACTAAGCATAATACCATATAAAATAACAATCAAAATCGAAATGTAATAACTGCGGCTTTAAGTGTAATGAATGCGGAAGCAATTTGATGTTTAAAGTGTACCCTATGTCAAGAGGGTACATTTTATATATTTTTTTATTGGTAAGAATGACGAAAACCCTTTCGCGGAAAGGGTTTTCGGTAAAATTGTGGTGGAGATAAGGGGAGTCGAACCCCTGACCTCTTGAATGCCATTCAAGCGCTCTCCCAACTGAGCTATACCCCCATATTAAGTTGATAACCTTAATTATTTTTATAAGTATTCCGGTGGTGTCATCTGCCTAAAGCGGCTCTGCAACGCCAAGCACTCTCATATTATAAACAAGAACGGGCTGGTTTTCAATACTTTTTACAATTTTTTAGTTTTAGGATAAAGTTGAACGTAATCACATTTAACATGGGTAGGAACCTCTTGTAGTTGTCATGCGTGAAGCAAAGCAAGATTGTGCAGCGGCGCAAATAATCCCCGGATTAAATTCCTGAGCGGCACGCATGGCATCGGCTAAAGGTTCCATAATAAAAAGAGAGGCTGTCACAAAATACATAACTTGTCATTCTGAGGCCAAATAATGGCCGAAAAAATCTTTGCTCAGGATTACAGTCTTTTCTGAGATAACCTCTCTTATTTATTTAATTGCGTTTATTAGGCTTTCGACATCATTCGTCTTTGATGCCCGGATTGTCCGGAGCTTGTTCTTCAATTTTATTTTCTGTAGGAATAGTGTTTTGGTTGATGTTATTGCTCTTTTCCGTTTCAGGCTTCAGATTTACATAATCAAGCAAAGGCTGTATGCTGGAGTTGAAGGTATAGAAAAATGGCCGCTCCTGATTGTCAAGTATAAGCATGATGGGAGCTTCCTTGTCACTGAGTATAATAAATACGGAATCCAGAGCTTTAATTCCCGAGTCGTTTAAAAGCTTCTGTTTTACTTTTATAGGTGTATCAAAAGGTACACGGATCACATAACCTTTATCGGGGAAGGGCATAACTTTCGTATACAGGTTTTTTATTGTCTTAACATAGTTAAATACCTCATTTTGTATGTCAATAGTTGCAGGCTCGCTAATAATAACCTCTCCCTTTGTTATATCAAATACCTCTATGTTTTGTTTTTCCTTATGGGCTTCAACATCCGAGATATATGCTATGAAATGTGTGTCGTCAAACATCTGTGTCATAGCCAGAACAGACTGGTATTTATTTTCGTTATGAGTAACTTTTACGGCGGAGCAGATCGTAACAACCACTAAACAAAGTATAATGGCGAGTAAAAACAAACCCATGGTTTTCTTTTTTATGCTGATAAATAACATAGTCTCTCACCTCGTTAGAATTTATGAGGGAGCGACGATAATTATACATTGTACAATTAAAATAAACAGACTTTTTTGTAGTATTCCAAACTAGTCTTTCGGTTTTGCGCCATACCCCAGGCGACTTAATGTTTCTAAGCCTTGAATCCGTGACTCTTCACTCTCAAATTGAATCTCCAGAGCTCCTTCTTCGGTCTCACGGCTGTTTAAAATTCCGATATTTTTAATATTTATATTCTTATTTGCAAGAGCTGATGATATCAAAGCAATAATACCCGGCTTATCATCCACGTCGACAACGATTGCATAAGTTTTCTGGAAAATACTCTTTCTATCGGATAAGCTGTTTCTAAGCTCCCTGGCCGAAGTAAAGAATTTCTCAACACTTTCCCTGTCGTTGCTTCTTAAATCGTTTTCAAAGCGTTCTAAGCCGTTTTTAAAGGCTGATATAGTCTCAAGTATTCTCTCTTTGTTCGACAAACATATACCTGCCCACAACCCCGGCGATGCCGAGGCTATACGGGTAAGATCCTTAAACCCTCCGGCTGATATGGTTTTCATCACACTATCGGGGCTGTCAAGCTCATCGATCAAATTGACAAGCGAGGCGGCAATAATATGAGGAACGTGGCTGATAGCAGCCGTTACCCTGTCATGTTCCATGGGAGTCATCTCTATAGGGATTGCACCTAAATCATCAATAATATCCCTTAGCTTTATTAAAACATCTTTATCTGTATTTTCTTCAGGAGTAAGACAGTAGTAAGCATTTTCGAACAGATTTGCTCTTGAAGCCCGGAATCCGGATTTTTCGGAACCTGCAAGAGGATGTCCGCCGATAAAAGGATTCTTTACTTTCATTTCATTAATAGTAGCCACTACATCAGATTTTGTGCTGCCGACATCGGTTAATATGCAATCGGGTGAAATGCTAAATAAAAGGTCGTTGAGAATATCTTTCATTGCAAATACCGGAATGCACAGAAAAATGACGTCACATTCAAAAAAGTTTCCCTTTACTGATAAAGTACATTCATCAATTACTTTTTCCGACATTGCACAGTCGAGAATCTTCTTGTCTTTATCCCATGCTTTTATAATATAACCTTTTTCACTTCGTTTTAAAGCGCGTGCAATGGAACCGCCTATCAAACCCAGACCGATTATGCCGATTTTCTTAACGGATACAGTCATAGTATTCTCCCGGAAAATTGATTATTTTTTAAGATATCTTGATGCGAACAAAATCCCCGCTACGGTCTTGCTGTCATTAATAATGCCCTGGTCTATCATTGACAAGGCTTCCTCCAATTTATATGCTTTAGCAGAAATAAATTCGTCCTCATCCGGAGTCGCTTCACCTTTTGTCAACTCGGTAGCCAAATAAATATGCAGAACCTCGTCGGCGAATGCCGGCGCAGGGTATAGCTCCAAAATCTTTTCAAGCTTTCCGGCATGATATCCGGTTTCTTCTTTAAGCTCCCGTGCTGCGCAGACTTCCGGGTTTTCCCCTTCATCAAGCTTACCTGCAGGAAGCTCTATAAACACCTTTTCAGGTGGCTTTCTAAATTGATGCACCAGTATGATTTCATCACCAATTATAGGTACTACCACCGATGCCCCCGGATTTCGGACTATATCCCTATATGCTTGTTTACCATTTGGCAGCTCGACAACTAAATTCTCCACATCAAAAATAAGCCCTTTATACTTAAGCTCTCTGCTTATGGTTTTTTCATAATACTCCATACGATTCTCCTATATGTTATCGTTCATGCGGCCTATTTCCCTTGCTCTTCTTGTACATTCGTCCATAGCTTTAATTATTGCATTCCTGAAGCCTTCCTGTTCCAGGGCGGCAATAGCCTCAATGGTTGTGCCTGCCGGAGAACATACCATATCTTTTAGCTCTGCCGGATGCTTTCCTGTTTCCAGGATCATTTTTGCTGAACCCAAAACTGCCTGTGCGGCAAGCCTGTATGCCTTATTACGCTGTATTCCTGATCTAACCGCAGCATCAGCCATAGCTTCAATCAGCACAAAAACATATGCAGGGCTGCTGCCTGTCAGAGCATTTACTTCGGTCATCAGGGTTTCTTCCAGCTCTTCAGCCTCGCCTGAATAACTAAAAAGCTTGATTACGGCTTTCTTTTCTTCCTCATTAATAGAATCGTCATAGCATACAAGGGTCATGCCTTCCTCTACCAGAGCAGGCAGATTCGGAATGGTTCTTACAATTCTCGCATGATTGCCTAAAACGCTTTTATAATACTTTATTGGAATCCCTACTACAATTGAAACAATTATTTTGTCAGGGGTCACCACAGGTTTAATTTGCTCAAGCACAGAATGGCAATATTGAGGTTTTACTGCCAAGACAACAATATCACTATTTTTGACAAGGCTTGCCGCACTGGTTTCCTCCCGAATTTCCAGTTCATTTGAAAGCTTTTTCAGTAATGCGGAATTTATGTCAAAAGCACAAAGTGTATATAAAGGCTGCTCTAACATGTTATTCTGAGAAGCATCCCTGTTTTGTTTGGCTATGCTTCTCACAAGGGCTCCGCCCATATTCCCCACACCAATGAATCCAACAGTGTATGACATAGCTTTCCTCCTTTATTAAATGCCGTTAAAAAGGCTTATTTGTTCATTATCGTCCCTATCCGGATATTTAATTCCCAAATGTTGATATGCAAGGCGGGTAGCCCGTCTTCCCCGGGGTGTTTTTTGTATGAATCCCAGTTGCAACAGGTAAGGTTCATAAACATCTTCTATTGTGTTTGCCTCTTCCCCTGTGGATGCAGCAAGAGTATCCAAACCGACGGGACCTCCCTCAAATTTGTTGATTATTGTGTTTAATACTACTCTATCGGTATTATCAAGGCCGAGTTCATCAATTTCCAATGCTTTTAGACCATATCGGGCTACTTCCTTTGTGATGTAACCGTCCGATTTGATCTGGGCAAAGTCACGAATTCTCTTCAGCAAGCGATTAGCAATTCTTGGAGTACCTCTTGAACGTTTTGCAATTTCCCCGGCACCTTCATCATCTATATCTATTCCAAGAATACCGGCAGAGCGCTTTACAATAGTAGTAAGCTCCTCAATGTTATATATTTCCAAACGGTTTATTATACCAAATCTATCCCTAAGTGGTGATGTTAAAAGCCCGGCTCTGGTTGTGGCCCCTATTAATGTGAATTTAGGCAAATCAAGCCGGATGGATCTTGCACTGGGCCCCTTTCCTATAATAATATCCAATGCGTAATCTTCCATAGCGGGATACAGAATTTCTTCAACGTTTCGGTTGAGTCTGTGTATTTCATCGATAAACAGTACATCCGATTGCCCCAAATTAGTAAGAATGGCAGCTAAATCTCCTGCCCTTTCTATGGCCGGACCTGATGTGATTCTGATATTAACACCTAACTCACTGGCAATAACACCGGCGAGAGTAGTTTTACCAAGGCCGGGTGGCCCGTAAAGAAGCACATGATCCAGTGCTTCTCCCCTTTTCTTTGCTGCTTCTATAAAGATAAGAAGGTTTTCTTTGACTTTAGTCTGTCCTATATACTCATTGATGGTACGTGGTCTCAAGCTTGCTTCGTCAAAATCGTCACGTCTAAGCTCACTGTTTATCAATCTGTCTTCTCCCACTATACCACCTCACTTTACTAAAAATTACTCTTAAGTGCATCTTTTATTATCTGCTCCAATGTTTTTTCTTCATCATAAACAGCAGAAACTGTTCTGCTTGCTTCCTGTGTCGAATACCCAAGCATGATCAAGGCGCTTATTGCCTCATTCATTTTATTATCGGGTAAGTTAATACATGCCGCACCAACTTCTAAATCTTTTAATTGGACATTGGCCTTCTTTAATTTATCTTTCAGCTCTAAAATAATTCTTTGAGCTGTTTTTTTACCAATACCCGGAGCCTTTATGAAGCTCTCGATATTATCGGTTAAGACTGCAAGGCCAAATTGGGAAGGCGGCAAGTAGGATACTAAGCTAAGCGCTGCCTTAGGACCTACTCCTGATACCGAGATAAGCTGTTCGAACATCTTAAGCTCTTCTTCAGTAACAAAGCCATAAAGAGCCTGTGTATCCTCTCTGACATAGAAATATGTATGGAATTTCATCTCCCGGCCTGTTTCAAGACATGCCGAAAGTGTTGAGACGGGTGTAAAGATTTTATATCCAACGCCGTTAACGTCCAGAATTATACCGTCTGACGCTTTTCTTATTAATATACCTTTTAGATAGGCAAACACAATCAATCTCCGTTTCCTGTGAAAGTAATATCTTTTGTTCCCAGCTTCGCCTGCAATTCATCCACCAGTTCTCTGTAAGAGTCCAGTTCTTCTCTCAGTTCTTTTATTAATTCATCCTTTATCCTTATTACTTCCAACAGCTCTTCCTTTGTCATTTTGTCTATCTGTACCATCCCACTACCCCTCCGCTTTTTGATAAAAAAATGTCTCTATTGATTTCATATTAAAGCTTTGATAATTCATAATCTGTTCTGTGCTGCCAATAAAAAGCACCCCTTTACTTTTTAATGATTCACTGAACTTCTTCATTATATTATTTTTTGCGTCTTCTGTAAAATAAATCAGCACATTTCTGCACACTATGATGTCCAATCCCATTGGATATGGATCTTCTAAAAGATTAAGCTGTTTAAAGCTGACACACTTGCGTACCTTTTCGGATATCTGGTAGCTGTCATTGTCAACTTTGGTAAAATGCTTATCCAAATATTCTTTCGGAAGCTCTTTTAGACTTCTGGAGGGGTATATCCCAACTTTAGCCTTATTAATTGCTTCAAGATCAATATCAGTTGCTAAAACTCTAATTTTTTCAAGAGGCAAATGTTTGTTGAGTATCATCACTATGGTATAGGGTTCGTCGCCGGTTGAACAGGCGGAACTCCATATTCGTAAATCCGACAAGTTTTTATTATTAAATACCCCGGATAGTATTCTATTCTCAAATAGTACCCATTGGTTAGGATTCCTGTAGAATTCTGATACGTTAATGGTAAGATAATTAATAAATAATTTATATAGCTCTATATTTTTTTTCATTTCTTCTAAGAATGAACAGTATGTAGTAAGTCCATATTTTTCGATCAAGGAAGTAATACGTCTTTTCATTTGTTTTTCCTTGTAAAGGTTCAAATCAATGTTCGACAAATTATAAAACTTTGATTTAAAAAGTTCATAATCGTTAAAACAATCCATTATTACCCTCCTTGGCAGAATACAATAATATACAGAGCAAGACCGGCGAAAATCCGGTCTTGTCATATTTAACCATTTTAGATACTATTTAATCCTTATTATCTTTAATATCTTTTAAGATATCACCTATTGTATTTGTCAACTCCTCGGTATGCTCGGTAGGAAGCTCTTCTTCGTCTGATTCACCTGCCGGTGCATCTTCACGTTCCGGATCAATGGGTTTTACTTCCTTTATGGATAAGCTGATTTTCTTCAGCTCTGTATTAACATCCATAACCTTCATATCAATCTTCTGCCCAATTTCCAGCACCTCTTCAGGTCTCCCAATGCGAACATTAGATATTTGGGAAATATGCACAAGGCCTTCCACGCCTTCTTCAAGTTCAACAAAAACGCCGAATGGAACCATACGAAGCACAGTACCCGTTACAACACTTCCAGCCGTATACTTACTCTCGATATTGTACCATGGATTATCTTCCGGCTTTCTGTAAGAAAGGGATATCTTTTGCTTTTCTCTGTCAAAGCTTAAAACTCTTACCTGGACAACATCACCGACTTTAAGGATGCTTGATGGATCGTCAACTTTTTTCCAGGAAAGCTCAGAAACATGTACCAGTCCGTCAACACCACCAAGATCGACAAAGACACCAAAATTTGTAATACTTTTTACGGTGCCTGTATATTCCTTGCCTACTTCTATATCATTCCAGAAAGCATCGGATTTTGCCGCTTTTTCAGCTTCGATAATTGCCCGGCATGAACCTACCACACGCCTTTTGTTTGCGATTTCTGTTATAACAAGCTTGACCTTTTTACCTTTATACGGCTCTAAATCCTTCACGAATCTATCACTAATCTGAGAAGCAGGTATAAATATGCGAACCCCCTTGAAATCTGCAACGGCTCCGCCCTTGACAATTTCTTTAATAACAACATCAATGGGGGTATTATTTTTAAATGCCTCCTCGGCCAATTCAAATCCGCGGATAGAATCAACCTTTTTCTTTGACAGGACAACATTTCCTTCGCCATCATTAATTTTGACAACCAGCGCTTCTATTTCACTTCCGGCTTTTAGATCCTTTTCAGGGTCAAAGTCGGGATCATCAAGGAACTCCTCCATTGGGATAAGACCATCGGCCTTATAGCCCAAATCAACGAATACATCATTGTTGTTGTATCCGATAACCTTTCCTTTTACAATTTCGTTAGTCTTAAGCTCGGTTAAAGTCATCTCCAGGGCTTTGCCAAAATCAATCTCGCCTTCATGCCCGTTTCTCATGTCTTCCATGTGAAAAATAACCTCCTTGATTACCATCTCCGGTGTCGATGCGCCCGCGGTAATCCCTACTGTTCTTACATTTTTATCGAGAAGAGGTAGCTCATCTGCGTTTTCAATAAGATAAGTCTGAGAACAATTCTCTTTGCAGATCTCGAATAATTTCTGCGTATTTGAACTATTCTTACCCCCAATAACGATCATTGCGTCTACTTCCCTCGACAGCTTATCTGCCTCGGTTTGTCGTTGTACAGTTGCATTACATATTGTATCAAATTTTAATACGAATGCAAACTTTTTCTTAAGAACTTCGCAAATATCTTCATATTTCGCCCTCTTAAAAGTAGTTTGTGAAACTATCACAGCTTTTTTATCGCAAAATGGCAGTTTCTCAGCTTCATTTTTATCAGTTATAATTAAAGCTTTTCCTTCACACCAGCCATTTATTCCAACTACCTCGGGATGTTCGCTATCACAAACAATGATAATCTGATTCCCTGCATCATGCTCTTTTTTAACGATTTCATGTATGCGCTTAACATAAGGACATGTTGCATCCAATACTTTAACATTTAAGCTGTTCAGATCATCATAAACCTTCTTACCTATACCGTGGGCTCTGATTATTACGCAATCCCCTTCTTTTAATACATCCGTGTTTTCTATTGCTTTTATACCCTTTTTTTCGAGTTGATCAATGACATGGCAATTATGTATCAATTCGCCCATTGTATATTTGTTACCGTCATATTTCAATTCGAAAGATATTTTAACAGCCTTGTCGACTCCAAAACAAAAACCGGCGTATTTAGCAACTTTAATTTTCATAATATCCTCAATATCCTTACTGACCTATCAATGCATATATATTATCCATAATCTCATCAGTTAATATCATAAGCTCCTCTTTTGATATACGGGCGCCTTCCTCTCTGGGAAGCATTATAAAAGGTTCTCCAAAAACAACACGAACTTTTGAAAACAGCTTCTTATTCCAGACCACTCCGACCGGAAGTATAGGCGCCTTAGAATGCAAAGCCATCATGGCGGCACCTGCTTTTCTTTTTTTAAGGTTTCTCTTTTCGGTTCTTGTTCCTTCGGGGAAGATACCTACTATCTCCCCTTGTTCCAGCAGCCTGTAAACCATCTTTACGGAGCCTACATCGCCTCTTCCCCTGCTTACGGGGAAAGCCCCCAATGATTTGAGCAAGATTCGCAAAACAGGGTTTTTAAATAATTCTGCCTTGGCCATGTAATGTACTTTTCTTTTCATAAAAACAGCAATCAAAAACATATCCCACGCACTTGGATGATTTGCATAAAGTAAGACCGGACCTGTTTGCGGAATATTTTCTTTTCCTTCTATCTTAACCCGTTTAGTTATAATAAAATAGAGATAAATAAGAATTTTTGCTATATTATAAATCATCAAGCAACCCCTTATTTCTGATAATTTCAAGTATCTTTTCCACCGATTCGTCTATCGAATAATTGCTGGTATCCAAAAGCACGGCATCATCAGCCTGTTTTAAAGGGGATGCAACTCTATGGCTATCATTGTAATCACGGATTTCAATCTCCTTTTCAATTTCTTCAAGACTCTTCTTTAGTATTCCCTTTTCTTTCTGTTCGTTATATCTTCTTAAAGCCCGTGTAGCAACAGATGCAGTAAGAAAGATCTTAACCTGTGCTTTTGGAAGTACATGCGTACCAATATCCCTTCCGTCCATAACAACCGAATTATTACTTGCCATTTCCTGCTGAAACTCTACCAGACGTTTTCTGACCTCAGGAATTGCCGATACGTTTGAGGCCCCCATTGATACTTCATCTGTCCGTATTTTATCAGAGACATCTTCACCGTTGAGAATAACCTTTTGACTTCCATTTACATATATTATCCGAATATCAAAATCCGATAAAAGCCTGGAAACTTTCTCACTGTCGTGTGTGTCAATATTCGACCGGATAGCTTTTAAAGCCAATGCCCTATACATAGCCCCCGTATCCAAATACGTAATACCTAATTTTTGGGAAATAAGCTTGGCCATAGTGCTTTTTCCGGCACCGGATGGCCCATCTATAGCAATTTGTATGGAATTCATAAATACCTCCTGCTAAACTACCCTGTGTCCCGTGCCAATAGCAATTTCGTTTAAGTGCAGAAGACCTATACCAAAAAAGATAGCTACCGCTACATGCTCACCGGAACGAGCCACGGCAATTTTCCCGCCAACATTTAAGCCCAATGCCTTTTGCATAACCTGAGTCAGGGCTTCTCTTGTGGCTCCTGCCACTGCACCTTCCTCATTATGGCATTCTTCGATTACTCCTTCGCGTTTTGAGGAAACTACGGCTCTTTCCACAATTTTCATAACCGAATTAATGAATTCGCCGCCATAGTCAACTGCCACAGTTTTAATGTTTTTTTTGGCAAGTTGAGCTTTCATCGCACGTTCCTCTTCCCTGTCACCTGTCAGCGCTACCAATATTGCAGCTTTAACTACATCTTTACTGCCGATATTCCTGCCTTCATTATCCACGTTAAAGCCCCCCG
>JBMNTI010000082.1:0-11880 GCA_050945655.1 Acetivibrionales bacterium | reverse complement strand
TGATTAGTTGTTAGCCTTTTTGGCTATCTTTGCCCAGGTATCCTTTAATCCTACAGTCTTGTTAAAGACTAGTTTACTGGGTCTGGAATCCTTATTGTCAACGCAGAAATAACCCATTCTTAAAAACTGGAAGCGATCTCCGGGTTTTGCATCCTTCAAAACCGGTTCAACCTTGCTGTGAGTTAGTACAATAAGAGAATCCGGGTTGAGATTATCCTTGTAATCGCCATCTTCAGGAACCTCTTCCGGGTTTTCGACCTTAAACAGCATATCGTATAACCGGACCTCGGCATCAATAGCATGTTTTGCAGAAACCCAATGTATTGTTCCTCTGACTTTGCGTCCATCCGGGGATTCTCCGCCTCTCGAATCAGGGTCATAAGTGGCTCTGACCAGCGTTACGTTTCCGTGTTCATCTGTTTCAAAACCGGTGCATTTTATGAAATAAGCATTTTTCAATCGAACCTCGCCACCGGGCTTCAGCCTGAAATATTTTGAGGGCGGATTAACCATAAAGTCATCCTGCTCAATAAATATTTCTCGGGAAAACGGCACTTTTCTTGTTCCTCTTTCGGGCATTTCAGGATTGTTTTCCACATCAAATTCTTCGGTTTTATCTTCGGGATAATTCTCTATGATGACTCTTAACGGATTTAATATACCCATTACCCGGTCGGCTGTTTTGTTAAGATCCTCCCGGACACAATGCTCTAAAAGCCCCCAGTCGGCAATACTGTTGGTTCTTGACACCCCAATCAAGTCAATGAAATTTTTGATAGACGCGGGAGTGAAACCGCGGCGCCTCAAACCGCAGAGTGTCGACATTCTGGGGTCATCCCACCCTGAGACATAGTTTTTTTCTACAAGTTCTCTGAGTTTTCGCTTGCTCATGACGGTATAATTGATATTTAGCCTGGAAAACTCATATTGGCGAGGTGGATCCTGGATTTCAAGTTTTTCCAGGAACCAATCATATAAAGGTCTATGATCCGCATATTCAATTGAGCATAATGAGTGGGTTATTCCCTCGATCGAGTCCTGCAGGGGATGGGCAAAGTCATACATTGGGTATATACACCATTTATCCCCGGTACGGTGATGATGCTCTTTTTTTATTCGATAGATGACAGGGTCTCTCATATTTATATTAGGAGAAGCCATGTCTATTTTTGCTCTTAATACCTTTTCCCCGCTTTCGAATTCGCCGTTCCGCATTCTTTCAAATAAATCAAGGGACTCTTCAATGGTTCTGTCCCGCCAAGGGCTGTTTTTTCCGGGCTCGGTTAAGGTTCCACGGTATTCGCGGATTTGGTCTACATCCAAGTCATCCACATATGCCAACCCTTTTTTGATTAATTCTATTGCGTAATTGTAGATTTGTTCACTGTAATCTGATCCATAATAGATGCGGTCACCGAAATCGAATCCCATCCACCGGATATCTTCGATTATGGAATCCACATACTCTATGTCTTCTTTTGTCGGATTTGTATCATCAAAGCGCAAGTTGCACTTCCCGCCATATTTTTCGGCAATCCCAAAATCTATACACATAGCCTTGGTATGGCCTATATGAAGATAGCCATTGGGCTCAGGTGGAAAGCGGGTTTGAATCTCTTTGACCCGGCCGGAATTCAAGTCCTCCTCGACAATTTCCTCTATAAAATTTTTCTGTTTTCTTTCGGTTCCTTCCATCGCAATATCACACCTTTTAATTTCTTATCTCACAGATTTATTTTTATATACATTTTACAATATTTATCGTGATTTATTTTTTTCCAGCGTAATAATAATTATAAGCTAATGGTTGATGAAAGTAAACAAAAGCGGGACAAAGGGACAGGTATCTTGTCCGAGACCACTTTAAAATTTGCTCCCTGTTTTTCATTGCTATGAATACATCATGTGGAACTTTTAGCCAATGTCATAGGTGCCGCTCAGGAATTTCATCCGGAGATTATTCGCGCCGCTACGTAATCCATGTTCCGCTTCGCGCATGACATCGGCAGCGGTTCCTCCACGTTCCTCCCTACTTGAATTCATTTATCGTGGTGCGGTTAATGCGTGGGAATTCTGAGCATAGCGAAGAATCTGACATGCAGAAGCAACAATCGGTTATCTATAAACCAATGCGTATGCACGTACCTGTATGTCGTTCTGTGCGCAGCAAGGATCCTGTCCCCTTATCCCGCTGTGTTGAATTGCCGAGGCTATTGTACAATCTTTCCTCCTCTGTCCTGGTGGGAATCGGCGGAACCGTATTCCATAAGATCATGAAATGGTTCGCCTCTTGCAGAATCGTTCAAGTTAGAAGAGTGTATGACCTGCTCTTCGGAAGGGCGTCTTTTCTTTTTATCAGCTTTCATATCAGCAATGAAATTATCGGACTCTTTAGCGCAATCAATGCATAGCTTTGCCTGAGGCAACAGCTCCAGCCTTTTTGGGTCGATCTTTTTACTGCAGCTTTCACAAATACCATATGTTCCGTTTTCTATTCTTTTAACAGCCTTTTCTATCTCTCTGATTTCATGCTTCTGCAGTTTCTTAAGGGCTATTTGGTGTTCAATATCATACAATTCGCTGGCTATCTCAGCAGGATGATTATCATAGCCTGAAAGCTCGCCGGTATCATTATTATCATTTTCCCCCAGCCTTAGAGTCTCCATATCATCCAATATATCGGAATGGTTTTCTTTGTGCTGATTCAAAAGATGCCTGTAATGATTATTCTGTTTTGTATCCATAAAATATGCCTTTCCCAATCTTTTGATGATACCATTAATATCTCACCGATCAGGATTAATAATACTCCCCTTAGGGACTATTCTCCGATAATTTTTATCAGGATACGTTTATTGCGTTTTCCGTCATACTCTCCGTAAAAAATTTGTTCCCAGGTACCAAAATCCAGCTTTCCATCGGTAACCGCCACCACTACTTCCCTGCCCATCAACTGCCTTTTTAAATGGGCATCGGCATTATCCTCATAGCCGTTATGGGCGTATTGTGAATGGGGTTTTTCCGGGGCCAGTTTTTCCAGCCATACTTCAAAATCCCTGTGAAGGCCGCGTTCATCGTCATTAATAAATACACTGGCCGTGATGTTCATTGCATTTACCAATACCAGGCCCTCTTTTATACCGCTTTCATGAAGACATTTTTCCACTTCATGTGTAATATTAAGGTATCCCCGCCTCGTCGGCATATTCACCGTAAGCTCTTTTCTAAAAGATTTCATTGAGCAACACCATCCTTTGTTAAAGAATTAATAATATATCTGTTTTTTGCTAATGCTTTTATAGGGATGAAGCCGATACAAGTATTATGATATAATACTAATCAAAAATTAATATAATAATCAAGTTTATGAGGGAATAACCGGATGAATTTTTTACATAAGACAAAACGGATCATTACTTTCCGTAATATCAGCTGGTTAATATATTTTGCATCTTTTGCAGGGTTACTCTTGATATCTATATTACCCATTTTTAGTGATAATACCAACACTATTATCAGCGACCCCGATTCATTTTATTGGTTACTGCGGTTATTTACCCTGCTCGTCGGGCTGAACTTTATTTTTCAATTTTTTATATTTAAACGCCATGACAAGGCTTTTTATGAACTTGACAGATCCCTGAGTGATGTAAAACATGAAATAGAAATTTCTACGGGCGGAAACACCGACAAAATGGACATAATGACCATATCGGCAGTGTTAAACCATTCACTTCGAAGCCTGAAAGAAAAGAACGAAAGGCTAAAAGCTGAAATTGAAAAAAATGAACGCCTGTCAGAAAACATTTCTGAGTTTTATCGACAAATGCGGACTCTTAGAGATGCTGACCTTATATTTGATTTTTTTGATTATGATATCAAAAGCTCCGAATTTACTTTTATTTCAGGCATGATAACCGCTTTGTCCGGTGAGACCGAAGCAACGGAGATCAGTGCGGAAAATCTTTTTAATACTTTTGGCTTCGATATTACCTTTATGGATTTTATCAAGCATGTGGAAGATTGTCTGGAGAAAGATTGCGACATGAACTTTAAGTGCAGTATTAAGGGAGGAGAAGAAGAAGCTCACTGGCTGAAGTTCTGGGGGCGTCCTACCAAGGATAAAACAAGAATAACCGGAGCCATAACTGATATCACCAGAGAGGTAAGAAGCAGAAACATTGAAAAAGAACGTACCATACGCGACAATATAACCGGTTTTTATAACCGTAACGCATTAGCTGAGATTGGGGGCAAGGTAATCGCCGAGTGTGGGAAAGATGAGCATGTAGTTTTTGTCTATATTGGTCTTACAGGCTATCAGGAGTTCCAGGAGCGCTTTGGAATGGTTGCCGGAAATAGTTATATCCGTGTTTGTGCGGAGGTTTTAAAAAAATTTGTTGTCGACAATATGATTCCTGTAAGATGGTGGGGGTCCGATTTCCTTATCATCATAAAAGGAGTAAAAGACCTTGATGTTTTCAAGAAAGAAACTATCTCGGTAGTAAGCAAGATTGAGAAATATATAGGTGATGTTGACGGCATCGCGGTAACTTTCCCGATGGCAATCGGATATTCTGCTTCCGGTATACATGGGAAAACTCCAGCCGAGCTGCTTGAATATGCGGCATTTGCAGAGCATGAAGTCTTGCGTCAGTTGGCAAAGAGTCCAAATGAATTTAACTATGAACGGTTTGAGGAAGCTCATATGGCATCGTTAAGGCGTACATTTATTAAGGATATTATTGACAGAAATCAATTGGGTGTTGTTTTTCAGCCTATTGTCTCTTTAAGGACAGGTGAGCTTTTTGGCTTTGAAGCCTTATCCCGGCCGTTAAATCCTATTTACGGCAATATTCTGGAGCTTATTGACGATGCCGAAGCATCAGGGCATTATGTTATCTTGGAAAAAAGAATGGTATACAATGCGCTTGATACTTATATGGCACGAGATCCGAAATTCAAAGATCATTACCTTTTTATTAACACTGCTCCTTATGCAACCCTTGATGAAAAAGACTACAACGATATCAGAGACAGGTATTTCAGCCATATGAAAGTGGTCTTTGAGGTTATTGAGAGAAATCGTATGGATCCTGATGAAATAAATCTCAGAAAGTCAATTGTAAGAAAAGCGGGCGCTAAATTCGCACTGGACGATTTTGGCTCAGGCTATTCCAATCACTTGGCGCTCCTGGCCCTTGAGCCGGATATAATAAAAATTGACAGAGAAATGGTTCGAGAAATTAATGAAGACCTTCGAAAACAGCACATGCTGGAGGATATAATCAGCTATGCCCGATACCGGGGTACGCGTGTTTTGGCCGAAGGGGTGGAAACTCAGGAAGAACTGGCAACTTTATGCCGTATAGGTGTGGACTATGTTCAGGGGTATTTTACCGGAAGACCAAATGCAACTTTGGCCGAACCCGATGCAAAAGCCAAAAAAATTATTAAAAGTATTATTCGCAATAAAGATATTGATTTGAGACAATTATATATTCTTATAGAAAAGTCCCTTGCCCTTATTAATGAAAATTATGCAAGAATCCTTTCTATTACCGTCTATTTAATGATAAAGCTTGGGAAGCGTCTTAATCTTGAAGGAGACAAGTTTGAAAACTTGATCATAACTTCAATCTTCCATGAAATAGGGGCCCTTTACCCCGGCTATAAAGGTCACGGTATTGAAAAGAACGATGAGATGACAGAGCACAGCATTTTTTCCTATTTGCTGTATAAAGAATTTTCACCTTATCCCGAGTATGCCAGGATAATTCTGTACCACTATAAAAAATATGGTGTTAACGGTGTTCCCGGCAATATATCGATTCCCGAAGAAGCATATTTATTATCCATATCGTGTGCAATAGCTGATGTTATCGTCGGCAGCAAGGAAGAGGATATCTATGCAAATATCGACAGAAGAATCAAAGAAGATGGTTTTAAACCTGAGTATAAAGCCGTATTGGAGCAGCTGTGCGAAGAAAATATGTTAAGCCGGATTACATCAGGTGAGTACCGGAGGGAACTGTTATCATTTATTGAGGCGGTTAAGCTGAACAAGACCGAAATCATAAGCTTATTGGAGACATATATATATGCCGTAACCTTTAGATCACCATATAATTATGCTCATGCAAACATAATGGAAACCATTGTGGGGCTTTTGTGCCAAATGACAAAACAAAACTGGAACATGATGGAAAGGGCTTCTGCCGCATCCATGCTGTATTGCCTTGGCCTGCTGACCTTTGATAAGGAAACATTTGAAAAAGAGCATTCTCCTGTGGAGCTACATCAATTGTTTAATAAAGCTATAGAGAAAATAAACGTAATTTTTGAGGCAGCCGAGCTTATAGATATTGTTGATGTTTTCAATGCCATTACCGGAGAGACAACTTTTTCAGGTAATCACATACTTATGGGAAAGGATATCATCAGCGGAGCCAATATGATTAATATAGCAGATATTCTGGCTTCTTGCATAGAAAAGAAGTATTCTATGAATGAGATTTCATGTCGGAATGCCTTTGATGAGCTTAGAGATTTAAGCAAAACCGAAAACCTGTACCTGCCGCTTATCGAGCTGATGGAGGACTATGCCGACGACATTGAGGCCCGGATAAAATCCAATCAGACCGATGTAGGAAAGCATTATCACAATGTTATCACCGGTTACGAAAAACTCAGGGATTTTCTGATTGACAGCAATAATAAAACAGGCATTTGATCAGAGGTTAAAAACCCGTTTTGTTGGGAATAACTCCCTATATAAATATTGAAAGAATATTTTGAGATATAGTGCGGAAGCTCATTAATAAAGACTTTTAGCCATGCTTCTTTGACTTTTATTTGTTGTTGGTGTATACTGGATACTAAGTGAGTATATATAATCTCCTAAGAAAATGACATGCAAATAAAGGCTCCATACATACATTTGGCTAATTCATAACCCACGTATGATAAGAAATTAAACAAATGAGATTATGTATGATAAGAAGGAGCGAAAAATTATGTTCAGTATAGGGGATAAAATTGTTTATCCTATGCACGGTGCAGGAATAATCGAGTCAATTGAAGAAAAAGAAATTCTTGGTGAACGGAAGAGCTACTACGTAATGAAAATGCCTGTTGGGGACATGAAGGTTATGATTCCTATCAATAATGTGGATTCTATCGGTATCAGGGATGTGATCAACAGAAATGACGCTGATAAAGTCTTTAAATCTCTGGAAAAAAGATGTGATGAACAAACATCGAATTGGAATAAAAGATACCGTGAAAATATGATAAAAATAAAAAGCGGTAACGTTTTTGAAGTTGCAGAAGTGGTTAAGAGCCTTGTTCTGAGGGAAAGACATAAAGGATTATCAACAGGAGAACGTAAAATGCTGAACAGTGCCAAGCAGATTCTTATAAGTGAACTGGTTTTGGCTAAGAATATGAACCCTATGGATGTAGAAAATATAATTAATACGCGTATATCGACCTGATCTTATCCATTCAGAGGGAGTCAATATGCTGGAAAAGATTTTAAAATACGCATTTGGTCTTACCGGAGCTTTGACCGGAATATCATTGGTGCGTCTGTTAATGATTCAAAACGGTGTGGAGCAATACCTCGGCGTGTTTTATGGAGTTGGGGCGGTTGTTGCTGTCATTTTGGGTGTAATAATGTTTCACATCGGAGGCAGGATCATTGTCTTTTCTTCAAGTTTCGTCGACCGAATCGAGGCTTCATTGCAGAAAATTACGCTGTACGAGCTCATGATAGGATCCGGCGGGCTTATTGCAGGGCTGGTAATTGCCAACCTTATCTCTATTCCCATTGTAAAGATTGAGTTGATCGGAGTACCTTTATCAATAATGATAAATATTCTGTTTGGTATTTGCGGTATCTATTTTACTGTTGTTAAAAAGAATGAAAACATATTCGAGGGTGTTTTAGGTAAAAAGAAAGGTTCCACATCAAACGGAATCAAGCTTTTGGACACCAGTGCGATCATCGACGGCCGTATTCTGGATTTAAGCAGGACAGGCTTTCTAGAAGGGGAGCTTGTAATCCCGGGTTTTGTACTGGAGGAACTTCGCCATCTGGCCGACTCGGCAGACGATATAGTAAGGGCTAAAGGACGTCGTGGCCTTGATGTTTTGAATATGCTGAAAAGCGATGCCAAGTTTCCTATTACCATTGATAAGTCGGAAGGAGACTCACAAATAGAGGTAGACGAACAGCTTTTGACGAGGGCAAAGGAAATGGGGGCAAAGGTTATTACAAATGATTATAATCTGGGAAAGGTTGCGGCAATCAGAGGCATCGGAGTGCTTAATATAAATGATCTGGCTAATTCTATGAAACCGGTGGCCGTATCCGGAGAAGAAATGACTGTCCGCATTGTTAAGGAAGGCAAAGAGAGCGGTCAGGGAGTGGGCTATCTGGATGACGGCACTATGGTTGTGGTCGAACAGGCTTATAAATTTAAAGGCCAACTGGTTGATGTAGTTGTAGTCAGTGTTCTTCAAACTTCCGCCGGACGCATGGTTTTCGGCAAATTTAAGAACGTCCACCTTTCATTGGTCAACTAGATAAATCCAAATCAGAAGGTGATTATATGCCTGAAGTTAACAATATGACTGTAACAGAATATTTTAGAGAAATCGAAGGCGCCGTAGGCGCCATTATTGTAGCCGCAGGAAAAGGAAGCCGCATGGGGCTTGGCTATAATAAGGTTTTGGCAGACTTAAGAGGGAGGCCGGTTATTGATTGGACTATCCGAAAGTTTGTATTTTCAGGCTTAATTGATAATCTCATTCTGGTAATCAACCCTGAAGATAAGGAAGCTATGGAAACAATTTGCGAACCTTATACCAAAAAGATTCAGCTTATCATAACAAATGGAGGGGATAGCCGTCAGGATTCGGTATACAACGGACTAAAAGCCCTGCCGGATGCTGTGGAAATTGTACTTATTCATGACGGAGCCCGGCCTTTCGTGGATCGGCAGATAATTGAGGATAGTATAAAAACAGCAATTGAAAAAGGCGCGGCATGCGCCGGTTGGCCTGCTAAGGATACAATAAAAATT
Organism: Acetivibrionales bacterium; assembly: GCA_050945655.1. Classification (GTDB taxonomy): domain Bacteria; phylum Bacillota; class Clostridia; order DSM-8532; family DSM-8532; genus DTU059. The sequence continues at coordinate 2,791 of JBMNTI010000082.1, read as the reverse complement.
TTGGATGATAAAAAGGCAGTTCAAGTTACTCCGGAAAGAATGCTGGCGTGGCATGCACAAACACCCCAGTCATTTAAGAGGAGTATAATCATGGATGCATATGAAAATGCCTTAAAAAAAGGCATACGAGGCACTGACGATGCCGGGTTGGCAGAAGCGGCAGGGTATATTGTTTCCATGTTCGAGGGAAGCAATAGAAATATCAAGCTCACTTCTGCAGAGGATCTCATTCTGGGTGAATATTTTATTGGCTTGTCTAAAACGGAATTTTAACAACAAAAATATTTCCCAAATCTATAAACATAATAGATAAGGAATAACTGATACTGCAATTAAGGCAAAATAATAAGACTGCCTTAGATTTTAGACCCCAGGCAGTCGGTTCCGGGAAATCAAGTTTAGATAGACTTTTTTAACTCAGCATAACATTCGCCACAAATATTCTTACCTTTATAAACCTTTATATCTTTTGCATTGTCGCAAAAGGTACAAGCAGGCTCATATTTTTTAAGAATAATGGCCTTTTCGTCTGAATAAAATTCCAAACCGTCTCCAATCGCTATGTTTAGAACCCGCCTCAGTTCAATAGGGATTACTATTCTCCCTAATTGGTCAAGACTTCTTATCATTCCTGTTGCTTTCATTTTAAGTTCCCCCCATTAATTATATATAAGTATATATAAGAATTTTAAAAGTTTTCTCGACTTATGTCAAGATTCACAAAAAAATTATTCAATAATATAATAATTGCTAATCTGTAAAAATATAAAAAAACTATATTGTAAAATATCAAATTATTCCATTAATTACAATAGTAAATATGGCCTATACTATCAAGGGACTAGATTATTATAATCCCAAAAGTTTGCTTATAAAAGAATTATACCATTTTCACCACAGCATTTATGAGTTTCCTCAGGCCATATGGACGATTGAACTTCCCCAACATGTGCCTTCCCTAAAAAAAACATACAGATGCGAGATTGCCCAAGCCCACCGCCAATGGTATAAGGAAGCCTTTTATTCAGTATATCACTATGAAAAGGCAATCGGCTTCTTTCTTCACAACCGGCTTTTTTTAGTTGAGAGAGCAAGGACTCCTCATCTACGCGAATTCCCATGGATGATACCTCAAAAGCGGTATCCAGCACCGGATAATAAAAAATAATATCACAGTTCAAATTCCAGTCATCATAGTCGGGAGCTCTGCCGTCATGTGGCTTGCCGGATTTAAGCCTATCTCCTATCTGCAGCAGGCAGATTGATCCATGTGCCTTGGAAAAAGCATATTCACGTTCCTTTGGAGTGTAATCGGGATATAGGTCTTCCAATTCCTGAGCCGTAATAAAAGTTATTTTATCGGATAAATACCGTGGCAAAATAGGGTACTCACCAATAATATAGTCTTCGGTAAGCTTAAAAATTTTGTATATTCTCTCAACGACAATTTTTAAGGTATTCATGTTGCGATCTTCCCTGGTAATGATCATTTCCCAATCCCATTGATCAACATAGATGGAATGGAGGTTATCCGGTTCTTCGTCTCGACGTATTGCATTCATATCTGTATATAGACCTTCACCGAGAGAAAAACCATAACGGCCAAGAGCCATCCTCTTCCACTTGGCGAGGGATTGCACTACCTCCACTATTGTTCCGTCAATATGCTTCGCATCAAAAGATACAGGCCTTTCGACTCCGTTAAGATTATCATTCAAACCTGATTCAGGCCGTACAAAAAGGGGGGCCGAAACACGGGTAAGATTTAACTCCGCGGCCAGAGTATCTTCAAAAAAATCTTTTATTTTTTTAATGGCAATTTCCGTATCTTTAAGGTTCAAAAAAGATTTGTAATTTTCAGGTATTTTGCAGGAATTAGAATTCATATACTGCACTCACTTTCATTTTGTCTGATAGTTTTTTGTTTTTTTTTTGCAAAGTCGCAAGATTGACGCAACGCGTTGCAAACTTGAATTTGCGAAATCGGCAAAAGTCTTATTATTGTATTATAAAAGAATCAGATGTAAAAGTATAGACAGTAATTAATATTTTAACAATATCATTGCATTTCTTAAAGTGATTGTTTCTTATTCCCGATTATTTTCTTCATTCATCTTGCTTGCTTACTCAGTAAAGTATGTCACGGGATTATAACAGCAAAAGCCGTAAAAGAGATTTTTGTAAAAGTATAAGCAAAACAGATAGTTCAACACTAATACAGTAAGCGGGGATTGACAAAATTAATAGTATTATATACCATAAATATAAACATCTTGTGTTCATACATATTAGCACCAGATGTTTTTAAAAACTAAAAGAAAATTATGGAAGATACCTACCCTGAAAAAAGTTATCGTATTCGTTTTGAGACTGGTAATTTCATAATGCATGGTGCTGAAAAATTCGAATTAGATATCATATCTTCAATCAAAGGAACATCTAAGTTGACTTCAAACATTTGTCTTTTTACTTTCATATAATTATGGCGGCTATTACGATCAAGAGGCAGAACGGGATGCGCGTACATCTGCGGTAGTATTCAACCTGGAATAAAAAGGAGATAATGGTAATATGAAAACTGTTGGGATGTCATGGGAGGATTGCGCTGATTATTGGAAAAAGGATGTCTATAATAAAAATGTTAAACCATTGTTTGATGCGTTTAGAGAAGCGGAGAAAGCAATTGCCCTGGTTGAGGAGACCGAGGGCATAGGCCCACTTGAAATCTCTTTAACCCTTGATGAAATCGAGGAACTGGATGAAAAACGCAGAAAATTAGCATCTTTTTGCG
>JBMNTI010000081.1:0-11945 GCA_050945655.1 Acetivibrionales bacterium | reverse complement strand
ATTGTGGACAAAAGCACCGTGCCTGTCGGTACCGGCCGGAAGGTAAAGAAATGGGTATTGGAAGAGCTTGAAAAAAGAAATGTTCAATATGATTTTGATGTTGTGTCAAATCCCGAATTTTTACGGGAGGGCTCAGCAGTACATGATTTTACCCATCCGGATAGAGTAGTTATAGGTACGGAATCGAAAAAGGCCCTTGAGTTTATGAAGCAGGTATATCGTGTACTATACCTGAATGAAACACCTTTTATCGAAACCAATATAGAAACGGCAGAGCTGATAAAGTATGCCTCCAATGCATTCTTGGCAATGAAAATCACATTTATTAATGAAATAGCAAGTCTATCTGAAAAAGTAGACGCCAATGTACAGGATGTAGCCAGAGCTATGGGAAGAGATGGCAGAATAAGCCCTAAGTTTTTACATCCGGGACCAGGCTTTGGCGGCAGTTGCTTTCCAAAGGATACAAGAGCGCTGGCCGAGATTGGAAAACAGTATGGATCGCCGGTTACACTTGTGGAACAAACCATTGTAGCTAATGAGAATCAAAAGCTAAAAGCTGCTAAAAAAGTTGAAGATGTAATGGGTAGTTTATCAGGCAAGCAATTGGCGGTTTTAGGGTTAGCGTTTAAACCTAATACTGATGATATGAGGGAAGCACCATCAATTACAATACTTAACGAGCTTGCAAAAAAAGGAGCAAGGTTCAAAGCATATGATCCTATTGCATGCAATGAGGCTAAAAGGTGGCTTTCTAATATCAAAGATAAAATTACTTATTGTGACAATGAATATGAGGCAATGGAAGGCAGCGACGCATTATTAATAATAACTGAGTGGAACCAGTTTAGATATCTGGATTTTGAGAGAGTAAAGAGTCTATTAAAAAACCCATATTTCTTTGACTTCAGAAATATTTACAGAAAATCTTTCATGGAGGATAAAGGCTTTAAATACTATGGTACCGGACAAGGGTCAGGGATTGAGGAAAATAGCGAAATTAGCAAGAGTTTTTCAGAGGCAGCTATTGCTTCAGAAGAATTTAATTGAGTAGGGAGACTTATGGATAATAACCGCCAGTTGTTGGCTAGCATTCTATCTGCAGCAATTCGAAACAAAAAGACAGATATATCTATGCAGAACGCAGATATTAGGGAATTATTCGTGCTTGCCAAACACCATCAGGTAGAAAGCCTCACGTATCCCTTAATAAAAGAAGTGTATAAGTCTAAGCGAAATGCTGAAAAAAAAATTCTTGAAATTTGGAAGAATGATGCCCTTAAACAGGCATTGAAACAAAACAGATATATGGAAGGTACCACTAAGGTTGTCCGTGCCTTGGCGGATGCCGGTATTCCTGTAATAGCGTTAAAAGGTATTGTGTTAAAGGATTTTTATCCAAAACCTGAAATGCGATCCATGATGGATGTGGATTTCCTGATTAAAGACATTCATATGAACTCAGTAATAAAAATTCTTAAGAAAATAGGATACCATAAAAAAGCATCCGATAATAAGCATAATACCTTAGTTTCACCAAAACAATTTTTTATTGAACTCCATACGGGTCTTGTCAAGGATCGTTTTGCCGAAAGAGCCAAACAATGGGAAAAATCTATCTGGGATCGTTGCATAGACTACAATTTTAACGGGGTATCTATACTTACATTATCATTGGAGGATCATCTTGTATATCTTTGTATTCATTTGGCTAACCATTTGGTGTCATCGGGGTTCGGCTTACGGCAACTTTGTGATTTAGTAGTATATGTCGAAAAGAATGACAATGAAATCGACTGGTTAGAATTTACTAAAAAAACCGAAGAATTAGGAATAAAACAATTTGTAATAACTCTTATTAAGACCTGTGAAAGGCTCTTAGATTTAAAAGTGCCGGAGAGTTTTAGCCTGAATATGGTTGAAGATAATAAACTGAACCAATTTATTGAGTATATATTCTCAGGTGGAGTTTTTGGGAAAAATGAAACAAGACGCATAATCGGGAGTTATTATATTAACGCAATGGGAAAAGCTAAAATAGAAAACATGCCCGGAAAGTTCAGAAGGATTATTATTTTGTTATTTCCTCCATATCGCTACATGTGCAACAAATATAAATACCTGATAAAGGTACCGATTATGCTTCCTGTAGTATGGCTTCATAGAATTATGGTCAATGTTTTTAAACGTAAAAAAGTATCAGGTCGAAGATTTGGTTTTAAATCACTTAGTCAATCTAACACTCAATTTGAAGAACATTATAGATTATTGAAATGGATGGAACTGATTTGAAAAAAACTCTGGTTTTCTTGGGAAAAATATGATATTATGTTTTTATGCATTATTATTATGGGGAAATTATCGATGATTAAATCGGATTCAATTATCTGCAGAAATGATAACATACCAACCATTGAACTGGATGGGGATGTTGCTATGATGAATATTGAAAAAGGCAAGTACTACGGATTGAATTCGGTTGCCAGCAGAGTATGGGAGCTTCTTGAAGAGTCGCAAATATTCAGTGAGCTTATTGAATTATTACTCAAGGAATATGATGTCGATAAAACTACTTGTGTACAGGATGTTAGCGAGCTTTTGGATAGTCTTAATGAAGCAGGACTCATAACAATAAGTGAGGGGGTGAAACCATGAAAGTGTGGGAAAAACCGGAAATATGGGAATTATCTGCGAAGTATACTGAATGTGGAATACCGATAATCCCCCGATGTCATAGTGGTGGCGGCAGTAGCAGCTACAGCGGCGGAGGAAGCAGCAATTGTGGCAACAATAATGGCAATAAAAATAAGAATAAAAACAAGGTTGGCAAAGGTAAGAGCCAAAAAAAACAAAAGATATTCAACTTATTATCATGGTTGTTTGGACGTTATACATAATGAAATGTTTGTTAGTAAATTAGAGATTTCGATGGATCGGTTCCGTTGAAATCTCTAGTCTTAATTATACCTAAAAATGGAGAAGTTATAATGCAACAATTAGAAAAGAAAAAGTACTGCTACTTCGCATTTGGATTGGTTTTTTCTTCTGAGCTTGAGCTAACTGAATTTTTACCCGGTGAAGGAACCGCGGACGTAAATATTATTCTTGACGAAGTTCCGACAAATATAGAGAATCCTATCGAAGTATTTGATGAGTATCAGCTTTCGGAAACCGAATTCTTATTATTTAAGAAAGTCGCAAATTATCACGTTAAGTATGGCAATACCATCACGATTCAAATTCATGAGTATGATATCAATCGCATAAAAGCATACCTTATGGCTATCATTATGGGTGCGCTTTTAATTCAGCGTGGATTGATACCTATCCATGGCAGCTCGATAGTTATAAACGGTAAAGCTATTGTATTCACAGGAAGAAGCGGTGCCGGCAAGTCAACTCTTTGTGCTGCCTTAAGAAAAAAGTCTTATGAATATATGTCGGACGATATCACGGCTATTTCAATAAATAGTGATGGGGTACCTGTCGTAATTCCGGCATACCCGCAGCAAAGGTTATCCAGGCATGCTGCGAAAATGCTTGGATATAATGTCACCAACTTAGAGCTAAGAATGCCGGAAAAAAAGTTTTTTATTGAAAGCGACGTTCAATATAATAAAGAGAGTGTTCCGCTATTTGCTATTTTTGAAATCTGCAAAGAGAACGTTAGATGTGTTGATATAATTAAAGCAAGTGGTACCGATAAATTAAAAGGAATAATGAGCAATATGTATTATTCGGTCATTCGCAAAAGGATGGGAATACCCCCGGAATTTTTTATTAAGCTTACTCATCTTGCAAACTCAGTTCACTATTATTATCTTTTAAGACCTTTTTGGAAAAGAAGTACCGAGGAGCAGATCAGACTGGTCATGGAAACAATACGGTAAATAATTGAACCATAACGGGGGAAACATGACTATTAAGGATCTAAAAAAGCTAATACAAACAGATAGCTACAGATGGCTGATAATATGTGCAAAACCTTTTATGAAGCTGATAATAGGATTAATCCTTATTGATGCCGTTTCTGCTGTTATCAGCGTAGGCAGCGTTGTTGTTTCTAAACACATGGTAGATAATACAATCGCCGGGAACGCCAAAGAAGCAATAAGCTTTATTTTAATATTTGTAGGCATTCAGGCAGTTACTTTAGCCATGAGTGTTTTTTCCAGCAAAATTTCAGTGCAAATAAGCGAGAAAATGAGCTACAGTCTTGAAAAGGATACAATCAAACGAATCTATAACAAGGATTGGATGGCTCTGAACGGATTTCACAGCGGGGATATTTTAACCAGATTGACTTATGATACCGGTAGCGTTGTATCATTATGGCTGTCTACATTTCCGGGCATGGTTACGCTCGGGTTTCAGCTTGTAGCCGCATTTGTAATACTGGCCATATATGATTTGACTTTAGCTCTTTTGGCTTTTGCTTTAGGACCTATTGCCATCATATTGAGCTATATTGTGGGGCAGAAGAAAAGAAAGGTACAACGCGAGATACATGCCGCTGAAAGCAGATACAGGTCATATATTACAGAGCTGCTCCATCATATACTGATAATCAAAAGCTTTCAATATGAGGACGAAAGCTTAAAGCATGTTTCAGAAAGACAGGAAGACAAATATAAATGTGTAATAAAAAAGAATAATATTAGCATTACTAACAGGCTTGTCGTATCAGGGGGATATTATTTAGGATATATTCTTGCTTTTGTTTACGGTGTATCTAAAATTGCAACAGGAACGTCATTTGGCACTTTCACGGCATTCCTGCAACTGGTAGGTCAGGTGCAAAGCCCTGTTATCGGTTTAACCAAATCCTTTTCTCATATGATATCAAGCTTAGCCTCGGTAGAACGGCTGGTCGAGCTTGAATCGTTAGAGGATGAAACTGAAAAATTGCCCGTTAAACTTAATAAAAAAATGAATGCCCGGCTCTATATGCAAGGGGTCACATTTGGGTATATTCCTGATAAGATAGTACTTAAGGATTCCTCTTTTGAAGCTGAGCCAGGAAAAATTACTGCCTTAATCGGAAGCTCCGGTGAAGGTAAAACTACGATAATGAGACTACTTTTAGGTCTTATAAAGCCTGCAAAGGGGAAGATATATCTGAACCTGGATAAGTCGGAAGAGATTCCTGTTACCTCCGGAACACGGGGATATTTCACATATGTACCACAGGGTAATACTCTTTTTTCAGGGACAATAGCCGAGAACCTAAGGGTAGGGAAGCCGGATGCTTTTGATTACGAGCTTGAAGAAGCTCTGAAGGCGGCTTGTATATGGGACTTTGTTCAAACATTGCCGGACAGGATCAATACGGTTTTAGGAGAATCGAACACAGGAATATCCGAAGGGCAGGCACAAAGACTGTGTATTGCAAGAGCTCTTTTAAGGCCGTCACCTATTCTGCTCCTGGATGAAGCAACCTCCGCTTTGGATATGGAAACAGAAAAGAAGATTTTTGAGAATATTAAACAAATGAAAGCAAAGACTTGTATTGCCATTACTCACAGGCTATCTGTGCTTCCGTTATGCGACACCATATACAGGCTGGAGAACGGAAGACTTTTTAAACATAAATCAAAAGATTTTACCGATATTTTAGTTAGTGAAATAAATCATAATGATGAAAAATAAGATACGCATTTGAATTGATCTATTTCGGCCGCACCTGTGATGTATTCTTTGCCGCTTCTTAGCCAGGCATGGGCGATCAAGTTGTTTATTTCGCTCTTTGACACACCTAAATAGAGGGTGCTCGGGATACGAAGAATTTTAAGTATCAGCATGGCTGTTAATGCTCTGACATAACATTTGCTCTCCCAAGGAGTATACTTGCTCATTATATTAACAGCCCAGCTTACCCATAACCCTCTTGCCTGAGATTTTTCAGGCAGAGTAAACGGGGATTCCCGCATCTCTTTGCCCATGATTGCAATAAGGTGCTTAAAGGGTATTATGAGTATTAATAAACGCATAATGCCTAATAGAAAAAAAGAAATGATAACTAATATTTTCATTTTGAATGGAAGCTTAAAAAATAATTTAAAAAGGTGTATAATTTTTTTCATCAATGATCTCCCGTGATCTTCTGTGGAAGGCTAAAATACCTGCGATATAAGTATATCTAAAAATTCCTGTGTTAGCAATTGGCAACAATTCGAACAAAGGAAACAATATAAAAAGTTAAAGCTGGTGAAATTTATGGAACTAAATTTAAAAGAAATCTTCCACCTGTTATTAAGAAAATGGTGGCTAATAATGCTGTGCATGGTATTATGCGGCAGTATTGCGGCGTGGAGGGCGTTTAACCTTGATCCTGTTTATGAGGCTGAAACGACCTTATACGTCGGGAAGAAAACGGATGCGGAAGGGGTTAGCTACACAGACTTAAATATTGGCGCATCTGTTGTTCTGGATTATCAGGAAATTGCAAAAAGTCGTATTGTTGCCTCAACGGCAATACAGGAACTCGGCCTTACCGAGTTTAGTGTGGATGAGTTAAGTAAGCTTATTAGCGTAAACCAAAGGCCCGACACCAGAGTTATTGAGATTACCGTAATTGATACGGATCCGGAAATGGCTATGGTTTTAACAAACAAAGTGGCAGATGTATTCAAAAGAAAGATTGCTGAAATTATGCAGGTCGAAAATGTCCAGGTCATTGATGCGGCCGAATTGCCGGAGCGGCCTATTTCGCCCAGCAAAAGACTGGTTACTGTTATCGGAATTCTAATAGGTGCTGTGCTTGGTGTAGGTATCGTATTTCTAATGGCCTATCTGGACAATACGGTAAAAACATCGGATGATGTAAAAAAACATTTGAATCTACCCGTTATAGGCACTATACCGGCCTTTAAGGTTGAGGAGAAGGGGGCAGAATTATTTTGAAAAATACGCTAATTACACATACGGATCCAAAGTCGCCTGTATCTGAGGCGTATAGGGTGTTAAGGACAAATATTCAGTACTCGAGTGTGGATAACCCTTTGAAATCTATAGTTATAACCAGCACCGGGCCTATGGAAGGTAAAACCACTACCGTAGCAAATCTGGCCATTACATTCGCACAGGCAGGAAGCAGGGTACTCCTCATTGATACGGATCTTCGAAAGCCCAAAGTGCATAAAGTCTTTATGCTTTCAAACGAAAGCGGCCTTACCAACTTATTGACTGCCAAAAATGGATCTGAATCCTTAATACGCCATCATAAAGAAAAGAACCTGCATATTTTAACCAGTGGAACAATTCCTCCCAATCCATCCGAGCTTTTAAATTCAAACGCTATGAGGAATTTTATTGCTAAGGTAAAGGAAGAATATGATATGGTTTTGCTGGATTCCCCGCCGGTTGGCAGCGTTACCGATGCCTCGATAATATCAACATATGTTGACGGCACCATATTAGTGGTAAAATCGGGCAAGGTGGAGGTTGATGCGGTCAAAAAAGCCAGGGAGACATTGGAAAGGGTTAACGCGAATATAATAGGAGTTGTTTTAAATAACCTTGATAAAAAAGCGTTAGGAAATAAATATTATTATAGTTATTATTATAGCGAAGATGATACCGGCAAGAAAAAAAGAAAACGCTCGCCGGCATAATAGCAAGGGGACACAACGCTTTTACCAGGAGGTACCTTATTTTGTACATAGATATTCACAGCCATGTTATACCGGGTATTGATGATGGCGCAAGAAACGAGGCTATTGCCCTGGAAATGCTTGCAATTGCGAAAAAAAGCGGTACCGGTCATATTATTGCCACCCCTCATTATGTCTATGGGAATACCAGATACGGATTTGCCACCATTATTGAGAAATGTAATAGCTTAAATAGGCTTGCTGCGAGTGCGGGAATTGATATAACCGTATATCCCGGCTGTGAAGTGTTCATAACCCCTGAGCTAATAGAATTGTATGAGCAGGGGTTGATAGGAACCCTTGCAGATTCCTGCTATATGCTGGTAGAGTTCCCCATGATGAGTATACCCCCTTATACCGATAATGTATTGTATAAACTTCAGCTTAAAGGTGTAATACCAATCATTGCCCATCCTGAACGGTATACTGAAATCCAGCGCCAGCCGGATATACTGGAATCCTTTATAGACCGGGGTATCCTTGCACAAGTGAATTCAGGAAGTATTACAGGGATATATGGCAGGGAATCAAAAAAGACGGCCATGCGGCTTATTAAAGAAGGGCTGGTGCAATTTGCGGCATCCGATGCCCACTCTGCAAGCGGACGCAATCCTGACATGAGTAAAGCAGCCGCATTGGTTGAAAAGCATTTCGGAACAAAAACGCGTAATGAACTCTTTACGTTTAATCCTTTAAAAATAATAAATATTGAGATTTAGAAAAACATTTTTATTATACTTCAGCGGCTGCTACTGTGATAATATGTCCGGTAACAGCCTTTTTTTTATCCTAACGGCTATTTTCTGAGCTTTAATGCAACAAAAAGAAATCCTGAGCTACCTCAGGATTTCACAAATTTCAAATCTCGTGTTTAAACAATATTTATTTTGCAGAAGGCTTACTCTTTCTGCTCAATAAAAGTACTGCAGATATAATGCAAATTCCACCGATAATATAGAATACTTCCGCCGGAATACCTCCGGTCTGAGGCAATGCTTCAGGAAGCTCCTCTTCAAGTATATCTACAACCGGAGCTGTTTCGGGAGTAGGATCATCTTCAAATTCCTGGATATTTCCGTATTGTTCTTCGATAACAATGTCAGGGCTGGTAGGTAATAACGGATCATCTATTTTTTCATCGGCTGCAAAAACCATAGTAGTAAATGTAAATGTAAATAATAAAGCCAGTAATAGGCACAACGCTCTTTTCACTATAATCCCTCCTTAAAGAACCTCGCATATGTTACTATTATACATACATTAGGAAAAATTTGCAATAGAAAAAAACTAAAAAGCTTATCTTGCCGGAGATTGTGCCGAAATAATACAACAGAAATCACGCCTTAAAGTACTTTATAAGTATTTATATCATGAAAGTTATCAGCTAGATATAGTGACATATGTAGAAATAATGATTTTTATGATTTTTATAGTTTTTCATGTGATTGTATTAGAATAATCTTTAGAGCTAAACTTATAAAACAAAATTCTAATTATTGACAAAATTAATAGTATAATATACCATTAATATAAACATCTTGTGTTTGTACATATTAGCACCAGATGTTTTTAAAACTACAAGAAAATTATGGAAGATACCTGCCCTGAAAAAGGGTTATCGTATTCGTATTGAGACTGGTAATTTCATAATGCATGGTGTTGAAAATTTCGAATTAGATATCATATCTTCAATCAAAGGAACATCTAAGTTAACTTCAAGCATTTATCTTTTTGCCTTCACCTAATTACGGCAGATATTACGATCAAGAGACCGAGCGGGATGCGCGGGTATTTGCGGCAGTATCCAGCTCGGAAGAAAAGGAGGAAATGGTAATATGAAAACTGTTGGGATGTCATACCATTTCTCTTAAAGATTTGATGATGGCAACTACAATAGACGAACAACTTAAAAAAGATTTTGACAGTAAATTTAACACATTGGATCATGATAAACCGTCTAAAGATTTAAAAGATGCAATTAGAGAAGCAAGAATTTTTGGAAGAAAAAATGATAATGCAAAAACGATGTCCTTTGTATTAAACATGCCTTTAATGAGAGCCCTAAAAGGGATTTACCGAATAATAAAATCGGGAATTGAAGGTATGTTGGGACAAGGCTTTGACCCTGACAAGGATTATGCGACTCTTATTGCGGATGCAATAAAAGTGGGCAATTACTCAAATCTGCAGAAATATGTAAAAGAAAGGGATGCAAAGATTGCTTCGGATATAGAGAAATATAAAGACGCCCAAACAACGGGCGCATATTTGCTGTTCCTTGGCTATGTTAGTGTACGAGAATATTTAAACCGTAAAGGATACGCTAATGATCAGATTACATACGAGAATGGCAAAGTATGTGTAACAGTAAACGGCAAGAAATATCCTCTTGGTATTGCAGGAATTGCTTTAACAGGCAATACCAATTATGCAAGTGAAGATAATATTGAGAAAGCGTTATCTCAAGCAAATATACCTGCTACTCCAAAGCCGGAAAGTGAAATTGAAAAGGAGACCTCTCCACAGGGAATAAATTATACTGCTGATGAGCTAAGACAACAAATAGTTGATTTGGCAAATAAGTGTGTAGGTAAAGTTGAGTATAAGTATAAAGGTTCTATGAAACTCACTAACTCGGACGGATCTATAGTGTCTGGCTTGCAATTGGATTGTTCTTCATTTACTGCATCTTTGTATTTCACAGTATATGGCGAAGAAGAAGGAAATCTAGAAAAATGGTATGAGAGGGTAAAAAATCCAATTGCGGGCGGAGATTATAGACAAAGTCAAATGGGTGTGGAAGTACAAAACTTAAAGAATAGTGATGGAATAATTAACTATGATGCTTTAAAACCAGGAGATTTATTGTTTTTTGATTATCAACAAGGGAAAGAAGAAATTGATATAACAGAACATGTTGCTGTTTATATTGGCAATGGAAAGTTTATCGATGTAGGGAAAAAGGGGTGCTTGATTAATAATGGTGGTGGTGAAGATAAAACAATAAATGAACTATACTGGAAAAGCAAAAATGCGTATGTCAGGGACCTCATAATATCAGCAAGGAGATTAATACAGGACGATGGTACATTATTTACAACAGAAACAATTTTGTTGGAGGGATGAAATGAATACATTTTTAAAAAAAATAATAATTCTTTTGCTTTTTATGGTTCTTCTCACTGGTTGTACTGGTAGAGGCTCAGTCATAGATAATAGCGCAAGCCCGGTAGCAACTGAAACAACAGAAAAACCTGGCTTAAATATTAATACATCCACACCACAGCCTTCTTCATCTTTATCACCAGAACCAACTGTAACAGAAACACCTTCTGTTATGGAAACACCGACAGAAGTGCCTGCACCAAGCAGTGATACAAAGGAATTAAGAACCTATACTTTGGAGGAAATAGATAAAATGATAGAAGATAGAAATGACATAACCGACCCATTAGTTGAACAATATATATATTGGATGCATGAATTGGATAGGGAATATACACCTAAAAACTTGATTATGGCAGTTAAATATAGAAATATTGGGGGAATGTATTTTTTTAGAAAAGAGGCAATGGCTGGAAAGGGCTATACTGATTGGGAAAAAGAAACACCTAACGCAGTTCAATATATGAAAAGGCAGCCGTACATTCCTATTGTCAGCGAAATAACTGCAGATTTTATACTTATAACAGCAATTGTACAGCCAGTTGGAGATGATGAATATAAAGAGTTTTATGATTTGATGAATGAAACAAGAAATCTGCAGAATGAAGTAGAATTTCTTAAGGGATTAAATGAGTTGGGTTATTATGCAGTTGATATCCATGTTGATGATTTGCTTTTATCTGATAGGGAAATTCCTTGTAATGGAATAAAAATGTACGAAGAATATGCAATTGATTTGGAGGAGAGATTTGACAACTTAACAGAAATGCCAAATAATGATGCACTTATAGACTATTTAAAAAAGTATAATCGTAATATTAATTTTAGTAAACAACTAAAAAATAAGGAATGGAATTTGTTTTTGTTTAATAAACGCAGTAATCAACCTGCGAATATTTCTCTATATATAAGAACACATAATACAAAAGGTGGTTTAGGGTTAAGGCAGAAATACTATTTCAGTGATTAACAAGACTGACAATACATATTAACACCAGATGTTTTTTATAACTATTAACAAATTATGTAAGATACCTGCCCTAAAAAAGGTTATCGTATTCGTATTGAGACTGGTAATTTCATAATGCATGGTGCTGAAAATTTCGAATTAGATATCATATCTTCAAT